>JAICYC010000017.1 GCA_025934395.1 Solirubrobacteraceae bacterium | reverse complement strand
TCGATCTCCTCCTCGCTCTTCTCGGTGTGCTGGCGCAGCGGGAAGGCGATGTTGTCGTAGAGCTTCAGCGAGCCGAACAGCGCGCCGTCCTGGAACAGCACGCCGAACTTCTTGCGCATCTCGAACAGCTCCGCGTCGGGCAGGCTCGGCACCGAGTGCCCGTGCACGATCACGTCGCCCTCGTCCGGATAGAGCAGCCCGACGATGTGCTTGATGCACACCGACTTGCCCGTGCCGGACGGGCCGAGGATCATCGAGATCCTGTTCTCGGGCAGCGACATGTTGAGCCCGCGCAGGACGTGGTTGCGCCCGAACGACTTGTGCACGTCCACGAACTCGATCGCGTCCTCCCCACCATGGTGGTGGGTGGTGCCGCGGTGGTACTGGAACTCGTCCTCGTCGGCCTCTGGCCGCTGCTGCGTGCTGCTCACGGCCTAGCCGCCGATTGGCGCTCTGGGGTTGGCGCCCCAGAAGAACTGGGTGCCGAGCATTCCGATGAGGTGTACGAGGATCAAGTTGAGCACCATCGACTTCGCGGTCGCCTTGCCCACGCCCACCGGCCCTCCGGAGGCGTTGTACCCGTAGTAGCAGGCCACGAGCACGATCGCGGTAGCCATGAACATCGCCTTGATCAGGCTGTATAAGAAATCGGGCGGATTCTGGAACTGCCAGAAGATCAGGAAGTAGCCGCCGCTCGACACGTAGCCGATCTGCAGCACCACCGCGATGTAGGAGGCGAGGAACGCCGCGCCGATCCCCGCCATGTACATGAACGGGAGGACCAGCCAGGAGGCCAGCAGGCGCGTCGCGCACAGGAACGTCATCGAGTTGATGCCCATCACCTCGAGCGCGTCGATCTCGTCGCTGATGCGCATCGCGCCGAGCTCGGCCACGATCCCCGTGCCGACCTTGGCCGCCATCATGTACCCGAACGCGTAAGGCGTGATCTCCCGCAGGTCGCACCACGCCGTGAACACGCCCGAGTACGCGGGCGCACCCTGCGCGGCGGTGAAGTAGGCACCCTCGATCCCGCACTGCAGGCCGAGGATGAACATCAGCGTCCAGATGATCGTGGTCGAGCCGACGATCAGGATCCCGCACTGGCGCAGCGCCTCGCCGAAGAACCGGAACACGCGCAGGCCCCACACGTCGCGCACGATCTCGCCCGTGAAGCGGCCGATCTCGCCGGTCGCGGCGAGCCATTCGCGGGGCATTGCGAGCAGGTCGTTCACGGTCTACTTGATCACGAGGATCTGGGGGTGGGTGGCGAGCAGCGTCTGCGTGAAGACGTAGTCGAAGGAGAAGATCGCGGTGAACGCGAGCACGACGGCCTCGTTGACGGCGCGACCGACGCCCTCGGCGCCGCCGGATGCGGCCATGCCCTTGTAGCAGCAGACGATCGCGATGATCGCGCCGTAGATCGTGGTCTTCAGCACCGACCCCCACAGATCGGTGGTGGACGCGTTCGCGAACAGCGTCGCCCAGAACGGGCCGAGCGCCTGGCCGTTGACGAGCTCGGCGATGATCCCGCCGAAGATGCCGAACAGCAGCGCGTAGATGTCGAACAGCCCGGTGACGACCATCAGCGCGAGGAACCGGGGCACCACGAGGTTCTTGACCGGGTCGACGCCGAGCACCTGCAGCGCGTCGAGCTCCTCGCGCACCTTGCGGGCGCCGAGGTCGGCGGTGATCGCGGTGCCCGCCACCCCCGCGAGCACGATCGCCGTCACCGACGGTCCGATCTCGCGCACCGCGCCGAGCACGAAGAAGCCCCCCAGCCGGTCGAGCGCCCCGAAGATCGTCAGGAAGTTCGCCGCCTGCAACCCCGGGGCGGCGTAGCAGATGCACACCGTGGACACGAGCAGCGGGAACCAGCACAGCCGCAGCGCGAACAGGAACTGGGAGACGAACTCCCCCCCATACGGGTACGGAGGACGCAACGCCGACCAGATGGTCTTGCCCGTGAGGATCATCATGTCCCCGATTTCCTCGAGCAGGTTCCTCGTGGGGAAATACGCCCGCTCGGCAAGGCTGCGAACCATCTCGGCTTACCCCTCCTCGGGTGGCAAGGTCGATGCGCTTGCGAACTCTACGCCATGCGCCTGCGGGGCGCCAGCACCACCCGTCCGATCCTCGGCGACGGCGCCGAGCCCCGCTGGTATCGTGGCGCGATCGTGCGGGGTGGGTGGAGAGCGATCCTCGCGGCCGCGTGCCGCGCTTGCGACGTCGGTCGCGCGCGTCGTCGCGGCGGTCGGCGAGCGGTGGCCAGCGCCGGAGCGGCGACGCTGCTGGGCACGTGCGCGCTGCTCGCGGGGTGCGGGGGCTCCGAACAGACCGCCGGCGAACCCCACGAAACGTTTCCGATGGAACTGCTGCACGCGAGCTTCCCGACCAAGCAGGCGGTCGCACGGCCCGCGACGCTCTCGCTCGTGGTGCGCAACAGCGGCTCGAAGGCGATCCCCAACGTCGCAGTGACGGTCGACTCGTTCAACTACCACTCGAACTATCCCCAGCTGGCCGCCAGCTCGCGCCCGGTGTGGGCGATCGAACGGGGGCCCGGCAGCGCGCCGACCCCGCCCGTCCAGAGCGAGGACGTGAGCAAGCCCGGCAGCGGCCAGACCGCGTACGTGAACACCTGGGCGCTCGGCCCGCTCGCCGCCGGCGCCACGCGCACGTTCAGGTGGCAGGTGGTGGCGGTCACAGCGGGCCGGCACGTGGTCAGCTACAGCGTGGGTGCGGGGCTCGCGGGACGGTCGGGCGCGCGCGCCTCCAAGGGCTCGCTGCGCGGCTCCTTCGCGGTGAACATCGCGGCGGCCCCCTCGCACAGGGTGGTCAACCCGAACACCGGCAAGGTCGAAACGGGGTCCGCACCGGCGAGCCCCTGAGCGGCCGGCGCCCCGGCGGCCGCCGCCCCGCCCTCCTCGCCGCACCGCCGCCCCGCCCGCCGGCGCCCCGCCCGCTGGCGGCGATTGGCCGGTTGTCCAAACGGCGTGCAACGCCTTTCGCCAGACGGTAGATGCCCCGGGCGCGCCGCGGCACTACGATTGCTGATCGACGCCCCGTTCGGGCGCATGCCTGCGTCCCTTTTTTCCAGGAGGATTCGACCCACCTCATGCCCAGGACTCGCCAGCAGAACGTAACCGCTGCACAGTGGAGCGCAAACGGGGCCGCGCTCGGCGCGCTCGACCTGACCAGCCCCGACAACCAGGTCTTCGGCGCGAACGTGTTCTCGGCGGCGGTCCAGCGCAGCCGGCTGCCGAAGCACGTCTACAAGGCCCTGCAGCGCACGCTCGCGCGCGGCGAGGCCCTCGACACCACGCTCGCCGACTCGGTCGCCCAGGCGATGAAGGAATGGGCGATGGAGAAGGGCGCGACGCACTACACGCACTGGTTCCAGCCGCTCACCGGCTCGACCGCCGAGAAGCACGACTCGTTCTACGGGCCCGTGGGCGACGGCACGGCGATCGCGGAGTTCTCCGGCAAGGAGCTGATCCAGGGCGAGCCCGACGCCTCCTCGTTCCCGACGGGGGGGATCCGCGCGACCTTCGAGGCGCGCGGCTACACAGCCTGGGATCCGACGAGCCCCGCGTTCATCCTCGAGAACCCCAACGGGGCGCTGCTGTGCATCCCCACCGCGTTCACCTCGTGGACGGGCGAGGCGCTCGACCACAAGATCCCGTTGCTGCGCTCGATGGATGCGCTCTCGCGCGCGGCGATCCGCGCGCTCGACCTGATCGGAATCGAGGGCGCCTCGCGCGTGTTCACCACGATCGGCTGCGAGCAGGAGTACTTCCTCATCGACGAGCAGTACTTCTTCGAACGCCCCGACCTGGTCACGACGGGGCGCACGCTGTTCGGCGCGAAGCCGCCGAAGGGCCACGAGCTGGACGACCACTACTTCGGATCGATCCCCGAGCGGATCCTCGCCTACATGCTCGAGGTCGAGCTCGAGCTGGCGAAGCTCGGCGTGCCGATCAAGACGCGCCACAACGAGGTCGCGCCGAACCAGTACGAGGTGGCGCCGATCTTCGAGAACTCCAACGTGGGCTCCGATCACCAGCAGCTGACGATGCAGGTGATGGAGAACACCGCCCGCCGCTACGGGCTGATCTGCCTGCTGCACGAGAAGCCCTTCGCGGGAGTCAACGGCTCGGGCAAGCACAACAACTGGTCGATGGGCACCGACAGCGGCCTGAACCTGCTCGACCCGGGCGACACCCCAGCCGAGAACCTGCAGTTCCTGTTCTTCTGCGCCGCGGTGATCGCAGCTGTGAACAAGCACCAGGCGCTGCTGCGCGCGTCGATCGCGAGCGCCGGGCAGGACTTCCGCCTCGGTGCCAACGAGGCGCCGCCGGCGATCATCTCGATCTTCCTCGGCGCGGAGCTCGAGAAGGTCTTCACGGCGATCGCGGGCGGGAAAACGGTGGCTTCGAAACCCGGCTCGTTCCTCGGGCTCGGGACCCCCGTCCTCCCGCCGATGCCGCTTCACGGCGGCGACCGCAACCGCACGAGCCCGTTCGCGTTCACCGGCAACAAGTTCGAGTTCCGGGCGCTCGGCTCCAGCAGCTCGCCCGCGTTCCCGAACACGGTGCTGAACACGATCGTGGCGGAGGCGATCGACGAGCTCTCCGACAAGCTCACCGCGGCGCTCAAGAAACAGGGCGCCACGCTCGAGAAGGCTGTCACCAGCGTCGTCAAGGAGGTGTGGACCTCCAACAAGCAGATCGTCTTCGACGGCGACGGCTACTCGGAGGCGTGGCACAAGGAGGCCGCCAAACGCGGCCTCGCGAACCTCAAGACGACCCCCGAGGCGCTGCCGTGGCTCACGAACAAACAGACCGTGGCGGCGTTCAAAAAGTACAAAGTGCTCTCCAAGCGCGAGCTCGAATCGCGCGAAGAGGTGTTCACCGAGCAGTACGTCATCAACGTCAACATCGAGGCGGAGACGGCCGCCTCGATCGCGCGCACGATGCTCCTGCCCGCGTCGGTCCGCTACCTCGCCGAGCTCCGCGCGAGCGGCCTGGAGGACCTGGTCGGGGAGGTCGAGCCGCTGGTGAAAGAGCTGCACTTCGCGATCCTCGAGCTGGAGGACGCGAACCTCGATGTCAACCACCCCGAGGACGCGCACAAGGAGGCGGCCTACATGCGCGACACCGTCACGACCGCGATGAACGACGTGCGCGATGTCGCAGACCGCCTCGAGCGGATCGTGGCCGACGACCTGTGGCCGCTCCCCAAGTACTCGGAGATGCTGTTCATCAAGTAGCGCCCGGCGCGGCGGGAGCCGCGCCGGCAGAGGCCGGGGGGCCCCGCCGGCGGGCTGCAACGCCGGCAGCAGGGTCGTCGGGGAGCGACGCCCCGCCGCGAGGCGCACCGAGCTGCTCCGAGGGGGTCGGGTGGGTCTCCATATCCACCCGACCCCCTCGGCCTTACGGGGGAGGTAGCCCCGCAGTTGGCCCGCGCGCGGCCAAGGACCGCCCGCGGGCCTGGCTTCACTGGGTTGACACGCCGTCGTTCCTTCGAGGGTGTCACCCCGTTCTACGCCCGTGCGCGCGTATCGGATGCATGCGGTCCTGAGGAATCTGCCGGTCGCGGAGGAGCCCCCAGCCGTCGGGTTGCACGATCCTGCGCATGACGTTTACGACGCCTCAGAACGGGTATCGACCGCCGGTGGTGTAAATCGGCTGCCGGGCCTGGAGGGGCGAAAGCGCAGGTTGACACCCGCTGTAGGATCTTCGTACGACTTGGGGCCTAGGTGTACCGGAGACGTACAGATCGGCCGTCGTTGTAAGCCGTGGCCGGGCAGTGGAGGGCAACGCACAGGAGGCATGGAGGATGGACCGCAGAAGGGCTGTTGAACGGAGGCTTGTCGTCGGGGGGCGCAGAAGGCTCCTCCTTCCCGCGCTCGCGGTGGTCGCGTTGCTGCTCGCCGCCCTCGGCGGCGGCGCCGCGCCGGCCCAGGCGAACATCCACAAAGAATTCGAAGAAGCGTTCTCGCACTGTCCGATCGGCAACCCCGAAGTGGTGGTGTGCCTGTACTCGCTGACGACCTCCGGCGAATTCCATCTGGGCAGCAGCACCGTGCCGGTCAACAAGACCGTGGTGCTCCAGGGCGGGCTGAAGAAGGAACAGTCCGAACTCGTTCCCGCCGAAGGCGGCGACACGCTCTCCAAAACGCCGCTCGAACTCCCGGGCGGCCTGACCGGGCTACCGGGGATCGGCAACCTCAACGAAGTCAACACGGTGGCCGAACTCGCTGGTCCGGTGAACGTGTTCCTCGGGGCGTTCGGGACGCGCGAAGGGACCGCGGTGTCGCTGCCCGTCAAGGCGAAGCTCGAAAACCCGTCGCTTGGGGAAACGTGCTACATCGGCTCGGACACCGAACCGATCTCGCTGCAGCTCACGACCGGCACGACCAGCCCGCCCGGGCCGAACACCCCGATCGAAGGCAGCGCGGGCTCGGTCGCCTTCGCGGGCGGCGGGAAAATCAACGTCTTCCAGAACACCTCGCTCGTGGACAACTCGTTCGCGGCGCCGGAAGCAAGGGGCTGCGCGGAACCGCTCTCAGCGGTGGTCGACCCCGCGGTGAACCTGAAGGCGGGCCTGCCGGCGGCCTCCGGCAAGAACACCGCGATCCTGTCGGGCTCGACCCTGCAGTCCGGTGCGGCGGTCGTCCGCCACGAGCTCCCGCTGCCGGAACTGGGCCGCTGCGTCAAAGAGACAGCCGAAAAAGTGGGCAGAACGCTCGTGTACCACGGCCTCTACGAAGGCTCTGGGTGCACCTTCGAAACGCCCCAGCTCGTCGGGAAAAACGAATGGGTCCCGGGGCTCACGTCGAACCACTTCACCGGCTCGGGCAAAACCGCGTCGCTGGAAACGTTCGGCAAAAAGAAGATCGTCTGCACCGAAACGAGCGCAGCGGGCGAATTCACCGGGCCGAAAACCGCGTCGATGAACATCACGCTGAGCGGCTGCTCCTACACGGCGTTCAAAGAAAGCTGCCACAGCGAAGGCCAGGGTGCGGGCGTGATCTCGATCCCGGGCGTCTCCGCGACGACCGGCTTCATCGAGGACGTCAAGGAAGAAACGGGCGTCGTGGCCAAGCTCGGCTACCTGCTGCAGCGTGAAGGCCCGTCCTTCATCAGCGCCACGTGCGGTGCGGTGGCAGAAGCGGTCAACGTGACCGGCTCTGTGATCGCGCCGATCACGAACGTCAACAAAATGGGTACGACGCTGACGATCGCGCCGAAACAGAAACTCGGCGCGCAGCTTCCCGAATCGTTCGAAGGAGAACCCAAGAACATCCTGCACGCGCGGTTCGGTGGAGGCACCGAAGAACAGGCCGGGCTGCAGGCGTCGATCAAACTCACGCTCCCCGAAAAGGCGGAGTACAAAGCATCCGTCGAATAGCCCCTCGTTGGTACTCAGGACACGGCAGCGCCGCCCCTTAGGGGCGGCGCTGTCCGCTTAAGAGGCCCGTAAGGGTCTCGCGAACCCGCTGGACATCGAGGCGTGAGGTTGTATCGTGGGTGTACGGCCGCCGGGCGGCATGTAAGCCGGCGACGTCAATCGAGGGAGGCGCCCGCGCACCGGGGGGTCGGGCGCCCAAAGGAGGATGTACCAGTGCATCGGAGCAACGGACGCAACGGCGCCCGCATGACCGGCGGCAGCACACGCGTCGCACTGCGGCGATGGGCGCTCGCCCTCGCTGTGGCGGCGCTTGCCAGCCTGAGCGCGCTCGCCGCGCCGGCCATGGCGGGCATAACGAAGGAATTCGAAGTCTTCAAGGACTGCCCCTACGAAAACCCCGAAGTCAGCTCGTGCATCTACTCCACGACGACGAGCGGGGAATTCACGATCGGCAACAAGACCGTCCCGGTCAACAAGACCGTGATCCTTCAGGGCGGCCTCTCCAACAAAACCGAAGCGCTCGTCCCGGCCAAAGACGGCAACACGCTGTCCAAGACCCCGCTCGAAGTGCCGGGCGGAATCATCGGGATCGAAATCCTCGGGCCGCTGACCGAAGTGACGGCGACCGCCGAACTCGCGGGCACGGTGCTCGTGAACATCGCCAACACCGCAACGCGCCAGGGCACGGCGGTGACGCTTCCGCTGAAGGTCAAACTCGACAACCCGCTGCTCCTGAACGCGTGCTACGTGGGATCTGACAGCGAACCGTTCACGCCGCACCTGACCACCGGCACTACGAGCCCGCCCGGTCCGAACAAACCGATCGAAGGCAGTCCGGGCACGCTCACGTTCGCCGGTGACGGCAAGATCAACGTGTTCAGCGGCACCTCGCTGGTGGACAACGCGTTCGCGGTGCCCGGCGCCAACGGCTGTGCGGGCCTGCTCTCGCTCGTCGTTGATCCGAGCGTCGACCTGATCGTGGGCCTGCCCGCGCCCAGCGGAAAGAACACCGCTGTGCTCTCGGGCTCGCTCGAGCAGACGGGCGCGAACATCGTGCGCACCCAGCTGAAACTGCCCGAGATCGGGCGCTGCGTGAAAGCGACGTCAGAAAAAGTGGGCAGAGAAACGGTCTCCCACGGCCTCTACGGCGACTCCGGCTGCACGTTCGAAGTACCCCAGCACGTGGGCAAATTCGAATGGGAGCCCGGCGCTGTTGCGAAGCACTTCAGCGGCGCGGGCAAAACCACCACGCTGGAAACGGTGGGCAAGAAGAAGGTGACGTGCACCGGATCGTCGACCACCGGCGAATACACCAGCACGAAAACCGCTTCGCTGAGCATCACGCTCACCGGCTGCGTGAACGCGGTCGGCAAAGAACCGTGCACGAGCTCGGGCGCGTCCTCGGGCGAACTGCGCACCGGCACGATGGCGACCGAACTCGGGTTCATCAAAGACGTGGTGACGCCCGAAGGTCCCAGGGCCGCGCTCGGCTGGGACCTGGCGCAATCCCCGGCGTTCATCTCGGCCACGTGCGGCGCCTCCAAAGAAGCGCTCAGCGTGACCGGGTCGGTGATCGCACCGATCACCCCGATCGACAAAATGGTGCCGGCCTACTCGCTGGCCTTCAAAGCCAAAGCGGGGCTCCAGTCGCCTGAATCGCTCGAAGAACAGCCGAAGGACGTGCTCAGCGCGAGGTTCGGCTCGGGTTCCGGCGAACAGGCTGGGCTGAACGGGGCCATCAAAGTCACCAACCAGGAAAAACTCGAGTTCAAAGGGCTCTCCGGCTAGCCGGAAGCTCGAGAGGCGCACCTGCGCGGGGCCGGCCGGCCCCGCGCAGCGCACGCCGCCGCGCACCGGCGGCCCTCCCCGGGCGCTTTCTGCGCTGCGCGATGGGGTCCGGGCAGCGCATCGCGCACGGTGGCGGCGAACAACCACTAGCTAGCATGGCTGCATGCGGGATTACCTTGACGCGATAGCGCGCCACGTGGTCGTCTACGACGGCGGCATGGGCGCGACGCTCGAGCAGTTCGAGCTCACCAGCGAGGACTACGGCGGCCTCGAGGGCAAGTGCCACGAGGCGCTCGTCCTCCACCGTCCCGACGTGATCGAGGGCGTGCACTCCTCGATGCTCGAGGCGGGTGCGGAGGTGGTCGAGACCGACACCTTCCAGGGCTCCCGGCTGAAGCTCGACGAGTGGGGCCTCGGCGAGCACACGCTCGAGATCAACACGAAAGCGGCCGAGATCGCGCGCCGGGCGGCGGGCGAGACACGCTTCGTTGCAGGCTCGATCGGCCCCACAGGCTTCCTCCCCGCCTCCGAGGATCCCACCCTCGGGCAGATCTCCTTCGGGGAGCTGGCCACGGTCTTCGAGGAGCAGGCGACGGGCCTGATCGCCGGCGGCGCGGACCTGATCATCATCGAGACCGCGCAGGACATCCTCGAGGTGAAGGCTGCGGTGTTCGGGGTGCGCGCCGCGTTCAAGGCCACAGGGCGCTCCCTCCCGATCCACACCTCCGTGTCGCTGCTGCCCAACGGCGGCAAGATGCTGCTCGGGACCGACATCTCCGCGGTGCTGGCCACGCTGCACGCGCTCGGCGTGGACGTGATCGGGCTCAACTGCTCCACCGGGCCCGAGGACATGCGCGACGCGATCCGCTTCCTCGGCGAGTTCTGCCCGGTGCCCGTGGCGTGCATCCCCAACGCGGGCCTGCCGCTGCAGGGTCCCGACGGCGAGACGATCTTCCCCGAGCAGCCCGAGCCGCTCGCCGACGCGCTCGCAGAGTTCGTCGAGCGCTACGGGGTGGGCATCGTGGGCGGCTGCTGCGGAACCACCCCCGAGCACATCGCTGCGATCGTGGACCGGGTGGGCGGCCGTGAGGTCGGGCCGAGGCCGCAGGCCCGCGCAGCGCACCTGTCGTCGATGATGGCGGCGACGCCGCTCGTCCAGGAGCCACGGCCGACGATGGTCGGCGAGCGCGTCAACTCGCAGGGCTCGCGCAAGGCGAAGGAGCTGCTGCTCGCCGACGACTACGACGGCCTCGTGCAGGTTGCAGAGGACCAGGTGACGGGCGGCGCGCACGTGCTCGACCTGTGCGTGGCGCTGACCGAGCGCCAGGACGAGGACGAGCAGATGCGGATCCTCGCGAAGAAGATCTCGCTCACCCAGCCGGCGCCGATCCAGATCGACTCCACGGAGCCCGAGGTGATCGAACGCGCGCTGGAGCAGATCCCGGGACGGGCGATCGTCAACTCGGTCAACCTCGAGGCGGGACGCGACAAGCTCGACCGCGTGGTCCCGGTCGCGCTCGCCCACGGCGCCGCGCTGATCGCGCTGACGATCGACGAGGTGGGCATGGCGAAGACCGCCGAGCGCAAGGTGGAGATCGCCAAGCGGATCCGCGACCTCTGCTGCGAGGAGCATCGCCTGGACCCGGAGGTGCTGATCTTCGACTGCCTCACGTTCACGCTCACCACCGGCGACGAGGAGTGGAGGCCCTCGGCGGTCGAGACGATCGAGGGCATCCGTCGGATCAAGGCGGAGATCCCGTCGGTGAAGACGTCGCTGGGCGTCTCGAACGTGTCGTTCGGGGTCTCGCCGGGAGCACGCGCGGTCCTGAACTCGGTGTTCCTGCACCACTGCGTGCAGGCGGGGCTCGACCTGGCGATGGTCAACCCCAACCACATCACCCCCTACGGGGAGATCTCCGAGCAGGAGCGCGAGCTGGCGGACGACCTCGTGTTCAACCGCCGCGAGGACGCGCTGGAGCGGTTCATCGCGCATTTCGAGTCCAAGGGCGAGGAGGAGTCCGACGAGGCCGCGGGCGACCCGACCGACGGCATGGAGCCCGAGGAGGCTCTGCACTTCCACATCCTCCGCCGTCGCCGCGAGGGCGTCGAGGACTGGATCGACCGCAGCGTGGAGAAGATCGGCGCGGTGCCCACCCTCAACGAGGTGCTGCTCCCCGCGATGAAAGAGGTCGGCGACAAATTCGGCGCGGGCGAGCTGATCCTGCCGTTCGTCCTGCAGTCCGCAGAGGTGATGAAGCGTGCGGTCGCCCAGCTCGAGAAATACCTCGACAAGATCGAGGGCTACACGAAGGGGACGGTCGTGCTCGCGACCGTGTTCGGCGACGTGCACGACATCGGCAAGTCGCTCGTCAACACGATCCTCACCAACAACGGGTACACGGTCGTGGATCTCGGCAAGCAGGTCCCGATCCAGACGATCCTCGACGCAGCGGTCGAGCACGAGGCGACCGCGATCGGCCTCTCCGCGCTGCTGGTGTCGACGTCCAAGCAGATGCCCGCGTGCATCCAGGAGCTGCACGCCAAGGGGATGACATACCCCGTGCTGATCGGCGGCGCAGCGATCAACCGCGCGTTTGGCTACCGCGCGCTGTATCCCGGCGGCAGGGAGTCCGAGGAGGTCTACGACCCCGGCGTCTTCTACTGCAAGGACGCGTTCGAGGGCCTCGCCGTGATGGATCAGCTGATCGACTCCGACGCGCGTGGCGCGCTCGTGGACAAGCTGCGCGCGGGCGCGCAGGCGTTCCGGGAGAAGGGCGAGGAGCCCGACGAGGAGCTCGACTTCAGCGACGACTCGGTGCGCTCTGCGGCGCGGCCCGACGCACCCGTGCCGGAGCCCCCGTTCTGGGGCGTGCGCGAGATGCCGGTGGACCTGGACGAGCTGTACAGGCACCTCGACACGCACGTGCTGTTCAAGCTCCACTGGGGCGGCCGGGGCAAGAAAGGCGAGGAGTGGCAGGCGCTGCTGCGCGACGACTTCCGGCCGCGCCTGGAGCGGATGTGGCAGCAGGCGCTGCACGGCGGCGAGGGCAGGGATGCCTACCTGCACCCGCGCGCGCTGCTCGGCTTCTTCCCCTGCTACGCGCTCGGCAACGAGATCGTCGTGCTCGCCGGTCCCGGCGCCGGGGACCGCGAGACCGAGCTGACACGGTTCGTGTGCCCGCGCCAGCCCAAGGGTGAGCGGATCTGCCTGGCCGACTTCTTCCGCCCCGCGGTCGACGGCAGGCCGCCCGCGGAGCTCGACGTGATCGCGCTGCAGGCGGTGACGGTCGGCTCGGAGGTGACCGAGCTGATGGCGCGCCTGGAGTCCGAAGGCGAGTTCGCTGAGCAGTACTTCGTCCACGGCCTCGGCGTGCAGACCGCCGAGGGGCTCGCGGAGTGGCTTCACTACGAGGTCCGCACGATGCTCGGGATCCCCGCGACCCAGGGACGGCGCTACTCGTGGGGCTACCCCGCGGTGCCCGAGCAGAGCGAGCACCTGAAGGTCGACGAGCTGCTCGACCTCGGGCAGATCGGGATGTCGATCACGGACGGCTACGCGCCCGAGCCCGAGCAGTCGACGCTCGCGCTCGTCGCACACCACCCACAGGCGATCTACTTCGGAACGCGCCAGGGGCGGCTGCCCGCCGAGGGCAGCCCCGACGACGTGATCCGCGGCTCCAACCGCGACCCCTCGCTGTTCGGCGCACTCGACGACACCGATCCGCCCGACGGCGCGGTGGAATCCGAGGACGACCTACCGGGCGCCGGCGAGCCTGCGATGGCGGGCTGACGCTCAGCCCGACCGGACGCGCGCGGCACGGTCCTGCTGCTCGCGCGCGAGCGCGAGCATCTCGTCGCGTTCGAGCGGCTCGGCGAAGTGGAAGCCCTGGCCGAAGTCGCACTGGATCCCCTGCAGCTGCTCGAGCTGCCCGTCGCTCTCGATCCCCTCGGCGACCGCCTTCAGGTTGAAGATGCGTGCGACCTGGACGATCGCGGCGGTCAGCTCGGTGACCTCGGGGTTGCGGTCGGCGAGGAACGAGCGATCGATCTTGAGCACGTCCACGGGGAACTGGCGCACGTAGTTCAGCGACGAGTAACCGGTCCCGAAGTCGTCGATCGCGAGTTTCACGCCGACCTCGCGAAGCGCGTTCAGGCGCATGATGCTGAGCTCCATGTCCTGCATCATCACGCTCTCGGTCAGCTCGAGGGTGAGGCTGCTGGGGACGATGCCGCTGTCGGCGACCGCGTCGCGCACCTCCTCGACGAACTCCGCGCGCTGCAGCTGCGCGACGGACACGTTGACGGCCATCGACAGGGGCGGCTCGCGTGGGCATTCCGCCTGCATGCGCGCGGCGAACGCGCATGCCTCGCGGAGCACGTGGTGGCCGACCTGCACGATCAGCCCGGTGTCCTCGAGCAGCGGGACGAACTCCAGCGGCGGAACGGTTCCGCGCGTGGGGTGCTCCCAGCGCACCAGCGCCTCCATCCCGGCCATGTCGCCCTTGGTGAGGTCCATGATCGGCTGGAACCGGAGCGTGAACTCGCCCGCTTCCAGCGCGCGCTGCAGGTCGCCCTTGAGCTCCAGCCGCGCGAGCGCCTTCGCGTGCATCTCGGGCTCGAAGATCCGGTACTGGCCCTTGCCGCTCTCCTTGGCCATGTACATCGCCGCATCGGCGTTGCGCAGCAGCTCCTCGGCGTCGCGGGGGGAGGCGGCGCCCTGGTCGCCGAGCGCGATCCCCACGCTCACCGCGACCGATACCGCGCGCCCGCCGAGCGCGATCGGCGCGGACAGGGTCGACATCAGCCGCTGGGCGATCTCGACGGACTGCAGCTCGCTCTCGGCTTCGTGCAGGAGCACTGCGAACTCGTCACCGCCGAGCCGGGCTGCGGTGTCGACGGGCCGCATCGATTCGTCGATCCGGCGTGCGACCTCGCGCAGCACTTCGTCGCCGGCGGCGTGACCGAGGCTGTCGTTGACCACCTTGAAGTCGTCCACGTCCAGGAACAGCACCGTGACCTTGCTGGTGCTGCGGCGCTGGCTGGCGAGCGCGTGCTCGACGCGGTTGCCGAACAGCGCACGGTTTGGCAGGCCGGTGAGCGTGTCGTGGAACGCCTGGTGCTCCAGCTCGGCCTGGAAGGCCTTGCGCTCGCTGATGTCGCGGATGTTCAGCACGATCCCCTCGATCTGCTCGTCGTCGAGCAGGTTGGTCCCGAGCGCCTCCACGTCGCGCCACTCGTCCGCAGCGTTGCGGATCCGGAACTCGCCGAGCGCGGGTCGCGTGCTCTCGGGGGCGGCTACAGCGGTCAGGAAGGCGTCGAGGCGCTGGGCTTCCTCGGGATGCGCGAGCGACGCGATCGAGGTCCCGAGCAGCTCCTCCGGCGCGCGCCCGAACGTCCGTTTCACCGACGGGCTCATGAACGTGATGCGACCGTCGCGCGCGACGATGCAGACGACGTCGCTGGCGTTGCGGATCAGGGCGCTCAGCCGCGTCTGCGAGCGCAGCTGGGCTTCCCGCTCGGCGAACCGCTCGTGCAGGCGCATCAGGGTCGACATCCGCCACAGCACGAGCGCGAACATCACCACGGAGGCGCCCACCAGCTCATAGATTTCAACGGACTCCGAGAGCGCCTCACGGACGATGATGACGAACGGCGCGGTGAGGCTCGCGCAGCCGAGCAGCGCCAGGCGAGCGCGCGTCAGGCGCACCTCGGTTTCCGGCACGGGCTCGGACAGCAGCCGCATCGAGGGGTGCAGGGCAGCGGTGCCGAGCAGCGCGAAGAACACGGCCCAGCCGGAGGCCATCACGCCGGCGATGCTGTAGCCGCCTTCGAGCATGCGCACCCCGTACACGCCGTCGCTGATCAGCAGCGCGATCGCTGCGGCGAGCAGCAGCGCGAACGCAGGCTCGGTGCGGCGGCTGCCCGCGACCGCGCGCGCGACCGCGGCGAGCAGCACGATGTCCATCGTCGGGTAGGCGATCGACGTGATCCGGCGCAGGGTGGACAGCGATTCGGCGTCGAAGTAGGGCGCGATCAGATAGACCCACAGCAGCGTTGCCAGGGCGACGGTGACGATCAGCGCGTCGATCAGCCCGGAGCGGTCGCGCGTCTGGCTGCGCTCGTGGATCAGGAGCAGCAGGCCGGCGATGAAGAACGGATAGAAGGCGAGGTGGTATGGGTCGGCGAGCGACGGCTGCGGCAGCGGGCTCCCGAACAGGTTCGTGTAGTTGTAGGCGAGGATGTTGCTGACGAGGAACAGCGCCTGGCCGACCGCGAGCAGGTACCACGGCAGGCGATAGCGCGGGTCGTTGTGCCGCGCGCCCTGGACGATCGCCACCACGGCGGCGCCGCCGATCAGGTTGTAGACGGGGCCGCTGTTGAGCCACCGCGGCCCGGTGAAGTGGGCGATCACGTAGACGCCCGTGAGCAGCGCCATCGCACCGAGGTACACGCACCACGCGTACGCCGCGAAGCCGTCGCGTCGCGGTGGTGGCGGCGCTGCGGTGCCGTCCTGCGGGGCGGCCTGCACGGGCGCAGACGTGGCGGTGGTCATCCTGCCGATCCCCTAGCCGCGCTCCCGGCCGGGCGCGCGCAGATGCGCGCGCAGCACGCCGATCGCGGCGGGAGCGCCCGACCGGCTACGAACGCGCAGCAGCTCCGCGCGGACGAGACGGGGGTCGAGCATGCGGGGCCGCTGGGGCAGGTCTAGCGGGCGTGGCTCATCGGCGCTCGCGGCAGCCGACCGCTCCGCCTCGACGGTTGCAGCCGAAATCGTGTGCACGCAGACCCATCGGCCGCGACGGCGCGCGACTGAAGCCTGCAATGTGGCGCGGCAGCGCTATTCCTCGCGCGGCGGGGGCCTGAAGAGGATCCGCTTGACCTCGATCGCCGAGCCGCCGCCGAGCCGCAGCGCGGTCTGAAAGCCCTCGGCACCGAGCTCCCCCGCGTCGAGCGCGCGGCGGAGCTCGTTGAGCGGCGCGAGGTCGTCCTCGCCGACCTGGTCGCGGCTCGTCTCGAGCAGGATCAGGTGGCGTGGCCGCTTCAGGGCTGCCGCGATCCGCACGAACGGCTCGCGCTGCTCGCGCGCCAGCCCGGGGGCGGCGAGCACGACCGTCTCACGCGCATCCAGGCGCTTTGCGACCGCCGCCGCGAGCAGCTCGGAGGCGCGCTCCTCGAGCTCCTCCGCGGCCACGCGGCCCGCAAGGAGGCTGCGCACCTTCTCGAGCGACAGCAGCGAGGCGCGATCCTCGATCAGGCGCGTAAGGAAGGCATCGCGCTCGGCGTGCGAGGCGCCCGCGACGATCAGCAGGCTGCCGGGCGAGTAGCGAAGCCGGTCGGCGGGGCGCAGCACCCGGCAGTGCACGGTGATGTCGGCGGGCCGCGCAGGCCCGCCGTCGCGTCGCGGTCGGTCCGAGGACCAGCCGCCGCGCTCGTCGTCGGAGATCTTCACGCTGCGTGCCTGAGGCCTGCTCGCCATAACCCCCATCATGGCGCAAACGCGCGCGCGAGCGGACCCAGCGTGGCGCCGAGCCGCTCAGGCGCCAGCCTCGAGCGTGCGAACGGGCTGCTCGGCAGCCGCGATCAGCGCGAGCTTGTGCGGCCGCGGCAGCGCCTTGATGCGCCGCTCCTCGCGCATCGCGGCGCTGCGGTCGGCCATCGGCAGCGCGAGCACGAGCTCGAGTGGGCGTCGGCTGGCGGTGTAGCGGCTCGCGCGCCCCTCGCGGTGGCGCGCCATGCGCCGAGGGATGTCGTTGCTCCAGCCGGTGTACAGCGATCCGTCGGCGCAGCGCAGCACGTACACCCACGCCGCGGCGCCGCCGTCGTGCGTGCCCGTCGCGGCATCGTCCCCCGCCGGAGCGCAGCTCACGCTTCGCTGCGCGCTGCGCCCGCGCGAGGAGACCGCGGCAGCGGCGCGAGCTTGACCGGCGCTGCGTGCATCGTGCGCAGCCGCACATCGCGCCACGACAGGCCCTCGTTCACGAGCGCGGGGAGGCCCATCACGGCGGCGGTGGCGAGCTCGACGACCTGCAGCACGATCGCGAACGCGAGCGCTTCCGGCAGCGGCACGTGGTAGGAGCCCGCGAGCACAGCCACGCACGCTGCCTGGAACAGGCCCACGTTGGCCGGTGTCGCGGGGATCACCGCGGTGGCGTTCACAGCGAACAGCACCGCTGCCGCGCCGCCGAGCCCTGCGCGCGCGTCGAGCCCGAAGGCCATCAGCAGCAGCCAGGCGCTGACCAGCTGCAGCGCCCATGCAGACAGCTGGACCAGGCCCGCGAGGGCGGCCTGTCGCGGATGCGTGAACAGCGCGAGCCCTTCCCGAAGTCGTTCCAGCGCGCGGCGCGTGCCGGTGCGCAGGCCCTCCACGCGCGCGGCGCGGGAGATCGATGCAGACGGGATCAGCGCGGGTGCGAGCACGACCAGGGCGATCCCCAGCAGCGGCGCGAACGCTGCCGCGATCAGGGCGCCGTGGTGGCCGTCGAGCGGGT
This sequence comes from Solirubrobacteraceae bacterium, assembly GCA_025934395.1. Classification (GTDB taxonomy): domain Bacteria; phylum Actinomycetota; class Thermoleophilia; order Solirubrobacterales; family Solirubrobacteraceae; genus Palsa-744. The sequence continues at coordinate 31,250 of JAICYC010000017.1, read as the reverse complement.
TGACGCTCGAGAACACACCGACACCCAGCAGCGTGAGCGCGCACAGGTTCAGCAGCGTCTGGGAGACCATCGTCCCGGCGACCACCGGCAGCGTCTCGCGCGCGCGACCGAGGCGACGCGCGACGATCAGCGCACGCGAGGGCTCGCCGAGGCGGGCGGGCAGCGTGGAGGACATGAGCACGCCGATGAAGGTGCCCTGCATCGCATCGCGCCGTTTCGCGGGCCGCCACAGCGGCGCGGCGCGAAGGATCGCGTGCCACGCGATCGCTCGCGCGAACATCGAGGCGCACATCAGCCCGAAGCCGGCGGCGACGAGCCCGGGCTTGGAGGCGAGCAGGCTCGCTGCGACGCGGTCGAGGCCGATGTGCTCGACCGCGAGCAGCGCGAGCGCGAGGCCGCCGATGCACGACACGAGCAGCTTCCCGCTGCGCAGCGCGCGCGGCCAGCGGCTGGCGGGCGCTGCGACGGGCTTCGGGCCGGCACCGCGCATGCTGGGCAGGCGTTCGGCGGGGATCCGCGGTTCGCGGTCGGCGGGCGCGAGCCCCGCTCTGATCGCAGCCCGCGCGAGGCGGCCGGCGGGCACGCCGATCCGTACGGCCCGCTCGTAGCACTCCGCCACCTCCGCGGCCACGTGGGGCCAGGCGAACCGCTCGGCGCGCTCGCGCGCGGCGTGCGCCATCCGTGCGCGCTTCGCCGGGTCGAGCGCGAGCGAGCGCAGCGCCTCCGCCAGCGGGATCGCCTCGCCGGGGGCCACCAGCTCGCCGTCGATGCCGTGGCGCAGCACGTCGCGGTACCCGGGGATGTCGCTCGCGATCACGGGAGCACCGGCGGCGAACGCCTCCGTGAGCACCATCCCGAAGCTCTCGCCGTGCAGCGAGGGCGCGCAGACGACGTCGGCGCGGGCGAGCTCGTCCATCTTGCGCTCCTCGGAGACCTTGCCGAGGGCGCTCACCCCGCGGCCGTCGAGCATCATGTGCTCCACCTCCCCGGCGCTCGCGCCGACGAGCGTGAGCGTGGCGGGCACCTGCTCGCGCAGCGCCTCGAACGCCCGCAGCAGCACCGGCAGGCCCTTGCGTTCCACCGCCTGGCCGACGAACAGGATCCGCAGCGTGCGATCGCCGTCGGGGAGCTCGCGCTCCACCCGATCGGGGCGAGACGCCTGCAGCTGCACGCCGTTGGGGATGATCGCGTAGCGGCCGCCGTAGAAGCGGCGCGCGGTCCACGCGGCCGCCTCCGAGACCGCGATCCGCACGTGCAGCCGGTTCATCCGCCGCCGCCCGCCGAGCGCCACCGCTGCGATCCCGTTCGTGAGCTGGTTCTCGGAGTAGGTGTGGAACGTGCCGACGAGCGGCAGCTCGCCGAGGCTCATCAGGGCGTCCCAGCAGACGGTGGGCACGACCGGCTCGTGCAGGTGGACCACGTCGTAGCCGCCCTCGCGGAGCTCGCGGCGCATCGTGGCCACGGCGTGCGGCGTCAGGGCCATGTTGGAGACCGCCCCGTTGGCGGGCAGACCCGCGCTGCGGCCGAGCGAGACGAAGCCGTCGGGGACGTCGCGTACCTGCGGCCGGGCGCCGCGGTGCAGGCGCCGCGAGAGGCGGTCGTCGGGGTCGAACGGCGCGAGGATGCGCGTCTGGTGGCCCGCGCGCGCCAGCTCGGAGGAGAGCGCCTCGATGTGGCGTGTGACCCCTCCCGGATACGTCCACGAATACGGCGAGAGCAACGCGATCCGCACGGAGCCAATACTTTATCGCCCCGCCGCGCACCACCCGCCGCCACACGGGCGGCTGCGATAATCGCGGACGTGGGCGCGCCCCGGCACTTCGTCAAGTACACGTTCCTGAAGCTCGATCCGGCGTGGAGGCGGCTGCCGGCCGGGGAGCGGGAGGCCCACAAGCGCGAGTTCCTGGCCGCCTGCGAGGACTTCGCCGACGGGCATCTGCTGCAGGCGTTCTCGCTCGTGGGCACGCGGGGCGATGCGGAGCTGATGATCTCCGTGGAGGCCGAGAACCTGCAGAGGATCCACGAGCTGCACGTGGTGCTCGCCCAGAGCGGGCTGATGCAGTGGGCGGAGATCCCCTACTCCTACCTCGGCATGCGCAAGAGCTCGGAGTACTCCGAAGACGAGCGCGTGAGCCCGCGCGGCTTCAAAGGCTCCTACGTGTTCGTGTACCCGTTCGTGAAGTCGCGCGAGTGGTACGCGCTGCCGGCGCAGGAGCGCTGGCAGATCATGCAGGGGCACATCGAGATCGGGCGCGAATACCCCGGGGTGGACAACCACACCGCCTACTGCTTCGGCCTCGACGACCAGGAGTTCGTGGTGGCCTTCGACACCGACGACGTCGGCACCTTCCTCGACCTCGTGCAGCGGCTGCGCACGACCGAGGCCTCCCGCTACACGGTGCGCGACACGCCTAGCTTCACGTGCCTGCGGATGTCGGTGGCGCGGGCGCTCAACGCGCTCGACGGCGAGCCCGTGTCGCTCGAGACCGCTCTGCCGGCGGCCTAGACTCCCGATGCCGGCGCCGAAGGGGCTCGCCCATCTGCGCCGCTGCGACCCGGTGCTCGCACAGCTGATCGCCCGCACGGGCCCGCTCGGCAACGCGCGTGACGGACGCCCCGAGCGAGACGACCACTACGGAGCGCTCGTGCGCACGATCACCGGCCAGCAGCTCTCGGTGCTCGCCGCGCGCGCGATCTACGGGCGTCTCACCGCTCGCTTCGGCGGGCGCACGCCCACCCCCCGGCAGATCCTCGACGACGACCCCGAGGAGCTGCGCACGGCCGCAGGGCTCTCGCGCGCGAAGGTGAGCTACCTGCGCTCGCTCGCACAGCACGTGCTCAGCGGGGAGCTCGAGCTCGAGCGGCTGGACGCCCTGTCCGACGAGCGCGTGATCGAGGAGCTCGTTGCGGTGAAGGGACTCGGCGACTGGTCCGCCCACATGTTCCTCATGTTCCACCTGCAGCGGCCCGACGTGCTTCCGGTGGGCGACCTCGGGATCAGGCGCGCGATCGAACGCGCCTACGGGCTCCGAGAGCTGCCCGATGCGCCCACGATGGAGCGGATCGCCGAGCCGTGGCGCCCCCACCGCACGCTCGCGTGCAGGTACCTGTGGCGCTCGCTCGAGAACGAGCCGGGCTGAAGCTCACCCCGCATCCTGCGATCGCTCGGCGCCGGGACGTGGAGTCGCCCCGGCGCCGATCGGACCGCTATTTGGTGAAGCCGAGCTCTCCCGAGAACGGCTGCGTTTTGATCGTAGCGATCGCCGAGATCCCGAGTTTTTCGAACCCGGCCCCGGTGTTCTGTTCGAGCTGTTCTTCGCCCGCTTCGCCTTCTCCAGCCAGGAACCTGACGTATTTCTGAACGCCTGCGCTCTGGCTGAACGTCTCTCTGATCGAGCCGGCGAGTTTGCCTTCTTCGACCGTTTTGCCCGACGCGCCGGAGAGGCTCCCGATCACCGACCCCCTCCAGGCGACTTTCACCGCACCGCCGGCGCACGTGTATTCGGTCAGCACTCCGCCTTTGCCTTCCGCTTGGCTGAAGAGCCGCAGGCCGGGCGCGGTCGCGCTGACGCTCCCCAGTGAGCCCGCGAGCGTGTTGAGCACGACTTCGTTCGCTGCGGCGTTGTGACACTCCACACCCGACGTTTCACAGCCCGAGAGCGCGATGTGATCGTTCGCCACCGTGGTTGCGCCCGTCACTTCGCCCGACCCCGTTGCGCCGTTGCACGACAGCTTGTTCCCTGACTGGGCTTCGATGAACCAGGCTCCCCATGTCTCCGTGAAGGACACGGCCGGGGCCGTGGACCCCACGGGGGCCTTCGAGAAGAAGACCGGCCCGGCCGCCTGGGCCGCACCCGCGGTCGCGGGGGCGGCGAGGAGCAGTACGACGAACACACAAGCAGCTGCGGTCCTTCGAGACACTTGCGCTCCTTTCGTTGCTTTGCAAGTACCGCGGCCCGCGCCGGGATCCTTGGGTGAGGCCGAGCGCCCCTGCTAAACGGCGTCGACCGCAGCCTCGAGATGCCGCTCAGCCTCCCGTAGGGGGGCGCGGCCCACTCCGCATCTGAGCTGTTCGCTCCCGACTTAGGCCGCTCGATCCTATCCGCCGCTCCTCCGATGATGCAACCCGCGTCTCCGACCTGCGCTCGGCGGTACGCGCGCCCGCGCCGGTCTGCCCCGACGCTGCCGGGCGCACTCGACCTGGAGATGACTGCCGCTCGCAGGGCGCGGGCCCCGGGCGAGCCGGCCAAGGCTACTTCTTCTTCTTGTGCTTCTTCTTCTTGTGCTTGTGCTTGTGCTTGTGCTTGTGCTTGGCCTTCTTGAAGCCGGCCACGCCTTTGCAGCCAGTCACGTGAAGCGGCAGCGTCTCTTCGATCACGTCGCCGTTCTGCCCGCCGAGGATCGTGGGCAACTGCAACGAGGACGCGACTTTTTCTGTCACCGTCTTGCGCACTTTGACCGTGTGCCTGTGCTTGCGCTTGCCGACCGTCTTGTTGACAATCGCCTGGCGCGTGACGGTTGTGACAGGTTTGCACAGGTCTTCAAACCCGGTGAACGCCGAGTGCGGGCCCGCCGGCAGGTTCACTTCGAACGTGCTGACGGGGGCGTCGGGAACCGATTCGAAGGACGAGCTCGTGACGCACCCCGAATGGCTGGCCGCACACGGTTCACCGTGGGGGCCTTTGATGTCCGTCTGGCCGTCGAGTACGAGGACCACACCGTTTTCGCCCTGCAGCACGAACTCGGCGTCGGGGAAGGCAGCGTTGCCGTGCGACACAAGGTACGCGGGGCCGGTGAGCGGCTGGTTGAGCACCGGCGTGTGCGCGATCGCAGAGCCGATCACGGAGCCTTCCGGACACGATGCCGGGTTTTCGTTGAACTTCTGTTCAGGGCACGCTTTCTGGATCGTGGTGAGGCGCGACGGCAACTGCGCGGGGAACTTGATCTTCGTCGTTTTGATGTTCGCCTGGCCCGGCGTAGCCGTGACCTTCACGACGAGGCTCGTGCCGTTGACTTTCGAGTAGTTCGAGTTGGTTGTCGCTTCGAGCTGGGGGGAGAACGCGAGGTTGTTGCACCCCTTGACCTGGAACGGCGACGACACCTGCGCGACGGCGCCCTGTTCGCCGGTTACGGTCCCGGTGATCGCCATCGGGGAGCAGTTGGTGGGGTTGAACTGGAACGGCGCATTGCCCGGCCTTTCGACCCGAACGTCGACGCGGCGCAGCTGCACCGGGGCGCCCGTGTGCGTTTCGCCACCGGTGTTGGGGTTGTGCAGCGCGTTGAGCATCGTCGGCAGTGTGCTGTTGATCGTCAGCGCGGCGGTGTTGGGGTCGACGTGGATCGCCGAGCGGGTGACCACGTCGCCGAAGTTGAAGGGGCCGGCCACGGCGGGAATCACGACCGACAGGCCGAACGGCGCGCCGCCGTAGGGGCCGGTGACGTACACGCGGCCACCGGTCTCCGTGAACGGAGTTTCGCCGAGTCCGGCCACGGCGGTGGCAGAGCCGATCAGGCTCTCGGGGCCGCACGTGCCTTCGCTCGCCTGCGGCTCGGGGCACTGCTTGACGTTCGAGAGGTAGCCCGCGATCCCCGGCGGCAGTTTCACGGTCAGGCCCGTCGGGGCCTGTTCGCCGCTGCCGCGGGTGAGCGTCAGCGTGAACGGCGTGAACGCGCCCGCCTGGCTTTCGGTCGTGCCCGCCACGAAGCCGGGGTTGAACGGAGGCTGTCCGCCCGGGCACGGCGCGCCTTCGGCGCCGGCGTCGATCGCGAATTCGCGTTCGCTCGCGAGCCCGGAGCTGCCGACGAGGCCTTCGCCTTTTTCTTCCGCTTCCTTGCCGACCGCCCACGACTGGAACAGCGCGTCGATCGCGTACGTGCCGCACGCCCTCGGGGTCGTCACCGACGCGCGCGGGCCGTTCATCAGGTTGAGTTCGAATTCTTCGAACGGCAGCTGGGGCGAGTTCTTGAACGTGGTCTTGATCTGGCCTGTGGTTTCGTTGAGCACCACTTCGCCGGCGAGCTTCGCGACGACTCCAGACACGGGATCCTTGACGACGATGTAAAGCGCGAACAGCGAGCCGAACGGGTTGTGTTCCTGTTCGGCCAGGTACACATTGCCCGCCAGTTCGTGGCTGAGTACGGGGGTCTTGACGCGCACGGTCCCGACCTTGGAGCCCTTTGGGCAGACTTCGCCGCGGGCTTCCCTCGCGGCAAGTTCTTCGGCGCCTTCGACGTTAGGGACTTCGGGACGGAATTCGGCGGTGCCCGAGATCGGGTTGACTCGTTCGAAGCCGACAGCCGACTCCGAGCATGCCGCGAGCCCGTTGGCAGCCGACGGGTTCAGCAGGACCCCTTCGGGGAGCGTGACGACCGAGTCACGCAGGTCGGCCTCGGCGAGACCGTTCTGTTCTTCGAAGCTCGTCTGCGGGACCTTGAGCGTGACGTGCAGGCCGGTGGGCGTGTTCGCCGAGTGTTCCTCGGGTTGGATCGCAATCGCGGGCGTGAACGGGAGCGCGCCGCAGTTGGTGGGCGTCAGGGTGCCTTCTTCGTCACCCATGAACTTGGGCGACACGGCTGGGAGCAGCGGCGCGCCCGGTTCCCAGGACTGTACGAGCGAGGACGTTTCCAGGGCGGCGCTGCACGAGGTCGGCAGCGACAGGAACGCCTTCGTCGAGAGTTCTTCTTCGGCGCATGGTTTGCCGAACGACTGCGCCTCGGCTTCTTCGACCAGGCAGGCCCAGCCACGCGCCTGATCGTGGCGGTGGTCGCCCGGAACCCCCCAGACGGTGACTTCGCTCTGCAGCAGCGCGGCAGCCTGCGACGCCTGGTTCACGTTGACGGCGACGTGGAAGTCGCCCCCGTTGTCGACAGTGTCGAGCGTGACCGGGACCGTGAAGGCCTGGAAGCCGAAACGCGCGGGCTCCCCTTCGGCCGGGACGAGGTTGAACACGGGGCTGACGACCGTGCGCTCGGCGAGGGTGATCGGTTCGTCGATCCGCACCACGGATACACCCACGACGCTGTCCTGGGGGCACTCGTTCACACCCGCGTCTTCGCGCCCGCCCGGCGGCCGCGGATGGGTCGTGAACTGCAGTTCGGTGCACTGGGGCACGCCGATCGGGTTCCCGACGAAGCCCGGCGGCAGGTTCACGTGGACGTTCTTCGTCTCTTGCGGAGTCGTCGTCTGGACGCCCCTTTCGCCTTTGTAGTCGTGCAGGATCTCGTTGAACGCGAGCGTCGTCGTCAGCTGGAAGGGATGGGCGCCCGCCTGGCGGTCGGGCTGCCCGAGTTCGTCTTCCGGCTCGAATTCGTAGTTTTCGACCCCGAACGGGACTTCGGATTCGGAGATGCGCACGGGCCGCTTGATCGCCGTCCGCGCGGCGCCGCCCCCTTCGACGATCGCTTCGTCGCTCAGCGACGTGTCTGTCCCGGTCGGCAGTTCGGCCTTCACCGTGGCGTCGATCTCGATCGATTCGTAAGGGGCGAGACCCTGCGTGATCGTGCACGAGAACGTCGCCGGGTCGCACACGGGCTTTTCTTTCGTCTTGGCTTCCGTGTGTTCGGGCGAGCGCTTGCCGCAGATCGGCCCGTTGGCCGTTTCCGTGAGGCAGATGCGCGGCGCCGTCCCGGTGAGCACGAGACCCGCGGGCAGGACGTTCTTGAGCGTCACCGGTTCGCCCGGCGTCGCCTTGATGTACCCGCTGCCGAGGTTCGTGGCGCTGATCGCGAGCACGGCTTCGTGGCCGGGGGCGATGTACGTCGGGGCGGCGTTGATCGACAGGTGCCACCAGCCGGCGCACACGCCTTTGCAGTTTTCGGCGGCCCCCGCGGGCTGGACCGCCACGAGGGCGATCGCCAGCACCGCCCCGCACACAGCGAGGAGGCCGAGCATCCTGCGGCGAGCAGCCATCGTCATACGTCGGGCGGGGATCATTTCTTGGAGCGCTTCTTGTGATGTTTCGCCGGCGGGCCGTATTTCTTGCGCGCCTGGTGTTCGCAGGCCTTGCGCTTGGAGTGCTTCTTTATCTTCTTGCACGCCTTCAGCGCTTTGGCGAGCTTCTGGGCGCGCGTCAGCGGCTTCGAGTTGGATTGCGGTTTTACTTCGACGAACGACAGCACGCGCACGCTCGCGACGTTCCCGCCACCCGGCACGGTGCTCGCCGGCACGGGCGGCAGCGCGGGAGCAGACACTTTTTCTTTGCATTCTTCGCCGGAGCATTCCGGTGTCGGCTTTGGCGGCGCCGGGATGCAGGGCGAGGAGGTTGTGCACACACGGGCGTCGTAGATGTCGAAGGCCGGATCGGTGTCCTGTTCGACGAGCCGCGTCGCCGTGAGGAAGAACACGTCGTTGCCGCTTTCGCTGGCGTCGAGGAACACCGATTCCCGGGTCGATTCGGCCGAGCCCGAGGAGATCAGCGACACGCAGCCGGTTTCGCTGGTGCACGAGCCTTCTCCGTCGGGCTCGTACTCGTAGACGTCCGCGAGCTGATTCTTGTCGCCTTCCACGAGCGTATCCGTGCTGTTGAAGAACAGACGCCCGGTGTTGGAGAGGTAGCGCGACTGGTACAGCGCGATCTGGCCTTTGAGCGCCGTCCATCCGGGGATCGTCCCCGCGAGCCAGTGGTCGGCGTGATGTTCGCCCTCGTTCGGTTCTTCGACCCAGATGCCCTGTTTGTCGACCAGGGTCCCGGTCCCCCCCACCTGGGAGGAGTCGTGGAAGCCTTGCGGCCGTTCGCCCTTCGGGTTGCACGACGCGCACGCGATCGTGCCGGCTTCGGCGTTGTAGAGGTAGACCTCCTCGTCGCGCGCGCCGTTCGCCACGGGGCTCGCGTCGACGTTGTCGTAGCCGGTAAGGCTGCGAGCGGACATGAACGCGAGGTACTTGCCGTTGGGCGACACGCGCGAGCTGATCGTCGACATCGAGAACGACTGGTTCAGCGCGAAGTCGGGGCCGTCTTCGCCCGAGAGCGAGGCGATGAACGTGGTCTGCCACGAGCTCCCGTTGAAGTGCGCCATGTACAGGTTGCACGTGGAGGCGACCGACGGACGTTCTCCTTCGCAGTGTCCCTGGGTCGCGCCGGGCGCGAGCGCGGCGTTGGCGACGAAGTAGACCGTGTTCCCGTCTTCGCTGGCCCCGACCACCGCGCCCTGGACTTCGGCGGAGCGCGTCTTGCTGACTCGCGTGAGATCGGTCAGGTTGCACGCGAGCTGGTGTTCGCGTTCGACGAGGTCGCAGGCGTAGAGATCGCCCTCGCCGGCGGGTTCTTGTTCGAGGTTTTCCCCGCCCGATTCGGGGAGCAGACGGCCGGTGTCGGTGAAGAACACCCGCGAGCCGCTCGCGGTCGCGAGCTGGAACTGGGAGGTGGCTTCTTTGGGCTGGGCCACTCCCTGCGCCGCGTCAACGCGCAGCGTCGAGTTGAATTCGAAGTCGCGCACGTAGAGCGCTTGGTTCCCCGCTTCCTGCGACGCGCTCCAGAACACGCGCGAGCCGCTCGCGGAGATGGCGTTGCGGGGGTTGCCCTCGTTCGTCCCCGGTTCGCCGATGCCGAGCGAGGATTCGGGTGCCTGAGTGCCGCCTTCGGAGAGGGGGAGCAGGTTGACAAGCCGCAGCGCTCCACCCTTGCTCCACTCGTACAGGCCTTCGCGGAGGGCGCCCGGCGTGATCCCCACGCTCGAGAGGAACACCGCGTGCTGGCCGTTGGAAGTCGCGCTGATGAAGGCCAGCCTGCCACCGAACGCCGCGCCGGACGTGGCGTTCGCGGCGGTCACGAGCGCTTCATAGCAGGCCGAGGGGACCGGTTCGCAGCTGCCGTCGGGCCCTGAGGTGTTGCGCGAGTAGAGGGTCGTTTCCGTCGCTCCCGGGGCGAGCCGCAGTTCTTCTGCGACCTGGAACCCGAGATCGGGTTCGAGCAGCCCGGCGCTGAGGTCCGGTGTGAAGAAGCGGTACTCCGAGCCGCCGTAGCCGGACTTCGAGGAGATCGGGATGTTGTTGCGCGGGGTCGCGAGATCCTGCGTGTTCCAGGCGGTTGCGGAGCGCTGCGCGAGGTTCTGGACGGGTTCGGGCGCACGGTTGGCCGCCGCGTCGGTGACGATCGGCGCCGCGGACGTGAACGTCAGCGCGTTGCCGTCTTCGGAGGCCTCGATCACCCCGAAGAACATCGAGATCGGATAGAGGGCCGAGCCGAGCTTGTTGGCGGGCGTCACCTGCTCCCAGGCACGGCCGTCGGGCAGCACGGCCGGGTTGGCCACCGGTCCGATTGCTTCACCTCCGGGAACGTAGACCTGCACCTGCCCTTCGTGGGCGTCCGCCACGTACACGGCGCCCGTCGCAGCCGAGGCGGCCACGCCGGCGCCTTCGTGGAGGCTGCCGACGCCGAACTGTTTCAGCAGCGTTCCGTCCGGCGTGAATTCCGCGACGCCCATGCCGTTGTCGATGAACGAGGTGCCGGACCCGAGGTCCACTGCGATCCCGGTCGGGTTTTCACCCAGCTGCGCGCTCCCGGACGCTTCGACCGGTTCCAGGTCCCCGTCGAGCAGGTCCGTGACCACCGTCGGTTCGCATTTTTCCCGGTTCGATTCGCGTTGACGCCCGACGTAGAACCGTTCCGGCTTCCCGGCCAGACCGACAGGCCCAACAGCGAAACCTGCCCGCGGCAGGCACAGCAGGGACCCGATTTCCGTCTCGGACACGAACGCGTTGTGCACTTCGTTGTTGAACTCGTCGATGCTGTTCAGGTTGTACGCCCAGAGGTCGCCGGCGTTGTCCACCGAGAGGCCGTGCAGCGTGAACTTCACCGTTTCTTCTCCCGAGGGCGTGCCCGCGATCTGTCCGACCAGCACAGCAGCACCGCTGCCTTCGACTCGGTACTTGTGGATCGAGCGGTCGCCGTTTTCGTAGACGTAGAGGTCTCCGAACGACGGACTCGAGGGCGCGTTGTCGAACGCGATGCCTTCCTGCGTCGCGTTGCCGGTGGCTTTTTTCCCGACCGCGAAGTGCGACAGGCAGGTGCCCGTCGCGCTGAACCGATCGACGCCGTTGTTGCCGCGATCGAACACGAAGATTTCGCCGGTCGCTTCGTCGACTGCGACCCCGCCCGGTCCGGACGTGTTCCCTTCGTGCGCGGTGAAAGTGCATTCACCGGCCGCCTTGAAGCTCAGCTTGAGTTCGCGGCCTCCTTCCGCGGACGCGGAGGAGGGCCCGGCGAGCGCGAGGGCGCCGAGAACTGCTGCGGCGACCGTCAGGAGCAGGCGGCGTGAGCCCCGGCGGGCGGCGCCGTTCCCGGCGCGAGAGCCCGCTTGCTCCCCCCCGCCGTCGCCACGCTCCTCGCCCTCATCGATCCTGCTCTCCGCCATCCTGTCCCTCTCCGAATCCTCTACAAGCGAGTTTATCGATGGGCGATTCGCTGTCAAGCAGCAACCATCCGCGCCCGTCCAGCAGCAACCTCCGCCTACATAACGCGCGCGACCGCCAAACGTTGCGCCGTGGCGCGGATCGCGTGAGCACCCACCGCCGTGGAATCGCGACTCGCCCACACGGCCTCCAGAGCGTGTTGGCGCCCTGGCGCCTGGGTCGGCGGGGACAGCTGAAGGGAGCCGCGCGGCGCCACCGTCCGCCGGCAGCCGGCAAAGAACAGGAGCGCGAGACCAAGGTCTCGCGCTCCCGATTCACTGCGGGCTCACCGCCTGCGCCGGTTGAGGCCGGCGTGGCGAGTCGCCTTGTGTCTTGTCGCTGGTCGGCTCAGCTCCTATTTCGTGACGCCGAGCTGACCGGCCGGGGTCGTTTTCAGCGTGGCGATCACGGACTGGCCGGACTTTTCAAAGCCCGCGCCCGTGTTGCCTTCGAGCTGTTCTTCGCCGGCTTCGCCTTCACCGGGGACGAATTTGACGTATTTCTGGATGCCTTCTTTCTCGGCGAACGTCAGTTTGCTCGACGTGGCGAGTTTGCCTTCTTCGACCGTTTTACCGGACGCACCGCTCAGCGAACCGATGACCGAGCCGCGGACCTGGACTTTCACCGCTCCGCCGGCGCAGGTGAATTCAGCCAGGATGCCGCCTCTGCCTTCTTTTTCGTCGAAGAGGCGGATACCCGGAAGCGTTGCGCTGACGTTGCCGAGCGTCCCCGCGAGCACTTTAGTGTCGATTTCGTTCGCGGCGGCGTTGTGGCACTCCACGCCCGACGTTTCGCAACCGGTGAATTTGGTCACGCCGTTTTTGCCGGTGGTGGGCCCCGTCACTTCTCCCGTGCTGGTGCCCGCCGTGCACGTGATCTTCGTGCCGGCTTTCGCTTCGAGGAACGCCGCGCCCAGCGTGCCCGTGAATTTGACCGGCGCGACGGTCGACCCGACAGCCGCCTTCCCGAAGAACACGGGCGACGCCGACGCGCTCGATGCGAGCGCGGCGACCGCGATGGTCACTGCCAGCACGGCGCCGGCAATGCCGAACCTTCTGATCCTCATCCTGACCCCTTTCCCCGAGAAGTCCCCAGAGAATGTGATTTTGCGGGCAGGGCTCCCCGGCCCCGCCTCTCCGAACGCGGGATATACCCGCTCGCTCGCCGTTTCAATCACCGGGCGCACGGGCCTCGGTCTCCCACGCGGCTTCCGTATCTGTGCGGGATCGGCAGCTCGGCGAGCTGCCACACCTCGCGCCGTCCCGGCAGGGCGGCCTTCAAGCGCGCCTCCGCCGCACCTCGCATCCGTGTCCCGGGTCCGCCCGGTCGGGCCGGGCCTTCGCCTTCGCTCGCGCCGGGGCTTCGCCCTCGGGTCGCGCCGGGCCCCTCGCCTTAAACGACGCGCGGGGCCGGAGGGCCCCGCGCGCTTGCTGCTTGCTTCTACCTACCTGGTACGGCTAGCTCAGGATCTTATTTGGTGACGCCGAGCTGACCGGCCGGGGTGGTTTTCAGCGTGGCGATCACGGACTGGCCGGACTTTTCGAAGCCCGCGCCCGTGTTGCCTTCGAGCTGTTCTTCGCCAGCTTCGCCTTCACCGGGGACGAATTTGACGTATTTCTGGATGCCTTCTTTCTCGGCGAACGTCAGTTTGTTGGACGTCGCGAGTTTGCCTTCTTCGACCGATTTACCGGACGCACCGCTCAGCGAACCGATGACGGAACCCCTGACCTGCACTTTCACCGCGCCGCCGGCGCAGGTGAATTCAGCAAGGATGCCACCTTTTTTTTCGGTCTGGTCGTAAAGGCGGATACCCGGAAGCGTCGAGCTCACCTGACCGAGCGTGCCTTCGAGCGTTTTCGTGTCGATTTCGTTCGCGGCACCGTTGTGGCACTCAACACCCGACGTTTCACAGCCGGTGAATTTCGTGACGTTGTTCTTGCTGGTCGTCGGCCCGGTGACTTCACCGATCGCCGTACCCGCGGTGCACGTGATCTTCGTGCCGGCTTTGGCTTCAAGGAAAGCCGCGCCGAGCGTACCCGTGAATTTCACGGTGCCGACGGTCCCACCGACCGCAGCCTTGCCGAAGAAGACCGGCGAGGCCGATGCGGAGGCAACAAACGCCATCGCGGAGACCGCGACCAGCGCCAGCGCCACCATTCTGATCCGTTTCATCTGTACTCCTTTGTCCCTCATTGGATAGTTCGACGGCGGAGCCCCGTACTCAGGACAGGGATTGGCCCGCAAGCCAGTGATAGCCGTCAATGCCGGGCTTTCAGCCCGACGGTGCTGTACTCCTGACCTTGGCGCGAACGATCTTCCCGTCAAGGCCAAGCTGAAACAGCGTTGCCCAGGGGTAATCTCCGGCCCCGTTCGCACGTTGCGTACGAGTCGGCCCGAAGGCAGGGCGATCCCTCCCCATCTCAACGCTTGACCTCATGTCGCGGGCGACAGTACCACAGGGTCCGAGGACCCGTCAACCCCTCATGTCAAGCCTCAGCGAGGCCAGGAATCCTGGCTTTGCAGCCATTTTCTTGGCTGTCTGTACAACCAATGTCTCCGGGGGAGCGTCAGACGACGCGCCGCGCAGCTACCGTCCGGTCCGCCTCCTCGACGATCTCGAACGGGGCTCCCCCAGCCCGCCGCAGGTGCCTGGCGACCACCGCCGTGGGGCCCGGCAGACCCCGCCCGCCGGCCTGGTCCAGACGCGCGTCGTGGAGCACGACCATGCCGCCGACCGGCACCAGCGCGGACCATTCCAGCCAGTCGCGCTCGCACCCCTGCTCGCTGTGGTCGCCGTCGATGAACACAACGTCGACGGGGGCCGCGAACTCGCGTACCACCTCCTGGGAGAGCCCGATGTGCCAGCGGACGGCGGGCGCCTGCGCGCCCCGGGAGCGCAGCGCCCGCGCCACGGCACGTCGGGTGGCCCACTCGCTGCCGGCCCAGCCGCTCGGCAGCGCGTCGGGCCGGCTCCCGAACGGGTCGATCAGGTGCAGCTCCGCGCCCGCGGGCAGGCATGCGCACAGCTCGGCCGCGGAGGCGCCCTCGTAGACGCCGATCTCGACCACTCGCCCGGCGCCCTGGACGGCGCGCTCGAGGACCGCCGCGTCGGCCGCGGAGTGCATGCATCGCGGGGGGATCAACCCGAGGCCGAGCGCGATCGCGCGCAGGCGGACGTCGTCCCGCAGCGCGTTCGGCGTGAGCGTGCGCAGCGACTGGGGAAGGACGGACACTGCCGGCGTCGGCGAGCGCCCCGCGGGGCTGCTCAGACCGCGGAGACCTGCTCCTCCTCGGCCACCCGGAACGACGAACCGCAGCCACACGCCGCGACGACGTTGGGGTTGTTGACCTTGAAGCCCGCGCCCTGCAGGCTTTCCTCGTAGTCGATCTCCGAGCCGCGCACGAACTGCAGGCTCTCGCTGTCCACGAGCAGCTTCAGCCCGTGGCTCTCGAAGATCACGTCGCCGTCACGCTGCTCGTCGAACGCGAGCTGGTACTGGAAGCCGGAGCAGCCGCCGCCGCGAACACCGACGCGCAGACCAGCCATCCCGACCTCTCCCGGCTGGGAGCTCAGGAACTCCTGCACCTTCTCGGCACCCTTGTCGGTGATCGTGATCATCGCTCGCACTCCTGTGAAGGCTTCAACACTTTCCAAAGTATAGCGATGGTCGACCGGGGGCTGCGACGGGCAGGCCCCCTTGCGCCCGCCCGGCGCACGGGCTGCGCGGGACGCCCGCGCGGGACGCGCGATCTTCTACGCTAGACCCCGTGCCCTCGGCCCACGAGATCAAGCAGCGCATCGAGGCGGCGATCCCCGGCGCGAGCGCTGAGGTCGAGGACTACACCGGCGGCGGCGACCACTTCCGGGCGACCGTCACCGCGGAGGCCTTCGCGGGCCTGTCACGCGTCCAACAGCACCGGCTCGTCTACGACGTGCTCGGCAGCGAGGTCGGCGGTGCGATCCACGCGCTCGCGCTGAAGACGCAGGCACCCGCGCCCAGCCCAACCCCCTGACCCCAGGAGCACGCATGTCAGCGAGCGAGTTGCCACAGATACCGATGCTGCAGGAGCAGCCTGCCGCCCCCGCGCCCGAGCCCCACGCGGCGGACGAGCCGGACACGATCCGCGGAGCGATCGAGGAGGCGATCCGAGAGCACCGCGTGATCCTGTTCATGAAGGGCAGCCCCGAGGCGCCCGCGTGCGGGTTCTCCGCGCGCACCGTCGCGGCTCTGCAGTCGCTCGAGGTCCCGTTCGCGGCCGTGGACATCCTTCCGGACCCGCGCATCCGCCAGGAGCTCTCGGCGATCTCCCAGTGGCCCACGATCCCGCAGCTGTTCGTGGACGGCGAGCTGATCGGCGGCTGCGACATCGTCACGGAGATGTACGAGTCGGGCGAGCTCGCCGAGGTGCTGCGCTAGCCCGCGGTCGCGCGGCTGCGCCGCTCCGGAGGGCGGTGGACGCACGCGAGATCGGGGTGCGGCCCCGCGTGCGGTAGCGTGCCGCGGCGCATGGCGCCCGTTGCGATCGTCACCGACAGCACCCACTACCTGCCGCCCGCGCTGGTCGAGCAGCAGGGGATCCTCCAGGTGAGCCTGTACGTCGGCTGGCAGGGCGAGTCCGAGCGCGAGCTCGACCTCGGAGGGTTCGACTCGTTCTACACGCGTCTGCGCGAGGACTCGGACCTGCCCACCACCTCGCAGCCGTCGATCGGGGACTTCCTGGCGGTGTGGGAGCCGTTGCTCGCGGACGGCAGCGACATCGTCTCGATCCACCTCGCCGGCGGGATCTCTGGGACCAGCGAGGCCGCCCGCCAGGCGCAGGCGCTCCTCGCCGAGCGGGGCCAGGGCGAGCGCGTTGCGGTGATCGACAGCGAGACCGCCTGCGGAGGAATGGGGATGCTCGTGCTCGCCGCCGCCGCCGCGGCGCGGGCGGGCGGGGATCGCGACGCGGTCGTGCAGCGCGTGCGCGACGCGCGCGCGGCGCTGCGGATCTGGTTCTGCCTGGACACGCTGGAGTACCTGCGCCGCGGGGGGCGCATCGGCAAGGCCCAGGCGTGGCTCGGCGGCACGCTTCGGATCAAGCCGATCCTCTCGCTGGAGTACGAGATCGTGCCCGTCGAGCGCGTGCGCACCGCCGGGCGCGCGTTCGAGCGGATGGTGCGCTACGCGCAGGAGCTCCACGACGCCGGCTCCGACGGCTGGGTCGTCCAGCACATCCAGGCGACCGAGCAGGCGCAGCGGCTCACCGAGCGATGCCGCGAGATCTTCGACTCCGAGCCCGCGTTCGTCTCGGAGGTGGGGCCCGTGATCGGCACCTACACGGGGCCGGGCCTGATCGGCGTGGGCGGCGTGCCGCGCGCGCTGCTCGCCTGAGCTCGCCCCGGCGCTCAGCCGCGGCGCCGACGGCGCCTGCGGCGCAGCATGCTCGTCGCGAGCAGCACGCCCACCGCCGCGGCGCCCATCGTCAGCTCGCTGCGGTGGCGCTCCAGCTGCCCGCGCCAGTCGGAGATGCGCTCGACCTCGCCGCGCAGGCGCGCCACCGAGACGGCGAGCTCGTGGCGGTTCGCCTCGATCGAGCTGCGGATCTCCGTGGGCGAGCGCTGCGCCATCAGCGCTGCGCCCCGGTCGCGACAGGATCGGGCGCGGGGGCGGCGGGGGGCGCCGCGGCTGGAGTGTTGACCGCATCGCGGATCTTGCGCGCCTCGTCGATCGCCATCGTGGGCGTCGGGGGCGAGCCGCGTTTGACCGCGCGCCAGGCGATCAGGCCCGCGATCGCGCCGAGCACCAGGAGGATCACCGCCATCGCGAAGAAGCCCCAGAAGTAGGTGAGGTTGTTGCCGGGCAGGTAGAAGAACAGCAGCCACGCGCAGCCCACCAGCGCGAACCACAGCGCGGTGAGGAAGAACACGCCTGCCACCACGCCCACGATCGCGCCGCGCGCGAGGCGCTGCGCCTTCTCCGTGACCTCCGCCTTTGCCAGCTCGATCTCTTCGTGCACGAGCTGCGTGGCGCGCTCGGAGACGTCCGCGATCGCCGCGGCGATGTTCTGCGGTTCGCGCCCGTCGGCGCCGAGCGGCGGAGGTGCGCTCACTCCGGTGGCTCCTCGTCGAACAGGCGGCGCCAGATCATCACGGCCATGCGGTTGGCAGCGATGCTCGCGAGCGCCCCCGTGGCGGCGAGCAGACCGGACCACATCAGCCGCTTGACCATGTCGTTCTCCATGCGCGCAGGAGTCTATTGCCCGGCGAGGAGCCTTTCACACGGCCCGGGCCACAAATGCACGCCACCGTGCGTGGGCCGGGTCAGGCGGGACCGGCCTCCAGGCCGCCGCAGACGATGTCGACCACGAGCAGCTTGGCGCGCTCGTAGTGCTCCTCTCCCTGCGGGAGCAGGTCGAATATCCACCCTGTGAGCAACTGCTCGATCACGCCGTAGAACGCCATCGCGGCGAAGCGTGGTTCGATCTCGCGGCGGAACGTGCCCTCCTCCTGGGCCTTCACGATCATCCCGCCGATCAGCTCGTAGGCCTCGCGGATCGTGCCGATGTGCGTGTCGCCGAACGAGTTCGCCGCGCGGGTGACCTCCACGATGATCACCTTCATCAGATCCGGATCGTGGTGGTAGCTCTCCACGATGAACGACGCGATCGCGAGCAGCTTCTCGCGCACCGGTTTGTCCTCCGCGTCGACCGTGCGGATCAGGTCGAGCATCACGTTCCAGCGCTCCAGGAAGAGCGTGTCGAGCACCTCGTCCTTGGAGTCGAAGTAGTGGTAGACGAGGCCGTAGGCCACCCCCGCCTCGTCGGCGATGTCGGACACGCGGCACGCGTGGAAGCCCTGGCGCGCGAACACCCGCACCGCCGCGTCGAGGATCAGGCGCCGCTTGTCGGAGGCGCCCTTGGCGCCGTTGGCGGTGCGCGCCTGCGAGCTCATGCGTGCTCCTTCGAGCGCGTGCGGTAGGCGTCCGGGCGCCGGTTCGCCAGCGCGGGCAGGCGCTCGCGGATCCCGCGCAGCCGGTCGAGGTCCACGTCGGCCACGATGTGCCCCACGCCGTCCGGCGCCTGCGCGAGCACCACGCCCCACGGATCGACGATCATCGAGCGTCCGCCCGATCGTTGGCCGCCGGGGTGCGCTCCGTCCTGGTTGGCCGCGATCACGTAGAGCTGGTTCTCGATCGCTCGGGCGCGCACGAGCGTCTCCCAGTGGTCGCGCGTGGTCGTGAGCGTGAATGCGGAGGGGATCGTCACGAGCTGCGCCCCCTCCACGGCGAGCACCCGGTAGAGCTCCGGGAAGCGCACGTCGTAGCAGACCGACATGCCCAGCGGGACGCCCTCGTGCGTGCTCGACAGCACCGCCTCCTCGCCCGGGTCCTCGAGGTCTGACTCGCGATAGACGTGGCCGCCGACCTCCACGTCGAACATGTGCACCTTGCGGTACACCGCGCGCACCTCGCCGTGCGGGTCCACGTGCACGGATGTGTTGGCGAGCTTCTCGCGGCCCGGCACGCGCTCGAGGATCGAGCCCGCCACGAGGTCCACCCCGAGCTCGCGCGCGGTCGCGCGCGCCCAGCTGATCGAGGGCCCGTCGAGCAGCGGCTCGGCCGCCGCGAGCAGCTGCTCGCGCGAACCGATCGCGGTCCACTTCTCGGGCAGTACGATCAGGCTCGCGCCGTCCGCCGCCGCCTCGCGCGTGAGGCGATCGGCCACCGACAGGTTCGCCGCCGGATCGGCACCGGAGTTGAGTTGAACAGCTGCAACCCTCACGAGCTCTCCCGTTGGTGCGCCGGTGCGCGCGCTCCGTGTCGCGGCGTCGACGCCCGAGAATAGATTGACTGGTCAGTCAATGGCTTCGGCAAGCATAACGGCGGGGAGCGCGGGGCGCACGACCGCGGGCCACCCGCCACCCGAGGTGGCCGCGCTCGTGCGCGGCAGCCGTCCGCGCAAGCGCTGGCGTTACGTGGCGGTGTTCGGGGAGGAGCTGCATCTGTGCGCGGCCCATGTGGACATCGGCCCTGCCCGCCAGACCTTCTGGGCGCTGCTCGAGCGCGGCAGCGGCCGGCTGCGCGAGCGCACGCGATTGCTGCCGCGCCGCGGCGAGGTGCGGCTGGTGCACGGCGGCGAGCGCGACGGCGCAGGCGCGCTGAGGATCGCCGACCGTGGCCGCGGCGTGCAGCTCGACCTCGCGCTCTTCGAACAGGCGGGCATCGAGGCGCTGTGCGCGCACGGCTCACAGCAGGTGTGGACGCGCAAGCAGGGGGGCATTCGCGCGCGGGGGACGCTCGCGCTCGACGGCGGTCCCGCGCGCGAGGTCGAGGCGCTGGCGGTGATCGACGACACCTGCGGCCACCACGCGCGGGTGACCGAATGGCGCTGGAGCGCGGGCGTGGGCGTTGCGCGCGACGGGCGCGCGGTCGCGTGGAACCTCGTCAGCGGCGTGAACGACCCGCCGACGGGCAGCGAGCGGGCGATCTGGATCGAGGGGGTGCCCGGCGAGCCCGCGCCGGTGAGCTTCGCGGAGGACCTCACGTGCGTGACGTTCGCCGGCGGAGAGCAGCTGAGCTTCGCCGCGGAGGCCGAGCGCGCGCGTCGGGACCGGCTGGTGCTGTTGGAGAGCGAGTACCGCGCACCGTTCGGCGCCTTCTCCGGCGCGCTGCCCGGCGGGATCGAGCTGGCGAGCGGCAGCGGCGTGATGGAGCACCACCGCGCGCGCTGGTGAGGCGCGGCGCGGGGCTAGTGCCGAGCCCGCCGCCGGGACCCGTGGGCGTGACCCCTGCTCGCCTTCTTGGAGTGCTTGGGACTTGCCTTGGCCTTGCGCTTCTTGCCTCCCGGCGCCTTCTTGCAGCCCGACACCACCAGCGGCAGCGTCTCCTTCAGCGTGGTGCCGTTCTGGGCACCCACCGTGGTGGGGAGCACGAGCGCTTCCGAGACGGTCTTCGTGACGCGCCGTTTGACCTTCTTGAAGTGCTTGCCGACCTTCTTCTTCACGGTCTGCACGACCGTTACGGTCTTCGTCGCCTTGCACAGATCGCCGTAGCCGGTGAACGCCGAGTGCGGGCCGCGCGGGAGCACGACTTCGAAGGTGCTCACCGGGGCGTCGGGGACCGTTTCGAAGGTCGAGCTGGTGATCCCGTTGTGGATGTTGGTCTTGCCGTCCAGCACGAGCGTGATCCCTTCGCCCTGGAGCACGAACTCGGCATCCGGGAACGCCGCGCCACCGTGCGAGACGAGGTAGGCGGGACCGTCCAGCGGGTTGTTGAGGACCGGCGTGAGCGCTCTTGCATGACCGATCACCGAGCCTTCCGGGCAGGTGGCGGGATTGGCTGCGAACACGGCTTCGGGACAGGCTTTCTGGATCGTTGTCAGGCGGGAGGGGAGCTGCGCGGGGAAGACGATCTTCGTGGTGTGGATGTTCGCTTGCCCCGCCGTGGCGTGGACCGTCACCTTCAGCCCCGTGCCTTCCACTTTCGTCCAGTGCGATTCGGTTTCCGCTTCGAACACCGGCGAGAAGCCCAGCGCTTGGCAGCCGTGCACCTGGAAGGGCTGCGTCAGCGACGCGCTCGCCCCCTGGTCGCCGGTGACGGTCGCACCGACCTGCATCGGCTCGCAGTTGGTGGGGTTGAACTGGAACGGCGCGTTGCCGGGCCTTTCGACGTGCACGTCCACCCGGCGCAGCTGCACGGGCACTCCGGGCGAGGCCGGGATGCCGGTGTGGGGGTCGGCGATCGTATGGACCATCAGCGGGAGCGCGCTCTTGATCGAGACCGCGGCGGTCGTGGGATCGACGTAGATCGCCGCGCGCGTGACCACGTTGCCGAAGTCGAACACCGGGAGTTCGGGTGTGCCGCCGGC
The DNA here is from genome assembly GCA_025934395.1 of Solirubrobacteraceae bacterium. Classification (GTDB taxonomy): domain Bacteria; phylum Actinomycetota; class Thermoleophilia; order Solirubrobacterales; family Solirubrobacteraceae; genus Palsa-744. The sequence continues at coordinate 10,015 of JAICYC010000017.1, read as the reverse complement.
GCGCGTCGGCAGCACGACGGACAGGCCGAACGGCGCGAGCGGGCCGCCCGGAGGCTGATAGGGGCCGGTGAGGTACACCCGCCCGCCGGTGACGGTGTAGGGATCGCTGCCCAGACCCACGGTGGCGTCGGCGGTCCCGATCTGGCTTTCGGGCCCGCACGTTCCCTCGCCGGCCTGCGGTTCGGGGCAGCGGGACACGTTCGCGATCGTCGCGGCGAGCCCCGGCGGGAGCGCCACCGTCAAGCCGTTGACCTGCTGGCCCGAGCCGTCGCGTTCGAGCGTCAGGTCGAACGGGGTGTACGCGCCCGCCTGGGTGCTGGCCGCGCCCGCCACGATCCGCGGGGCGAACGGCAGCTGGCCGGGCGCGGGGCACGGTGAGCCTTCCGGACCGGTGCCCACCGTGAACTGGAGGTCGCTCGGCGACCCGAAACTCGCGACCGGGGCGGTCCCCGACCACGGGGTGAGGGTCGCGCTGCTCGTGGCGATGCCGCATTCGCGCGGCGTGGCCAGCGAGGCCCGCGGGCCCGCGGTGAGCTTCAGCTCGAACTGTTCGAACGGCAGCTGCGGAGCGTTTTCGAAGGTCGAGGTGACCTGCCCGGTTTCGGGATCGACTTCGACCTTGCCGGCGAGCTTCACGTCCACCCCGGTACCGGGGTTCTCAGGGGTCCCGGGGTCAGCCACGACCACGTACAGGGCGAAGAACGAGTTGAACGGGTTGGCCTCTTGCGCAGCGAGGAACACGTCGCCTTCGAGCTTGTGCTTGAGCAGCGGCGTGGTCACGCTCACGGTCCCCACTTTGGAGGCCTTCGGGCACAGTTCGCCCGCGGCTTCCCGGGCGGCGTGTTCGTCTTCGGTTTCCGGCTTGGCCTGTTCGGTGCGGAATTCCGCGGTGCCGGTGACGGGGTTCGTGCCTTCGTAGCCGGCCGCGCTCTCCGAGCAGGACTGCAGGCCGTCGGCGGCGGAGGGGCTCAGCTGCATCCCTGCGGGCAGCTTCACGACCGTGTCGCGCAGATCGGCCTCCGCGCGATCGCCCACGGTGACGAGCCCGGTCTGGGGCACCGAGAGCTTCACGTCGAGGCCCGTGGGCGTGCTCGCCGGGGCTTCCGGAACGGGCTCCTGTTCGGCTTCGGTCGGCTGGATCTTCAGCGCCGGCCGGAAGTCGAGCGATGCGCAGCCGCCGAGCTGCGGGAGCAGGGACTGGCCCGAGACGTAGGGTTCGAAGGGCGCCCACGAGTCGGCTTCCACGAGCGTGGGCTCCGCTTCGGTGCAGGCGCCCGGCAACGACAGGAACGCGGTTTCTCCCTGCCCGGTGGCGGTGCACGGGACCGCGCCCTGGAAGCCGGCGCCGCGCGCCAGGCAGTCCCACCCGCGCGAGGCGTTGTGGACCGGCGACCCCGGGACGCCCCAGATCGTGACGGTGCTGCTGAGCAGCGCCGCCGCCTGCGAGGCGTTGCTGACCTTGACGAGCACCCGGTAGTCGCCGCCGTCGACGGCGGTGTCGAGCGTGATCGGGACTTTGACGACCGTGAAGCCGAAGCGTGCCGGCTCGCCGGGCGCGGGTTTGAGGTTGAAGATCGGGACGGCCTCGATCACGCGGTGGACGCTGAGCGGTTCGTTGACGTCCACGATCGCCGCGCCGACCACGGTCCTGTCGGGACATTGGTTGGCGATGCCGTTGGGTTCGATCGTCTCGAACTGGAGTTCGCCGCACTGGTCCACCGCCTGAGGGTTGCCGACGAGACCGGGCGGCAGGTGCACCCGCACGTTGCGGATCAGGTGCGGCACGCCCGGCTCGGGGAACCGCCCTTCGAGGAATTTTTCGTAGATGCGGTGCAGCGCGATCGTGGTGGTGAGCTGGAACGGATGCGCGCCGGCTGTGGTTTCAGGTTCACCGTGTTCGTTTTCAGCGGCTACCTCGAAGTCGTCGAGCCCGAACCTGACCGGTTCGGTGGTGACGTTGAGCGGGCGTTCGATGTCGGCTTCGGGCATCGGGGCACCCCCCGGTCCGGCGCCGCCTTCGACGACCATCGTGTTGGCGAGCTTCGTGCCGGACGGGATCGCTCCCGACACGCCCACGTTGATCGCGATCTCCCACAGTTCGAACGGATCGAGCTCTTCGGCGAACCTGCACGTCACTTCCTCGTGGCCGCCGGCTTCGGCGGTGCTGCATTCGTCTTCGGGATTGATCACCGGCGCGGAGTTGGGGAATTTCCGGGCGCAGATGCTCGATTTCGCCGAGCCGCCGCAGATGCCCGGTGAGAGCCCCGTCACGCTCACGCCCGGCGGCAGCACGTCCCTGATCGTCACCGGCTCGGAGCCGTTGGCCGTGATCGGGCCGTCCCCGAGGTTGAGCGCGCGCAGCGTGATCGTGCCTTCGTGGCCGGGCGCGAGGTTCGCGGGGACGGTCCCCGCCGACAGGTGCCACCACGCAGCCGGTTCGGTCGCGAACGCCGACGGGCTGAGCGCGAGGAGCACGCACGAGGCGAGCACCGCGAGCACCGCGCCCCGTCCGCACACCGTTGGCCACCGGGGGCTCATCGGATGTGCCGCCTTCCGTGCCCGGGCTCGAGCAGGCTGCGCGCGGCGACCGCGGGGTAGCGCTTGTGCGCCTTGCGTTCACACGCCTTCCGCGGCCGCTTGCGCCTGTGCGCCCTGCGGCAGGCCTTGAGCGCTTTTTCGAGCAGCCTCCTGTTGTTGCCTTCCGCCGGAGGTTTCGGGGGCGGGATCACGATCGTGCGCGGCGAGTTGCCAGGGCCCGGGGCGGTGGACGGCGGGGCGCTCGGCGGCGCCGGCATCGTCGCGGCGGGCGGCCTGCATCCTTCGTCCTGGCACGGCACGTGTGGCGCAGGCGCACCCGCGGCGCACGGCGAGCTTTCGCTGCACGCGTGCACGTCGTAGACGTCGGAGACGTCGTCGCCGTCGCCGGCGGCCAGCGGGGCGTTGGTGAGCAGGAACACGTTGTCGCCGTTTTCGCTCGCGTCGAGGAAGGCGGCTTCCTGGGGCGCCGACCCCGACGAGAGCAGCGACACGCAGCCGTTGGCGCTCGCGCACGACCCGACCCCGTACGGCTCGTACTCGTACACGTCCGTGTAGCCGTTTTCGTCTGCCGGGACGAGGTTGTCGGCGGCGTTGAAGAACATCCGGCCGTCGTCGCCGACGCCGCCGGACAGCACGCGCGGTTGGTGCACGGAGGTGTTGCGGTCGCTCACCGTCCATCCCGGGATGCTCGCGGCGAGCCAGCGACCGCTCCAGGTCAGCGGGTAGTCGATGAACGGCGCGTAGCCGTTCTTGAAGGCGCCGAGCAGCGGGTCGAGGGCGCCTTTCGGCCTCGCACCCGTCGCGTTGCACGAGACGCACGTGAGGCGGTTGGCCTGCGCGTCGAAGCGGAAGACCTCCTCGTCGGCGTGGCGCCCGCCTTCTTCGTTTACGTCCACGTTGTCGTAGCCGGTGAGCGACCGGTCGGACATGAACGCCAGGTAGCGCCCGTCCGCCGACACGTGCGCGGTCATTTTGCCGAGCGCGTAGGTGACTTCCGCCCACCAGTCCCAGCGGTCCTGCCCGGAGAGCGTCGCGATCGCCTCGGGCGCCCAGGACGACCCGTTGAAACGGGCCACGTACAGGTTGCAGTAGGTGGTCGCGCGTTTCCCGTCGGCTTCTTCGAGCTCGCCGGATTCTTTGGTGGTCACGTCCACTGCGGCGCAGTCGCCGTGACCGCCCTGTTTCGCGAGCGAGCCGTTGGCCACGAAGTAGACCATCGTCCCCGCTTCGTTTGCGCCGATGACGCCCTGGACTCCGGCCCATTCCCCCTGCGTCTGGGCTGTGAGATCGTGCAGTTCACACGACAGGTGCCCTGCGCTCTGGATCACGTCGCACTCGTACAGGTCACCGAGGCTTTCGGCGTCGACGAGTTCGGTGGTGGCGATGCCGAGCGTGGTGGCGTCCGCGGTCAGCGGGATCGCGTCGGTGAAGAAGATGTGCCGGCCGTCGGCACTTGCAGCCTGGAACCTCGCCTCGGGCAGTGCTTCTTCCAGCGGCGCCACACCGTGCTGCGCATCGACCCGCACGGTCTGGCCGAGCGCGGTATCGGTCACGTACAGGGCACCCGAGGATTCCTCGGAGCCGGCGAGGGACCACGCGAGCAGCTGGCCGTTCGTGGAGATCGCATCGCGCATCGTGCTGCCCTGGCGCTCGCCGGGGGCGCCCAGCGACGGTTCGCCTTCGCCTTCGCCGAACGGTGATGGTTCGCCTTCGGGAAGCGCGCTCACGTACTTCAGGCCGCCTTCTTCGGACCACTCGTACAGCCCGTCTTCACTGCTGGCGGCCGCGGTGAGCTTCACTTCCGAGCGGAAGACGGCGTAGCGGCCGTCGGGAGTGGTCGCGTAGAACCAGAGCTTGCCCCCGAACGGCCCGGCGTCGATCGCTTCGCCGCCTTCGGAATGCGGGTAGACGAGGGCCTTGTAGCAGGTGGAAGGCGGCGCCTCACAACCCGCGCGCGGCGGTGCGAGGCTGGTCCTGTACAGCGTCGTTTCGGTCGCTTCGGAGGTGAGTTTGGGTTCGAACTGGTGAGCCGCGAACCCGTTGGTCTGCAGGTACGCGGTCGACAGGTCTTCCGTGAACACGCGGTATTCGTTGCCGGATTCGACGGGGACGCCCGTTGGATGTTCGGGTTCCCCTTCGGCGACGTTGCGCGGCACCGCCACGCTTTCCGTCTGCCAGCCGGTGGCCGACAGCCGCGACATCACCTGGTTGGGTCCGGGGCTCTGCGTCTCGGGCGTGTCTTCCACCAGCGGAGCGGCGGACGTGTAGGTGATCGCGTTGCCGTCGGCGGACGCCTGCACGATGCCGTCGTCGCGGCTGATCGGGTAGATCTGCGCGCCGAGCTTGTTCTCGGGGGAGACCTGTTCCCACCGGCGCCCGTCTGCCAGTTCGTGGCCCGGGGTGGGGCTGGCGGGAGAGTCGGTCTGGGTCTGCTCCTTGTAGAGGTTGACGATCCCGTTGAATTCCGCGTCGTCGTCGGCGGCGGCGATCTCGCCGTTGACGGAATCGACGCCGAGCCCCTGTCCGAGTTTGAGCGCGCCCGCGCCGGATTGGGCGAAGCGCTGTACGAAGCCTCCTTCGCCGGTGAACTCGGTGACGCTGGTGCCGTTGTCGAAGTAGATGTCGCCGCTGCTCGGATCGACCCTGGCGCCCGCGACCCCGTCCCAGTCGAGCTGGCTTTCGAACGCGAAGGTGAGTTCTTCGCCCTTCGGCCCGACGGGCGCGCCTTCCCCGTTCACGCGCACGAGCGACGGTGCTTCGGAGTCGCATTCTTCGATGCCGTTTTCGCGTTCGCGGCCCACGTACAGGAATTCGCCGTGCGGCGCCACAGCGAACCCGGGCTCGGGCGCGCACGTGCCGACGTTGGTTTCGTAGAAGGCGATCAGCTGGGGCACTTCCTGGCCGCTGAACACGTAGATGCTGCCTTCGCTGGTGTACATCCACAGATCGCCCGAGGCATCGGTGGCGAGACCGTAGACTTCCGATTCGAATTCGACGGTTTCACCTTCGAGGTTTTTGAATTTTTTGAACTTCCCGTGGACGCTGAGCGTGAGTTTTCCCGCTTCGGGCACGAACCGCTCGAGCGCTTTTTCTTCGGGAGCCCAGACCCACACGTCGCCGTTGGAGAAGCCCGTACCCGAGTTGTCGACCGCGAGGCCTTCGTTCGTCGCTTCGGAGGTTTCCGCCACGCCGAGTTTTTTGCTCGTGAGGCATTCCGCTTCGCGCGTGGACCTCGCTTCGGCAGAGAACCGCTCGAGCCGGTCGGTGGCACGATCGATCACGTACGTTTCGCCCGTCCGGCTCATCGCTACCGCGCCGGGTTCGGTGAACGCGCATTTGCTCCCCGCGCTCGTGATCGTGCGGTCGAACGAGTGCAGTTCGTTCGCACCGGCGAGCGCCGAGGGGGCCGAGGCGAGACACGCCGCGAGCGAGAGGCCCGCCAGAAGCGCGACGCGACGGAGATGGCCCGCCGGGGCTCGTTCCGCGCACTGCCTGGTAAAGCTCTGTCGCCCGCCACACATCAGCCGACACGCCTCCCCTCGGACCTACTGGGCGGAGAGTGTATCGGCTGCCACGAACGTCCCGACGGCGTTCTAGGCATATGTGTGAGGGATGAATGTGAACGCCCCGCGCACGACGCCACAGAGCACGGCGCCGCAGGGCGCCGGGAGCCGGTCGCCTTGCCTGCCCGCTGTCAGCCCCGGTGGCGGCGCAGCTCGGCCAGCAGCAGCTTCGAGTGCATCGCGCCGATCAGCTCGCGCAGCGGCTCCACGCCTGCGGCGACCATCTCCATCGCGCGCTCCACATCGACCTCGCCGGCGAGGCGGCCGAGCAGCGCCCCCACCTCCTCTTCCACGAGCGGCTGCAGCGTGGTGCGGTAGCGCAGCGTGTCGTACACGGTGAAGCCGAGCGTCTCCTCGTACCCGCCCGCGCGGAAGCTCGCGATCGCCTCGATGATCTTCACGTCGTCCCGCTCGTAGCCGCGCTGGTTCGGGGTGAGCACGCCGATCTCGGCGAGCCGGTCGAGCACGTTGCGCGGGACGCCGTAGCGGTCTGCCACCTCGCGCCGTGACACGCGCCCGCCCGCCTCGACGCTCGCGCGGGCGCGCTCGAGGATCCGGTCCTCCAGCTCGATCAGCGCCTGAACGCGGTCCGGGTCGTCTTCGAGCGCCCCGCGGATCACGCGCAGGGGCATGAAGCGCTCCTCCTGCAGGCGCTTGATCAGCGCGATCCGGGCGACGTACTCGGCGGGGTAGTACGCCATGTTGCGGCTCGTTCGGACCACGTCCTCGCCACCGCCGAGCAGGCCCTCGCGCAGGTAGTAGCGGATCGTGCCGGGGCTCACCCCCGAGCGTTCGGACAGCTCGCTCATCTTCAGCAGCGGGCGCTCCCCGCCTGTCCTTGCCTGACGAGGATCGCCGCGGTCGGCGAGCACGCGGGTGCTGCTCATGCGCCCCGCGCTCCCTTCATCTAGGCGCGCAGGGTCGTTCCGCTCGGCTCGCGCGCGGCACCGGCAGCGACGCCCTCGGCGAGCAGGTCGGCGATCTGCGACGCGGAGTAGCCCGCCGCGGCGAGCACCTCCTCGGTGTGCTCGCCGAGCGCGGGCCCGGGCAGCCGCGCGTGCTCGCCCGGGGTGCGTGTGAGCTTCACCGGGATGCCGAGCTGGCGCACGGCCCGCTCGGCGCCGGGCTGGTCGAGCTCCACGACCATCTCGCGCGCCCGCACGAGCTCGCTGTCGAGCGCCTCGTCGAGCTCGAGCACCGGCTCCAGGCAGCAGTCGTGTTCGGTGGAGAAAAGCTCCCATTCGCTGCGCGTGCGGCCCTTGAAGACCGCGCACACCTCCGCGTGGGCGTCGGAGCCGGGAGCTTCGAACTGCTTCGGGACGAGATCCTCGCGTTCCACCCCCTGGCACCACGCCTGCCAGAACTTCGGCTCGAGCGCGCCGAGCGACACCCAGCCGTCGGCGCACTCGTACGGCCGGTAGCACACGAACGCGCCCGCGAGCGGGAGCTCGCCGCGCCGCGGCACGCTCCCGTCGGCGAAGTAGGTCGCGGCGACCATCGCCAGCCACGAGAGCGATCCGTCGGCCATCGAAACGTCGACGATCTGGCCCTCGCCCGACCCGGGCACCGGCTCGCGCCCGGGGCGCGCAGGCGCGCCGTCGCGCTCGCGCAGCGCGGCCATGATCCCGAACGCGGCCATCAGCGCGCCGCCGCCGAGGTCCGCGATCTGCCCGGCCGCCTGGACGGGCGGCCCGCCTGCCGCGCCGGTCAGCCCGAGCAGGCCGATCAGGCCCAGGTAGTTCATGTCGTGCCCGGACGCGCCGCGCTTGGGACCGTCCTGGCCGTAGCCGCTGATGGCGCAGAACACGATCCCCGGGTTGACCTCGCGCATCGCCTCGTAGCCGACGCCGAGCCGGTCGAGCACGCCGGGCCGGAACGATTCGAGCACCACGTCGTATTCGGCGACCAGCCGCAGCAGCGCCTCGCGCCCGCGCTCGCTCTTGAGGTCGAGCCGGATCGAGCGCTTGTTGCGGTTCAGCGCGAGGAACAGCGCGGACTTGGCGCTGTCGTGGGCGCCTTCGTAGTAGGGCGGCGACCAGCGGATGTAATCGCCCATGCCGGTGTCCTCCACCTTCAGCACCTCGGCGCCGAAGTCGGCGAGCAGCAGCGAGCAGAACCCGCCCGGCAGCAGCCGTGAGAGGTCGAGCACGCGGACCCCCTCCAGGGGCAGGCTCATGCCACGCTCGCCTCGCGCTGCGGGATCGCGAGCATCGTGCGGGCCTCCGCGACGGTCGCCGGACGCCTGCCCATGTCCTCGGCCATCTGGCGCGCCTTCGCGATCAGCTCGCCGTTGGAGGAGGCCATCAGCCCGTCGGGGAGGTAGAGGTTGTCCTCCAGCCCCACGCGGATCGAGCCGCCGAGCGTGAGCGCCGCGGAGACGAGCATCCACTGGTCGCGCGAGATCCCGATCACGCCCCAATGGGAGCCGGCCGGGAGGTTGTCGACCATCGCTGCCAGGTTGCGCGCAGTCGGCGGGATGCCCCCGATCACGCCCATCACGCAGTCGACGTGCAGCGGCGTGTGCAGCACGCCCATGTCGATCAGCGGCGCGAGGCTGCCCACGTGGCCGACGTCGAAGCACTCGTGCTCGGGTTTGATCCCGAGCTCGTTCATCGCCTCCAGCAGCTCGATGATCTCCTCGAACGGGTTGGCGAAGACCATGTTGAACACGAACTGCTTGCGCGAGCGCGAGTACTTGGCGTAGTTCATCGAGCCCATGTTCAGCGCGGCGACCTCCGGGCGACAGGCGCGGAGGTACTCGATCCGCTTGGCAACCGGCACCCCGATCGTGCCGGTCGAGAAGTTCACGATCACCGCGTCGCCCACCTCCGAGCGGATCGCGTCGGTGATCGCCTGGAAGTCCTCCACCTCGTAGCTCGGCGTGCCGTCGGGTTTGCGGGCATGGATGTGGATCATCACGCCGCCCTCGTCGACGATCCGCCGCGCCTCGGCGCCGTACTCCTCCGGTGTGTAGGGGATCGCCGGGCACTGCTCGCGATTCGCGATCGCGCCCGAGATCGAGCAGGTGATCACGACCGGGTCCTCGACGCTCATGCGGGCGTCACCTCCAAGTAGACGACGTCGACACCGAGCGGACCCGACATGCCCTCATAGAGGGTGCGCCCGACCCCGTAGTTGGCCCGTAGCGCGGCCTCTGCGCGCTGCTCTTCCTCGCTCTGGAGCACGTGCGCGGTGCCCTCGGCCGGAGGACCCGTCGGCCTGCCGCGCGCGTTGGCGGGCGCGACGCGCACCTGCGGGTTGGCGCGGATGCGGCGCACCTTCGCCGCGCCCGCGGCCGTTCGCACGTACAGCCTTTCCTGCGCGTCCAGCCCGAACCACACCGGCGTCGGCACCGCCTCGCCCGAGCGCTTGTAGCTCACGAGCACGCAGTACTTGGCGCCGCGCAGGGCGGAGAAGTCGGAGGCGGCCTCGCCGTGCGCCGCCTGCTGGGCGGCGGGGTCGCGCACGCGGTCATAGAAACGGTCGGTCAGGCCGACCAGGCGCCTGCCCAGATCGCTCACCACGCGCCCGCCCCGCTCATACCGGCACCACGCCCTGGCGCTTGTGAGGCCGCTCGATCTTCTTGCCCGCGGCCATCTCCAGGGCGCGGCAGATCGTCGCGCGCGTCTCGCGCGGGTCGATCACATCGTCGATCATGTCGTTGCCGGCGGCGATGTAGACGTCGATGATCTTGCGGTAGGCATCGATCAGCTCGGCCTTCTTCGCGTCGGGGTCCTCGGCTTCTTCGACCTGCTTGCGCATCACGATCTCGACGGCCCCCTCGGCCCCCATGACGCTGATCTCCGCGCTCGGCCAGGCGACGATCAGGTCCGGCTCATAGGCGCGCCCGTTCATCACGTAGTAGCCCGCGCCATAGGCCTTGCGCGTGATCACCGTGACCTTGGGGACGGTCG
>JAICYC010000115.1 GCA_025934395.1 Solirubrobacteraceae bacterium | reverse complement strand
CCGTGGGCAGCCCGCTGTCGGTCCCCGCGACGCTCAACACCGCCGAAGACCTCGCCTACCCGGGCACCTACACGGCGGTCCCGCCCACGCCCGAATACCCCACCGGCCGGGTGCACACCTTCCACTTCGGCTCCGACGCGGCGATCTTCAACACCACCCTCGCCAGCGGCCAGGCGGCGATGCCCGCGACGGGCCAGGCGGTCAAGGTCGCGCTGGAGGGCTGCGCGAAGGCCTCCCCCGGCGGACCCCCGCCGCTGACGCAGATCCACTTCCAGACGGTCCACCCGCTCGGCAACGGCACCTACAAGGTTGAGCTGTCCTCGCAGGCGTTCGACATCCCCGTGTGCGCGACCGCCGGCCAGCCGAGCGGCACGACGGTGACGACCTACGAACCCACCAACCTGTGCGTGAGCCAGGGCGACTACGTGGCGTTCAACGACGAGGGCGGCTTCGTAGAAAACGTCTACCGCAGCGGCGTGCCCTATCAGGTGATGGGCTCCGTTCCGGGCTCTTCGTTCGACTCGTTCCTCAAGAACGAAGGCACGGGCAACGGCTCGGTGCTCGACCCGGGCGTCTCCAGCTCGATGGACGGGTTCGCGCTGAACGCCGGCAAGGAGCTGATGATGCAGGTCACGCTCGGCACCGGCACCGACGCGCGCTACGTGTGCGGCGGCGGCACGAAGGACGCGCCGAAGGTGCTCGCGCCGCTCTCGGTGCACCCTCAGACCGATGGCGTGAACCACTCGCGGATCGTCTCGGTGGCGATCTACTGCCGCCCGGCGGGCGGCTGCGCCGGCAACGCGGCGCTCACCGCAGGCACCCACCAGGTTGGCCGCAAGTCCTTCACCCTGCCGGGCAACAAGACCAGCCACCTCGCGATCCGGATCGCCTCGTCGGCGATGAGGACGATCCGCAAGCACCACGGGCTCAGCGCGATGCTGACGGCCACGATGGGATCCACCACCGTGAGCCAGCCGATCAGCGTGAAGATCTTCTAAAGCGCTCGCCAGTCGTAGAGCGCAAGCGCCCGCGGCGCGCGGGCGAGCGCGATCGCGCCGAGCGCACGCGGTCCGAGCTCGAGCTCCTCGCACCACGGCTCGGGCCCGCCCGCGCGGCCGGTGCTCGCAGCTGCTCGTCCGCGCTCGTGCAGGGCGAGCCCCGCGCCGCTGCACTTCACCCGCGCCTCGTGATGGACCCACGAGCGCAGGAACGCGCGCTCGCGCGCGGCAGGATCGAGCGCGCGCAGCTCGCGGGCGGTGCTCTCGCCGAGCATGCGGCTCGCGAGCGCGAGCGGGTCGCGCACGCTGCGCAGCTCCTCCACGTCCACGCCGACGGCGCCGGCGGCCGAGAACGCGAGGAGCATCGTCGTGCCGGAGTGCGACACGTTGAACTCCGGCCTGCGCCCGCCGCGCAGGCGCGGCTTTCCATGCGCGTCGCCCACGAAAGCCAGCTGCGCCGCGTCGGAGGCGGTGTAGCCGGCCAGCAGCACCCGCAGCAGCCCGCGGCAGCGCGCGTAGCGGGCGGCGCGCGCACGGTCGAGGATCGTCCGCGCACGCGCGTGCTCGCGGGCGTCGAGCAGCTCCTCGAACGCAGGCGGGATCGCGCTCACGCGCGCCCGCCAGACGTGCGCCTCGCCGGCGGCGAGCCCGGGCGGGCGAGCCGGGCCGGGCACCCACGCCGATGCCGGCACCGGCGTGCGCGCCGCGGACGCGCCGGGCGCTGCGGGGCGGGCGCGGGCGCGATCGGTCACAGGCAGTGTGGAGGCGGCACGCAGGCGCCCGAATATATAGGCGCTTGGGGGCCGTGAGCACGCGGCGCTGGCGGGCCGTGAGCGCGCGGCGCTGGCGGGCGGCGCGCGTGATCCCGGTACCCTCACGCCCCATGTGTGCCCTATCGGTCCGCCTGGAGGGGCTCGTGCTGGTCGAGCCCGCGGTGCATGGCGATTCACGCGGCTTCTTCACCGAGACCTACCGCGTGGAGCTCCACGAGTCGTGGGGCATCCCGCCGGACGACCGCTTCGTGCAGGACAACCACTCGCGATCCGCCCACGGGGTGGTGCGGGGCCTGCACTTCCAGGTCGGCGAGGGCGTTGCGAAGCTGGTGCGCTGCGGGCGCGGGCGGATCCTCGATGTCGCGGTCGACCTTCGGCGTGGTTCCCCCACGTACGGTGCGTGGGAGGGGTTCGAGCTCGACGACGAGTCGATGCGGGCGCTGTACGTGCCGCGTGGGTTCGCACACGGCTTCTGCGTGCTGAGCGATGTTGCGGACGTGATCTACAAGCAGACGGGCTACTACGACGGCGAGCTGGAACGCGGGATCGCCTACGACGACCCCGACATCGGCATCGACTGGCGGCTCCCCGCCGAGGAGCTGATCGTCTCCGACCGCGACGCGGCGGCGCCACGGCTCGCCGAGATCGCCGAATCGCTGCCGTTCCGGTGGCATCCTTAGCGGTATGTCGCAGAGGCTCGCGCGGCTGCGCGATCGCACGAACAACTACACGGTCACGCCGCACCAGTACGCGGTGATCGCCTACGCGGCGCTCGTGTCGCTGACGCTGATCGTGATGACGGGCGCGGCGGTGCGCCTCACGGGCTCGGGCCTCGGCTGCCCCACGTGGCCGAAGTGCTACGGGAGCCTGTACCCGCCGCTGAACAGCCACGCGGTGATCGAGTTCTCCAACCGCGTGATCAGCTTCCCGGTGGTGCTCGCGGCGGGCTTCGCGTGGCTGGGCGCCCTGCGCAGGCGGCCATACCGCCGCGACCTGGTGTGGCTCGGCGCCCTGCTGCCGCTCGGCGTGGTCGCGCAGGCGGTGCTCGGCGGCTTCACCGTCAAAGGCGCGCTCGACTACGGCTGGGTGATGGGGCACTTCGCGCTGTCGATGCTGATCCTGCTCGCCGCCGTGCTGCTCGTGTGGCGCGCGGTCGGCAAGGAGCGAGAGGCCTCCACCCACGACCCGCGAGGCCGCGAGATCTCGCGGCTGCTCCCGCAGAGGCTGCGCGTCGAGCGTCCGGTGGCGCTGTGGGCACGCGTGCTCGTGGGGCTCGGCGCTATCACGGTGTTCGCGGGCACTGCTGCGACCGCGGCGGGGCCCCACGCGGGCGGTTCCCCTGGACAGCGGATCAACCGCCTGTCGTTCGACGGCCGCGGGACGATGGACTTCGTCATCCACCGCCACGCCGAGATCGCGCTCGCGTTCAGCCTGGCCGCAGTGGGGCTGTGGTGGTTCGCGCGGCGCCGCCGGGCGCCGCGCGAGGTGCAGCGGCCGCTGACGGTGCTGTGCTGGCTGCTGGCGCTGCAGGGCGCGGTGGGGCTCGACCAGTACGAGACGCACCTGCCGACAGAGCTCGTGTGGGTGCACGTGACGCTCGCCTGCTGCGCCTGGATCGCGTGCCTGTGGGCCGCGCTCGCGGCCGGCCCGCTGGCGAGCGCCCCCCTTCCCGAGGAGGGCGAGAGCGCCGCCAGGGCGCCCGATCGGGCCGCGGAGGGCCAGCTCGTGGGCGCCGCACCGCTCGAGTTCCCCGGAAATTAGGGGCCTTTCGGCCCCGCAGAGGGCTTCCGGGGCGGATCGTCGTCTACACCAGCGGTTAGCCTCCCAGCAGCAACGACACTCAAGAAGGGAGTGGCATGACCAAGAACGAGCTAGCCGAGCAGGTGGCACAGCGCACTGGACTGGCCGCCAGCCAGGCCCGGCAGGCCGTAGAGGCGACGATCGAGGTGGTCTCGAGCGAGCTGGCCGGGGGGGGTGAGGTCGCGCTTGCCGGCTTTGGCAAGTTCAGCGTCAGCCAGCGCGCGGCGCGCCAGGGCCGCAACCCCGCCACGGGCGAGACGATCAACATCGCCGCATCGAAAGCCGCCAAATTCTCGGCGGCCAGCGCGCTCAAGAAGCGCCTGAACGGCTGAGCGCGCGCCTCACGCGATCTGGTGTCACCGGCCCAAGGGGGTCGGTGACACGTCGTGCTCGCTCACGGCCAATCCTTACAAGGGGATAACCGGGCGTTAAGCGATAGCGGCGAGGCTTACAGGCGCACCCTCTCCCTCCGAAAGCGAGGTGCGCCGTGATCATCGAGGACCGCCGTTTCAAGCAGTCTCCCCGCCTGTCGCTGCGGGACAGGAAGTACCCATCGCTGGCGAGCTTCTACAAGGCCGACCCGCGCCGTGGCAGCTCCCGCGAGCGGGACGTGGGCCTGTGGTGGCGCGAGCAGCCGGACGGCCCGCTGCACCGCGCCGCCTGGATCGAGGACACGGGCGAGCTTTACGTGACCCGCCTCGGACCCGCCGAGAAGGGCGGCGGAGCAGTCGAGGTGCTCGCCGTGGAGCACGACCGCGACCGCCTGCTCGCGCTCGTCTCCGGCTGGCGCGAGCGCTGCGGCGCGCCGCGATCGCTGAACTGGCTTCGTGAACGCAGCGCGCCGCTCCGCGCGCCCCTGCCCGCATCGGGAGGGCGCCCGCCGCGGAGGCGGGCCCGAAAGAGCGCGCCGCGGGCGCGTTCGTCGAACGACGCCACCGGCGCCGGCGCCGGCAAGCTGCCTGCGGCTCGCGCTCAGGTCCCGCGCGAGCCCTCGTGGCGCGCGAGGCCGTCGTCGGGGATCGGCTCCCACGCGGCTGCTTTCTCGACGAACTGACGGTAGCTGGGGCGGATCCCGGGATCTGAGTCGAGCGTGCCCAGCCGCACGGCGATCAGCGGGTCGGCATCGAGGTCGCCGCTGACGATCGCCGACCCGCACACGCTGCAGAACGCCTTCGGCCGCCCCCCCGGCGGCTCGTAGGCGCGGATCAGCTCGGCGCCCTGCAGGAACGCGAAGCCCTCGCGCGGGACGCGTGCGTTGGCCGAGGAGCCGGTGCCGGTGCGACGCTGGCAGTGCGTGCAGTGGCAGTAGCCCGCGGCGCCCCAGGGTGCGGTGACCGCGTAGCGGACGCCCCCGCAAAGGCAACCGCCGTATTGCGGGCTCTCGCGCGAAGGATGCAGGGGGGCGCTCGAGGGAGCCGGCACGCCCCCATCCTAGGGCGGCCCGGGCCTGCCGGCGCCTGGGCGAGCGGTTGCACGCGTGAGCTTTTCCGCGCCGATGTGTCTGAAGGGATGACCAGCCAAAAGACGGCCGGCCCGCACCCGCGCCAGGAAGGAGCAGAACCCATGAGACGCAGGACGCTGATCGGGGCTGTGTTCGCCGCAGCAGCGCTCGCGCTGCCGAGCACGGCGCTGGCGCACCACGGGCGCCACCACCACGCACGCCACCACGCACACCACGCGACGGTGCGCCAGTTCGGAACTGCCTCTGGCCCCGTCACCCCGAGCACGGAACCCGCCGCCAAAGTCGTCTCGTTCAAAGAAGGCGTGCTCACGATCGCCCTCACGGGAGGCGGAGAAGTGAGCGGCAAAGTCACCGAAGCCACCCGCCT
>JAICYC010000093.1 GCA_025934395.1 Solirubrobacteraceae bacterium | reverse complement strand
TCGTGGTGCCCGGCGGAACCCTCAGCAGCAGCGGCTCCCCGTCGGCGCCGTGGCGCAGCGCCCCCTCCCCCCGCCCGCCGTCCCCCGCGCGATAGCGTCCGCGGCGCCTGAAGCTCTGCAGGTCGCGCAGCGAAGCGTCGCACACCGCGATCACGTCGCCGCCACGCGCCCCGTCGCCGCCGTCGGGCCCTCCGCGCGGCACGTGGGCTTCGCGGCGGAAGCTCATCGCCCCGTCGCCCCCGGCGCCCGCCTGCACGTGGATCCTCGCGCGATCGTGAAGCATCGGGCCCATCGTGACAGCCGAGCCGAGCCGCCCCGCGGCCGCCCGGGGGCGGACCGCGGCCAGCCGAGGCTGTCAGGGGCCGGCCGAGGACAGCTCGGGGCTCCCGCACGCACGGAACCCGGCCGCGATCGGCTATATCGGGGGGCGTCAGCCAACACCCCACGAGAGGAGCCGAGCGAATGAGCGCGCAACCGAGCAACGCCGAGGACCGCGTACTGCTGATCACGGGTGCGTCCTCCGGGATCGGCGCCGCCTCCGCACGCGAGGCTGCCGGGGCCGGCTGGCGGGTGGTGCTCGCCGCACGCTCGGAGGAGCGCCTGGCGAAGCTCGCGGAGGAGCTCGGCGGGCCGGAGCGCGCACTCGCCGTCACCTGTGACGTGACCAGCTGGGATGACCAGCAGCAGATGGTCGCCCGGGCGCTCGATGCGTTCGGCCGTCTCGACGCGGCGTTCGCGAACGCGGGCTTCGGGGGCGCGCGCGGCTTCCTCGAGGGCGATGTCGAGCAGTGGCGCGAGATGGTGCTTACGAACGTGTACGGCGCAGCGCTCACGCTGCGCGCGACGATCCCGGCGCTGCGAGACACGCGCGGGCACCTGCTGCTCACCTCCAGCGTTGCCGGCCGCCGGGTCCTGCCGGGCTCGCTCTACTCGGTGACCAAGCACGCGGTGACCGCGATGGGCGAGGCTGCGCGCCAGGAGCTCGAAGGCAGCGGCGTGCGCGTCACGCTGATCGAGCCGGGGATGGTGGACACGCCGTTCTTCGACAACCGCCCTTCCAACGCGCTGGTCGACGTGGACATCGCGCGCGCGGTGCTCTACGCGCTCTCGCAGCCGCCGCACGTGGACGTGAGCGAGCTGCTGATCCGGCCGATCGGCTAGCCGGCGCGCGCGAGCTCGCGGGCGAGCGCTGCGCCGTACAGCGCCGCTCCGCCCGCCACCGCGACGGTGCCCGCGACGCCGGCGGCGGGCAGGTGGCGACGCGCCACGAGCGTGCCCACCACGTCCGCCGCGTCCACCGCCGCGCAGGCGGCGAGCACGCGGGGCCCGAGGCGGCGATCGTCGCGGGCGTAGATCCCTGCGATCCCCAGCGCCACGTCGCGCGCCCCGAGCGAGATCGCCAGGTCGCGAACCACCGGGAGCCGGGCGTTGCGCTCGCCGAGCCAGCGCGCGGTGACGTTCGCGGGCGACGCCAGCACGGCAGCCCCCAGCGCCGCTCGCCCCGCGCTCATCAGCAGCGCGGCGCGGCGGGGTGGGATGCGCACGTCAGCCCTGCTCGGCGGGGATCACGCTCACGACGCGACCGCTGCGGCCCGCCTTGAACGCGACGGTGCCGGCGGCACGCGCGTACAGCGTGTCGTCCTTGCCGATGCCCACGCCCGCACCCGGCTTGAAGCGGGTGCCGCGCTGGCGCACGATGATCTCGCCGCCGGTGACGGTCTGGCCGGCGAACGTCTTCACGCCCAGGCGCTGGGCGTTCGAGTCGCGGCCGTTGCGGCTCGAGCCGAGCCCCTTCTTATGCGCCATCGCTCTGCTCCTCGGCTTTTGCGGCGGGTTTCGACGCGGCTTTGGAAGCAGCTTTCGGTGCCGCTTTCTGTTTCGCGGCCGCTTTCGGCGCTGCTTTCGCCGCTTTCGCGGCGGGTTTCGATGCGGGTTTCGAGGCGGCCTCGCCCTCAGCCATCTCGGCGGCCGGTTTCGCGGCTTTCGCCTTGCCGGCGGTGATGTCGGTGACCTCGATCCGGGTCAGCTCCTGCCGGTGCCCGGTGCGGCGCTTGTAGCCGCGCTTGGGCTTGAACTTGAACACGCGGAGCTTCTCGCCTCGCTCGTGCGCGAGGATCTTCGCCGTCACCTGCACACCCGCGAGGCCTTCGCGGTCGAAGACCGCCTCCTCGGAGCGGTAGAGGATCGGCTCGAGCGCGACGTCGGCGCCCTCGGCGCCGGGCAGCCGCTCGACCAGCAGCCGTTGGCCGCGCTCTACGCGGTACTGCTTGCCGCCTGTCTTGACGATCGCGTACATGTCGTGGGGTCGCTGCGCAGCGCGCCGTGGCGCGGCTACTCGGGGGTCGCCTCGGCCTTGGCAGCCGAACGGCGCCGTCCGCCTCTGCGGCCACGACGCCGAGGTTTGGATTGTAGGCGATCCTCCTCGCCCGCATCCTCCTCGCCGGCAGCCTCCGACTCGGCCTTGGCCGCGGACTCGGGCTCGGCCTTCGTCTTGGTGACCGTGATGGTCTCCTCCAGCGGCTCCGCGTCGATCCCCGCGGGGACCTCGCCGAGCCCGGCTTCCGCCCGCGTCTGCTCGTCCTCGGCGTCCGCGGGCGCGCGGCGCCGGCGCGAGCGCCGCGGCGGCCGTCGCGCCTCGCGCGCCTCCGCCTCGCGCTCGGCGTCGGCATCGGCAGCGGCGGCCGCAGCAGCGGCCCCGGCGCCACCGCGGCGGCGCGTGCTGCCGGAGGACCCCGAGGAGCGGCCGTTGCGCGCGGAGGGACGGACGACCTCGCCGTTCTCGTCGAGCAGCGACGCGCTCGCGGCGGTGCGTCCGACCTCGTCGATCCGCACCATGCGGTTCTCGCCCACGCAGGCTGCAGCGCCGGCGACCGAGATGATGTAGCCGTCGATTTTCGCGACGGCGTCGTCGACGTCGTACATGTGCGGCTCGACGATCTCCACGAGCACCTCGTCGCCGGGCCGGAACGGCAGCGCGCGCTCCTCGACCTCCTCGCGGGTGCCCATGAACGTGATCGCGAAGTGGTCCAGCGCGAGCCCTTCGGAGCCCTCGAACAGGAACGACCGCTCGGTCTCGGCCTCGAGCGCGTGCAGCACGCGCGAGCCGTGGCCCGTGAACTGCGTGCTCACGCGCGGGTTCATCTGGATCAGGTACGCGTCGGCGTCGGGGTGTTCGCCGACGACGTCGCGCAGGCGCCGTTCGAACTCGATCGCGATCGTCTCCTCGGAGCGGATCACGCCCTCGCCCTCGCACGTGGGGCACTCGCGGCTCATGATCTCGCGCACCCCCTCGGTGACGTTCTGGCGCGTCATCTCGACGAGACCGAGCTTCGATATCTCGGCGGTGAACGTCTTCGTGCGGTCCTCGTCGAGCGTCTTGCGCAGGACCTTCATGACCGCGTCGCGGTTGCGCGCGCGGGCCATGTCGATGAAGTCGATCACGATGATCCCGCCGATGTCGCGCAGCCGCAGCTGGTTGACGACCTCCTCGGCGGCCTCGAGGTTCGTGCGCGTGATCGTGTCCTCGAGGCCGGCCCCCTTGCCGCGCCCGATGAAGCTGCCCGAGTTCACGTCGATCACGGTCAGCGCCTCGGCGTAGTCGATGATCAGGTAGCCGCCGCTGGGCAGGTCCACGCGGCGCGAGAGGACGCCTTCGATCGCCTTGTCGACGCCGTAGGCCTCGAACAGCGGAGAGCTCTCCTTCCACAGCTCGACGCGCTCCACCAGCTCCGGCGCGGTGCGCGTGAAGAACGACACGAGCCGGTGGTACTGCTGCTCGTCGTCCACGAGCGCCCGCTCGAAGTGGGCGGAGAAGATGTCGCGCACGACCCGCACCGACAGGTCGGCCTCCTGGAAGACCAGGTCGGGGGCCGCGGTGTCCTCGACGCGCTTCTCGAGCACCTCGTGCAGCTTGTGGAGGTACTTCAGCTCGCGTTCGAAGTCCGCGCGCTTGGCACCGTGGGCGGCGGTGCGCACGATCACGCCACCGTGCTCGAGCGGCAGCCCGCTCGTCTGGCGGCGCAGCCGCTCGCGCTCGCGGTCCTCCAGCCGGCGCGAGACGCCCACCCCCTCGCCGGTGGGCGCGTAGACCATGTAGCGGCCAGCGATCGTGAGCTCCATCGTCAGCCGGGCGCCCTTGGTCTTGAGCGGGTCCTTGACGACCTGCACCACGATCTCCTGGCCCGGGGAGAGCAGGTCGGTGATCCGCCGCCCGCCGCCGCTGCCGCGCCCGCGCTTGGGCGTCTCCACGCCCGGCAGAACGATCTCGTCGACGTGCAGGAAGCCGTTCTTCTCGAGGCCGATGTCGACGAACGCGGCCTCCAGGCCGGGCAGGACGTTGTCGACCTTCCCCTTGTAGATGTTGCCCACGATCGAGCGCCCGCCGCGGCGCTCGATGTAGAGCTCAGCTACGCGGTAGTCGTCCTGGGACGGGTTGCCGCGTTTGCGCGCGGCGGTTTTGCGGCCCGAGGCCGGACGGGAGGCGGTGGGCGCACCATCCGCCTCCAGGAGCGCGACGCGCGTCTCCGCGCGGTCGACGCTTACTAGCACTTGCTTTTTCAATTTGATCCAGTCTTTCCGAGGGTGACGCGAAAGTCCTGCAAGGACCCTCGCTTCTCAAGGGCAGGCGCGCAGACCGAGCCGTCCGGCGTCCCCCGAGGGCGCGTTGAGCCGCGCCCGCATCGAGCTGCGCGCGGCACGCGCGGGGCTCGAACGGTGCTCCGTCGCAAGCGACACGACCATCCAGGTCGACTCGGCTCGCGGGTTGGAGGCGCTGTGGGGACATCCTGGCTAGTCGCGTAGAACGCGGCCCTTCAGCGCTGCTGAAGCGCGCGCCTGCACGTAAATCGATTGCAACAGGCCTACCGCCAGCATGGTCGTGATCACCGACGATCCGCCGTAGCTGACCAACGGAAGGGTCACGCCTGTTATCGGCATGATCCCGATCGTCATTCCCACGTTGACGAAGACTTGGAACATCAGCATACCCGCAATCCCGGCTGCGATCAGCGATCCGAACAGGTCCTTGCTCATCACGAGGATCCGCAGCGTGCGTGAGATCAGCAGTCCGAACAGCAGCAGCACGAGCCCCGCGCCGAGGAACCCGTACTTCTCGCCGACGGCCGCGAAGATGAAGTCGGTCTGGTCCTCGGGGACGAAGTTGAGGCTGGTCTGGGGCGCGCCGCTGCGTCCCGTCTTCTGCCCCGCGCCGATCGCGATCTTCGACTCGAGCTGCTGGTAGCCGACCTTCTTCGGGTTCGACGACGGGTGCAGGAACGCCGTCAGGCGTTCGGACTGGTAGGGCTTCAGCACGTGCACGCCCGCGGCGGGCGCGGCCACGAGCACGAACGTGGCTGCGACCGCGACGAGCGCTGCGATCGCTGCGAGCTGCTTCCAGGACGTGCCCGCGATGAACAGCAGCACGTAGGAGATCACCATGTAGACGAGGCCGGAGCCGAGGTCCGGTTGCGCGATCACGAGCATCGCGGGTATCAGGGCCGCGAGCACCACCCTGATCGTCGTGTCGCGCTCGGAGACGTGGCGCGCGCGCTCGACCATGAACGCGGCGAGCGCGAGCACGAGCAGGATCTTGCCGAGCTCGGATGCCTGGAAGGAGAACAGCGGGAAGCTGATCGCGCGGGTTGCGCCTTTGGCGGAGTGCCCGATCGCGAGCACCGCGAGGATGCTGAAGATCAACGCGCCGTACACCAGGCTCATGTAGTGGCGCAGCCGCGAGTAGTCGAGCCGCGACAGCGCGAGCATCGCCACGAACCCGAGGCCTAGGTACAGCGCCTGGCGCTGCACGTAGTAGTCGGGGCTCCCCGGGATCAGGTTGCGCGTGGCCGATTTGAGCGTGAGCACGGAGCACACGCCGAGGCCCGCCACCGCGAGCGCGAGCAGCGGGTCGAACGGCGCGCTGCGCGGCCCCCGCGCGGCTGCGGCATCCGCGGCGCGCGTGTCGGGCGCCGTGATCGGGCTGAGCGGGCTCACAGCGTCTTGGAACTCCCCGCGACGAACTTCAGCTGCTGGTGGTAGTACTGCGAGGCGATCAGCCGCGCGATCGGGGCGGCCGTTTCAGCGCCGAAGCCGCCCTGTTCGACGGTCACCGCGAGCACGAGCGGGCGCTTCGGGTCACCGATGTAGCACATGTACCAGGACTGGTCTTCCTTTTCGTAGTGCTGGGCGGTGCCGGTCTTCCCGAACACGGGGTCCTGCGTCTGGTTCCAGCCCGCCCACACGTCCGCGGAGGTGCCGCCCGGCTGGCTCGCCGCCTCGTGGATGCCTTCCATGACGAGGTTCACGTCTTCGGGGTCGAGATGCACCTTGTGGCTGGGGAAGCTCAGCGTCTGGCGCAGGCTGCCGTTCGATTCGTCGATCTCCATCCCCAGATGGGGCGTGACGACGGTGCCCACCCCGCCGTGCGTGTAGGCGTTGGCGAGCGTCGAGTAGGCGACCGCCATCTGCAGCGGGTCGGTGAGGAGTTCGCCCTGCCCCACGGCGAGGTGCATGTTGTCCCCCACGCTCCACACGCGTTCCGGTTCGAGCACGATCCCGCAGTTGGAGACGTGTCGGCGGTGCTCGCATTCGAGCTCCAGCTTGTTCTGTTCGACGCGCCAGCGGGGTCCGGGGACGACGCCGCCGAACTCGCTCGGCAGGTCGACGCCCGTGTGGCGGCCGATGCCGAGCTTTTCGGCCTCGCGCTGGATCACGGTGCCGTGGCTGAACGCGCGCTCGCCGACTTCGAAGAAGTACGTGTCGGAGGACACCTTCAGCGCCTGGACGAGCCCGACCGGGCCGTAGTCGGCGTGGCCCGCGTTGCAGAATTCCTGCGTGGAGACCGTGATGCACTGGCCTGCGCCGAGGCCTTCACCGGGCGAGATCACGCCGTTTTCGAGCGCCGCCATCGCGGTGATCGGCTTGAACGTGGAGCCGGTCGGGTAGGCGCCGTTCTCGGCTTTGTCGTCGAGCGGCCCCGCGGAGGCGCCCGTGCCCACCAGCGCTGCGTATTCGGCGGGCGTGAGGGGTTTGGCGAAGCGGTTCGGGTCGAAGCCGGGCTGCGAGCCGATCGCGAGGATCTGCCCGTCGCGGGGGTCCATTGCCACGAACGCGCCGCCGTTGGCGGGTTTTCCCTGACCCTGCGCGTTCGCTTTGCCTTCCCGCATCGCCTTTTCAGCCTCGCGCTGCAACCCGAGGTCGAGCGTGAGCTTCAGGCTGTGGCCCGCCTGCGGGAGCGTCGGCGCGAGCCTGCTCGCCACGGGTTCGCCCGCGGCGTTGACCTCGATCCGCTGCACCCCGGGTCTCCCGCGCAGGTATCCGTCGTAGTAGTACTCGAGCCCTTCCTGGCCGACCACCGTGCCCGCCTTGACGCCCCTGAACGCCTTCAGCTTCAGCTCGGGCCCGTTGATCTCGTCGACGTGGCCGATCACCTGCGCTGCGAGTTCCCCGAAGGGGTACTGGCGGATCGACACCGGTTCCTGGGCGACGCCCGGGAATTCGTTGGCGCGCTCGCCGAGCACGGTCAGCGCGCCCGTCCCCGCGTCGGTCTTGACCGTCACGTGCGCGTACGGCGTTGCGGTCATCCCCTGGACGACCCGTTCGTCGATCGTGCGCGGACGCAGCCCGATCACGCGCCCGAGGCGGGTGAACAGGGCGCGCAGGCGGGTCGCGCTGCGGGGCAACGGCGGGACGGCCACGCGGGGCGCCGCCGCGGCGCGCTCCAGGGAGCGGTGCTCGGCGCGCTGCGCCGCGCTCGGGTGCGGGACGCGTTCGAGCGAGCGTTCGTACTCGGCCAGGCGCACCCCGGCGGCGGCGCGCGCGTCTTCGGCGGCTGCGAGCCGCTTCTGGTAGCCGGCGGCCTGCTCGTAGATCCCCGCAGGGAGCAGGCCGGGGACGATCTGGACGGCGTTGGTCGTCTTGCTCGTGACGATCGAGCGCCCTTCACGGTCGAAGATTTCGCCTCGGGGCGCGGCGATCGGCAGGTCGCGGGTGTGGTTGACGTCGGCCTGGTGGACGTACTGTTCCCCGGTCAGGACCTGCAGGTACCAGAGCCTGAAGAAGATCAACGCGAAGAACACCATCGCGATCCCGCCGAGGAGCGCGACGCGCACCGCGAGCTGCGGCGAGACGGGCACGCGTGGATCCCGCGGCCGTACGGGCTCGATCGCGCTCACGAGGCTTTGGAGAGGGGGCTCAAGCCGCCGGTAGTGTAGGCGCGCCGGCGACGGCGGCGCCGCGGGTCCTCGGGCAGCGCGGAGTCGAGCGCGCGCCGCACCAGCACCCACACGGGCACCGCCACGACGGTGTCCACGACCACGCCCAGCACGATCTGGCGCAGCAGCTCGAGGCTCACGGGCGCGTCCACGCCGAGCATGAACTCGACGAGCGAGTAGCCGACGAGCGAGACGCCGCCCGCAGCGGCGCCCACGAGCAGCGGCGTCAGCGCCGCCTGCGGGTCGCGCAGCTCGCGCAGGCGCCCGCTCCAGTAGCCGATCAGCGTGAAGATCAGCGAGCTCACGCCGAGCGTCTGCAGCAGCGCGAGGTCGACGAGCAGGCCGAGCACGAAGCCGCCCAGCGCGCCGACCACCGACCCGCACAACAGCCCCACGAACGCGACGTACAGCGGCGAGATGTCGGCGTTCACGCCGAACACGGGGACCTCCGAGACGCCGCCGATCTGGACGATCAGCACGACGAACGCGAGCACGCCCACGCGCACCAGCAGCGCCGGCGAGGGGCTCTGGCCGCTCATCCGCCCGGCCCGGT
>JAICYC010000031.1 GCA_025934395.1 Solirubrobacteraceae bacterium | reverse complement strand
CCGACCTCTCGCTCCGGAGGCGAGCGCTCTATCCACTGAGCTACGGGCGCTTGGCCTGCAAAACGGCACTGCTTGCTGCTGCGGCCGCCTTCCGGTTGGCGGCCGAAACGTCCGGTTCGTCCATGCTCGCCCGATCAGCGCCCTCCACGAGGGCACGGAGATGGGCCTGCTGGGACTCGTCGCGACGCATCGCCTGAGCGTACACGCGCAGCGCGAGCGCCGGGTCCGTGTCGCCGCGTCCTCATGCGCAGCGACTTGGCGCCACACGCGATACTGGGCGGGCGATGTCCGAAGGGTCCACGACGCCCAGCCCGGTGGAGCTTGTGCACAAGCAGGCCGAGGATGCGAATCGCGGCGATCTCGACGCGGTGATGAACATCTTTGCCGAGGACGCAACTCTGGACGGGCGAGGGGCGGGCAACTTCTCTGAGGGCCGCGCGGCGATCCGTAGCTTCGTCGAGGATTGGTTCGACGCCTACGAGGAGCTGCGCTTCGAGTTCGAGGAGGCCAGCGACCTCGGCAACGGCGTTGTGTTCGCCGTGTGTATCCAAGACGGGCGCCTGGTCGGCAGCGGCGGTCACATTCGACAGCGCGAGGGGTGGGTCTACATCTGGGCGCGAGGCTTGATCGCTCGGCTCACGACCTACGACGTCGCCGAGGGCCGTGCAGCCGCCGAACGGCTTGCGGACGAACGGGCGTAGCCGATGTCGCAGGAGAACGTGGAGCTGGCCCACCGGTTCAGCGATGCCCTCAATGCACGCGAGGTGCCCGACGATCTGCTCGCACCGGACTTCGTATTGACGAACGCCGAAACCATCGTCTCCGGCGGGCCGTTTCACGGTGCCGCCGGAGCACTCGAATGGGCGCGTGAATCGCTCGACCTCATCGAGGAGAAACGGCCGCTGATCATCGAGCGCATCGCGGCACACGCCGATGACTTCGTGGTCGCGATGACCGCTGTCGAAGGTACCGCCCGGCTCTCGCGGATTCCGGTCCTGTTCCGGTGGGCGACCGCGATGTGGTTCGCCGACGGCCGAATCACCCGAGTCGCTGGTTTCCTCGACCTGAGCGAAGCCCTCGAAGCGGTGGGGCTGGAGGGATAGCCGATGTAGCAGGAGAACGTAGAGCGATTGCGTGCGGTCTATGCGGATTTCAATGCGACCGGGCAGGTCGACCTTCAGGTGCTGACCGACGACGTCGAGTTCAAGCAGCCCGAGGTCGGCGAGAGCATCTACCACGGTCGCGACGGGGTTGCTCGTGGCGTGCGGGAGCTGTTCGATGTCTTCGAGGACGTGCGAGCCGAGCCCGACGAGTTCTTCGACGCGGGTGCGCAGGCGTCGTGTTCGTCCGTCTCAGCGGCCGTGCGCGAGGGAGCGGCGCGTCCGTCGCGGTCCCGCTCGCGCACGTGTTCAGGTTCCGCGGTCAGCTCATCGACCGATGGCACACATATCCCGATCGCCAGGAAGCGCTCAAAGCCGTGGGGCTGGAGGAGTAGGCGGATAGAAACGTCGTCGCTGGAGCCGCCGGCTCATGTCTCGTGAGCGACTCCAGCGCGGGGGATCCTGGGGCGCGGGCTTCCTCGCGCCTCGGGAGCCGGCCCTCCCGCGGCCGCGAGCCACGTCGGGGCGGCTGCGCACGCGGGCTAGCATCGGTGCGGCCCCATGCTGCCCGTTCTCCGGTATGTCCTGCCCGGGCTCGTCGTTCTCGGCGGGCTGATCGTGATGTCGCTCGGCAGCGACGTCGACCTCGAGGGCGGCGCGGGCATCGTCTCCGCGGGAGGTGCGGTGTTCCTCGTCAACTGGCTGTACCGGATCGGCGTCACCGGCGACCGCGAACGCGAGGCCGAGGAAGAGGCACGCGAGTTCCTGGACCGCCACGGCCACTGGCCCGACGAAGCGCCTCCCTCTCGCTGACCTCGCCCGTCTCCGGCTCCCGCGCGCCTAGGATTCGGTGGTGACGATCCGCCCGGGCGGGGCGATCAGCACGTAGAGCGCGAGGCGCTTTCCCGAAGCCGAGCCGAGCCGCAGCTCGCGAACGACCTGACCCTGCAGCCTGCCGTTCCGCGCTGCCGCAGCAACGGTGCGCGACAGCGACGCCGGGACGTAGCCGACCTGCACGGTGCCGCCCGCGTCCCAGATCGCCACCGCGTTCGGATCGGTGGGGTTCCCCGGCTCGGCCCGGAATGTCACGCGCGAGCCGTTGCCGAAGCGGGGGTCACCAAGCGCGCTGGGGTAGTGGTGCGTTCCCGACACGCGGCAGTGATAGACGCGCTGATCGCTCGTGCGGTGCTCGGTCTCGCCGAGGGGCCTTCCGGACCCATCGACCGGGACCTGCCCGTCCGAGTACAGCTCATCGCCCTTCGCGCCGCGGAACGTGCGCCTCTCGGCGTACACGCGCACCGTGAACTGCGCGTCGGGGGCGCTCGCCGGGCGCAGGCGATCTAGGAGCCCCAAGACGCGCCTTCTGCGATGAGATGTGAGGACAGCGGCGTGGCGTTCACAGCGCTAGTGATAGCTGCTCGCGCCGCCCTGCCGCACCGGCCGGGCGCGGGCTGCGCCCTCGACGGTCCCAAGGAACGCGCGCAGCCGCTCGTTGTAGGGCTCGCCCGCCGCCGGGACCGAGTGCCCGCGACCCGGGATCACCGCGCGCTCTGCGCCGATCCTCTCCGCGACCGCGTCGCACACCGCCTCGAACACGGGCGAATGGCCTCCCGAGATCGCGAGCTTCGGGAACGGCGCCGCGGCAAGCCGCTCCCAGTCGGGCGTCGCCTCCCACGGCGGCCGTTCGCGGCGCAGCAGCTCCGCGCCCGCGAGCAGCTCGCCGTCGAGCTCGTCGGGTGTGTGATGGGTGGAGCCCGCGCCGCCGCGGAACGCGCGCAGGAAGTCGATCGCCTCCAGATGCTCCGCCTGCGCGTAGAGGAGCTCGCCGCCGGCGATCTGCGCGTCCACGTCCCGGTTGCCTGCTGAGACCGCGAGGCATCCCGGCTCGGACACGGTCAGCGAGCGCACGCGATCGGGCGCGATCGCGGCCGCGTAAAGGGCGATCACGGCGCCGTATGAGTGCCCCACCAGGTGTGCGCCGTCGTCGAGCAGGTCAGCGAACAGCGGCGCCTCGGCCTCGAAGTCGCCACGGGCGAGGGGCGGGCTCGCCCCGAACCCCGGGCGGTTCGCGAGCACGAGCGTGTAGGAGCCTGCGAGCGCGTCCTGGTGCTGCCAGGTGCGCACGCCGAGGACGCTGCCGTGCACGAGCACGACGCGCGGCCCGGAACCGCGCACCTGCACGTCGAGCGGCGCACCCGCCATCCGCTCATCGTAGGCCCACGTACGCAGAAGGGGCCCGCAGAGCGGGCCCCGTCCATGCGATCCGCGAGTTGCGTGCCGGACTCCCGGATCTGCTGCACCCGCCGGTTTCCCTGGGTGGCCTATGCCCCATACCCGGGGCATCCGTCTTCTAATCCCTTCCCGGCGCCGCGGCGAGCGCGCGCACGCGGGCGACGCTACCTTTGCCCCATGGACCTGTCGCTGTTCTTCGTGGGCACGGGTGGCTCGGTGCCGAGCGCGCGCCGTGGCCTGCCCTCGCTGCTGCTCAGCCGCGGCGGCGAGCGCCTGCTGTTCGACTGCGGCGAAGGCACCCAGCGCCAGCTGCTGCGCTCGATCGGGCTCGCCGACGTGGGCTGCGTGCTGATCACCCACTTCCACGCCGACCACTGGCTCGGCCTCCCGGGCATGCTGAAGTCGTTCGCGCTGCGCGAGCGCACGCAGCCGCTGACGGTGTACGGCCCCGAGGGCCTGCACGAGCTGATGGGGGCGATGCGGCTCGTCTACGGGCGCCGGCTGCCGTACGAGCTCGCGCTCACCGAGCTCGAGCCCTGGGAGGAGATCGAGCGCGACGGCTACAAGATCGCCACGGTGCCGGTGAACCACGGCGCGCGGGCCGCGCACGCCTACGCGCTGCTCGAGCAGGACCGGCCCGGCACGTTCGATCCCGAGGAGGCGCAGCGGCTCGGGGTGACGCCCGGCCCCGCGTTCGGCGCGCTGCAGCGTGGCGAGACGGTCGCGGGCGTGCGACCCGAGCAGGTGATGGGGCCCGCGCGCGAGGGGCGGCGGATCGTGATCTCCGGCGACACCGCGCCCACGCAGACGCTCGCCGTCGCCGCGCACGCCGCGGACGTGCTCGTGCACGAGGCCACGTTCGCCGAGGAGGAGGCCGAGCGCGCGCGGGAGACGCTGCACAGCACCGCGCGCCAGGCGGCGGAGCTCGCGCGCGAGGCGGAGGTGCGGATGCTCGCGATCACCCACGTGTCCGCACGCTACGCGGGCAGCGAGCTGCGCGAGCAGGCACGCGCGGTGTTCGCCAACACCGAGGCGCCTCGCGACTTCGACACGATCGAGGTGCCATATCCCGAGCGCGGCCCCGCGCGGCTCGTGCGCTGGAGCGAGCGCCGCGAGCGCGCGCAGGCCGCAGCTGCAGAGGCGCGCGGGGACGGCGAGCAGGGCGGCGACGGAGCCGGCGTGCCGCCCGTGGAGAGCATCGCAACCCCCTGATACTGTTCGCGCCAGGTCCTTTAACCCGGTCCAGCGAGGCCAGGAAGGAAACGATGGCAGGCAACGAGAAGGTCGTCCTCCGCGAGGAGGAGGTGGGGCGGGCGCTCACGCGGATCGCACACGAGATCGTCGAGCGCAACCCCGGCGCCGTTCCCGCCGTCGTCGGCATCCACCGGCGCGGCGCCTTCCTCGGAGCCCGGCTTCACGCGCAGCTCGAGGACCTGCTCGGAGCGGACGTGCCGCTCGGCGACCTCGACATCGGCTTCTACCGCGACGACGTCGCCAGCCGCCCCGAGGCGCCCGTCGTGCACGCCTCGCACATCGACTTCGACATCTCTCGTCGCACGGTGGTCGTGGTGGACGACGTGCTGTTCACAGGCCGCACCGCGCGCGCGGCGATCGAGGCGCTGTTCGCCTACGGGCGACCGCAGCGCGTGCAGCTCGCAGTGCTCGCAGACCGGGGCCACCGGGAGCTCCCGATCCGCCCCGACTACGTCGGCAAGAACCTCCCCACCGCCCGCAGCGAGCACGTGCGCGTGCGCGTGCGCGAGCTCGACGGGATCGACGAGGTGGCGATCGCCGCCGGCGCGGACCCCGCGCCCCGCGTCCAGGCGGAGGTGGGCGCATGAAGCACCTGCTCTCGATCGAGGAACTCGACCGCGCTGCGATCGAACGGATCGTCTCGCAGGCAGAACGCTTCTCCGAGGTCTCAGACCGCGAGATCAAGACGGTCCCCGCGCTGCGCAACCGGATGGTGCTGAACCTCTTCTACGAGGCCTCCACGCGCACGCGCGGCTCGTTCGAGCTCGCCGCCAAGCGCCTCTCGGCGGATGTGGTCAACTTCACCGCGAGCGGTTCGAGCGTGGAGAAGGGCGAGTCCCTGAAGGACACCGTGCTCACCCTCAGCGCGCACAAGCCCGACGCGATCGTGCTGCGCACCCCGTGGGCGGGTGCGGCCGCGCTCGTCTCCCAGTGGTGCGCCGCAGCGATCGTCAACGCGGGCGACGGCAAGCACGAGCACCCCACCCAGGCGCTGCTCGACGTCTACACGCTGCGGCGCCGGCTCGGCGCGATCGATGGGGCGAGCATCTGGATCGTGGGCGACGTCGCACACTCGCGCGTCGCGCGCTCGGACGTGCTCGCGTTCCAGAAGATGGGCGCGCGCGTCACGCTCGCCGGCCCGCCCACGCTGATCCCGCGCGAGATCGAGGCGCTGGGCTGCGAGGTTCGCTACACGCTCGACGAGCTCCCGAGCGCGGATGTGGTGTACGCGCTGCGGATGCAGAACGAGCGCATGGAGGAGACGTGGGTCCCCTCGGTGCGCGAGTACGCCGCGTGGTACCAGATCAACGCGCAGCGGCTGCGGCCCGAGCAGATCCTGATGCACCCCGGACCCGTCAACCGCGGCGTGGAGCTCTCCGGCGAGGTCGCCGACTCCCCGCAGGCGATCATCACCGCGCAGGTGGAGGCCGGCGTGGTGGTGCGCATGGCGGTGCTCTACGAGCTGCTCGCCCCCAACCGCACGGGGCTCGAGCCGGGGCCCGTGCCTGCAGAGGGCCGCACGCCCGAGTCCGGGACGGACGACCTCGCGCCCGCGGGCGCGCGCGGCGCGGGCGTGGGGGAGGGCCAGCCCGCGTGAGCGCCGAGCAGCGCCTCGTGCGCCCGGAGCTCCCAGCCGCGCGCGTGCTCGTGCGCGGCGCCCGCGTGCTCGACCCGCGCGAGGGGCTCGACGACGCGCTCGACGTGCGCGTGCGCGACGGCGTGATCGCCGAGATCGCGCCCGCAGGCACGCTCGAGCCGGGCGACGGTGAGGACGCGATCGACGCGGGTGCCTCCCAGCTGCTCGCGCCGGCGTTCTTCGACCCGCACGTGCACCTGCGCACCCCCGGGCAGGAGCACAAGGAGGACATCGCAAGCGGCACCCTTGCCGCCGCTGCGGGCGGGTTCGCAGGCGTGATCGCGATGCCCAACACCGCGCCCGTGCTCGACTCCGCGCCGCTGCTGCGCTCGGTGCGGGACGCCGCCGCACGCGAGGCGCACGTCGCGGTCGGGTTCCTCCCCGCAATCACCGTCGGCCTGCAGGGCGAGGCGCTCACCGAGATGGCCGAGCTGCGCGAAGAGGGCGCGCTCGGCTTCACCGACGACGGCAAGCCCGTGCGCAGCGCGGGCGTGCTGCGCAAGGCGCTGCAGTACCAGCGCCTGTGCGGCGGCGTGATCGCGCTGCACGAGGAGGACCCCGCGCTCTCCCGTGGCGGCGCGATGAACGAGGGCGAGGTCAGCGCAGCGCTCGGCATCGCCGGGATCCCCACGCTCGCCGAGTCGACGATGGTCGCGCGCGACGCCGCGATCGCCGGCTACGAGGACGCGCGCGTGCACTTCCAGCACCTCAGCTGCGCCGCCTCCGTGGAAGCGGTCGCGCTTGCCAAGGAGCGCGGCGTTCGCGCAAGCGCGGAGGTCACGCCCCACCACCTGCTGCTCACCGACGAGGCGGTGCGGGGCCTGGACACGAGCATGAAGATGCACCCGCCGCTCACGCGCGAGAGCGACCGCGCCGCGCTCGTGCAGGCGCTGCGCGACGGCACGATCGACTGCGTCGCCACCGACCACGCGCCGCACGCGCGCGACGAGAAGGAGGTCCCCTTCGAGCAGGCGCCGATGGGCACGACGGGGCTGGAGACGGCGTTCGCCGCGCTCTACACCGAGCTGGTGCTGCCCGGCGTGATCGAGCTCGGCATCCTCGTGGAGCGGCTCACCGCCGGGGCCGAGCTGTTCGGCCTGCGGGGGCCGCGCATCGCCGAGGGCGCCCCCGCCGACCTGACCCTGATCGACCTCGACGCGGGCTACCTCGCCGGTGAGAGCGGCTGGCGCAGCCGCTCGCAGAACTGCTGCTTCGCCGGGCGCGAGCTGCGGGGGCGCGTGCTGCTCACGATCGCCGCCGGCGGGCTCGCCCACCGCGAGCGCTCCGGCGCGCTGGCGGGCGCCTGATGGGGCTGCTCGCCCGGGAGCGCGCCACGCTCGTCGTGGTCGACGTCCAGGAGGGCTTTCGCGGGTACGAGACGTTCGCCGCCGTCGCCGCCGCGTGCGGGAAGCTGCTGTCGGCCGCCCGGGTCCTCGAGCTGCCCGCGATCGTCAGCGAGCAGTATCCGAAAGGGCTCGGGCACACAGCCCCCGAGGTGGGCGTGTCGTTCGAGCGCACGATCGAGAAGACCGTGTTCTCGGCCGTGCGGGCCGACGGGTTCGACCTCGCCGGGCGCAGGCAGGCGATCGTCTGCGGGATCGAGGCGCACGTGTGCGTGAGCCAGACCGTCCACGACCTGCTCGCCGACGGGATCGAGGTGCACGTTCCCGCCGACGCCGTCGGCTCGCGCCACGAGCTCGACTACACGCGCGGCCTGGAGCGCCTGGAGCGCGCGGGCGCGGTCGTGACCACCGTCGAGGCGGCCCTGTTCGAGCTGCTCGGCCGCGCAGGCACCCCGGAGTTCAAGGCCGTCCAGCAGCTGATCATCTGAGATGAGCGCCACCGGCTACATACTGCTCGAGGACGGCACCCGCTTCGACGGCGAGATGTGCGGCGCGGAGGGCCACGCGGTGGGAGAGGTCGTGTTCACCACCGGGATGGCCGGCTATCAGGAGTCCATGAGCGACCCCTCGTTCGCGGGGCAGCTGATCGCGTTCACCTACCCGCACATCGGCAACTACGGCGCCAGCTCTCAGGCGATGGAGTCCGAGCGCGTGTGGGCGCGCGCGGCGATCATGCGCGCCGCGTGCAACCGCGAGGACGCGCCCAGCTGCGAGCGCGGCTGGCTCGACTGGCTCACCGACTGCGGCACCTGCGCGATCACGGGCGTCGACACGCGCGCGCTCGTGCTGCACATCCGCGAAGCCGGCGCGATGCGCGGCGGCGTGTTTCCCCTGTCGGTCTCCCCGGCGCAGGCGCGCGAGCTGATCGACGCCGAGCCGCCGATGGCCGGCCAGGACCTCGCCGGGCTCGTCACCCCGACGACGGTCTCCCGTCACGGCAGCGGCGACGGGCCGCGGATCGCGGTGCTCGACACCGGCATCAAGGCCTCGATGGTGCGCGAGCTGGTCGAGCACGGCGCGCGCGTGTCGCTCCACCCGTGCACCAGCAGCGCAGAGCAGCTGCTGGCCGAGGACCCCGACGCGATCTTCCTCTCCAACGGCCCCGGCGACCCCGCCGCGTTGGAGCACGTCGTCGCCACCGTGCGCGAGCTCGTCGGCAGGAAGCCCGTGTGGGGGATCTGCCTGGGCCACCAGCTGCTGTGTCGCGCGGTGGGCCTGGAGACGTTCAAGCTGCCGTTCGGCCACCGCGGCGCGAACCACCCCGTGCGCGACCTGCAGACCGGCCGTGTCGAGATCACCTCCCAGAACCACGGCTTCGCCGCGCTCGGCCCCGGCGGCGCGCGCACGATCGACGACGACGAGCCCGTGCGCTGGGAGACCGACTTCGGCGCCGCAGCGCTGTCGCACGTCAACCTCTACGACCGCACCGTCGAGGGCCTCGAGCTGCTCGACGTTCCCGGCGGCACGGTGCAGTACCACCCCGAGGCCGGACCCGGGCCACACGACAGCCTGTACCTGTTCGACCGCTTCATCGAGCGGATCGGCGCCGCCTGATGCCCCGGCGCGAGGACATCCACAAGATCCTGATCCTCGGCTCCGGACCGATCGTGATCGGCCAGGCGGCCGAGTTCGACTACTCCGGCGTGCAGGCCTGCAAGGTGCTGCGCGAGGAGGGCTACGAGGTCGTGCTGGTCAACTCCAACCCCGCCACGATCATGACCGACCCGGAGTTCGCCGACGCCACCTATGTCGAGCCGCTGCTCGCCGGGCCGGTCGCGCAGGTGATCGAGCGGGAGCGCCCCGACGCGCTGCTCGGCACGCTCGGCGGCCAGACCGCTCTGAACCTGTCGAAGGAGCTGCACGACAACGGCACGCTCGAGCGCTTCGGGGTGGAGCTGATCGGCGCCAACTACGACGCGATCGCCTGCGCGGAGGACCGTGAGCTGTTCGGCGAGGCGATGGCGCGCGCGGGCCTCGCGATGCCGCGCAGCGCGATCGCGACCAGCCTCGAGCAGGCACGCGCCGCGCTTCCGGCACTGGGCCTGCCGTGCATCGTGCGCCCCGCGTTCACGCTCGGCGGGCGTGGGGGAGGGGTCGCCCGCGACGAGCAGGAGTTCGAGCGGGTCGTCGCGCGGGGCCTGGAGGCCTCGCCGATCGGGCAGGTGCTGCTCGACCAGTCCGTGATCGGGTGGGGCGAGTTCGAGCTCGAGGTGATGCGCGACCGTGCAGACAACGTCGTGATCGTGTGCTCGATCGAGAACGTCGACCCGATGGGCGTGCACACGGGCGACTCGGTCACGGTCGCGCCGCAGCAGACGCTCCCCGACCGCCTCTACCAGCGACTGCGCGACCAGGCGCTCGCGGTGATCCGCGCGGTGGGGGTGGAGACGGGCGGCTCCAACGTCCAGTTCGCGGTCAACCCCGAGACCGAGGAGATCCTCGTGATCGAGATGAACCCGCGCGTGTCGCGCTCCTCGGCGCTCGCGTCCAAGGCCACCGGGTTCCCGATCGCGAAGATCGCAGCCCGCCTCGCCGTCGGCTACCGCCTCGACGAGATCGACAACGACATCACCGGCGTCACGCCCGCGTGCTTCGAGCCCACGATCGACTACGTGGTCGTCAAGTGGCCGCGCTTCGCGTTCGAGAAGTTCCCCGGGACCGACCCCACGCTCACCACGCACATGAAGTCCGTGGGCGAGGCGATGGCGATCGGGCGCACCTTCGGACAGGCCTTCGCCAAGGCGCTGCGCTCACGCGAGCTAGACAAGCCGCCCGCGCTCGCAGAGGTTCAGGAGGCGGAGCTGCTCGATCGGCTGTGCACGCCCGCGGCGGACCGCTTCGAGACGATCCTCGAGCTGCTGCGGCGCGGCACGAGCACCGCGGCGGTGCGTGAGCGGACCGGGATCGACCCGTGGTTCCTCGCCGAGCTCGCGCAGCTCGCCGCCGACCCGGACGCGCCGTTCGCGGGCGAGCGCACCTTCCGCTCGGTGGACACGTGCGCCGCGGAGTTCCCCGCCCGCACGCCGTACTTCTACTCCGGCTGGGAGCAGTGGCCCGGCGCAGCCGACGGCGGCGCGGGCGCGGCCGCGGAGGGGCGCGACTCGATCGTGATCCTCGGATCCGGGCCCAACCGGATCGGCCAGGGGATCGAGTTCGACTACTGCTGCGTGCACGCCGCGATGACCGTGCGCAGCTCCGGGCGCGACGCGGTGATGATCAACTGCAACCCCGAGACCGTCTCCACCGACTACGACACTTCCGACCGCCTGTACTTCGAGCCGAACACGCTCGAGGACGTGCTCGCGGTGGTGCGCGCCGAGCGCGCCGCCGGGGTGATCGTGCAGTTCGGCGGGCAGACGCCGCTGAAGCTCGCCGCGGGTCTCGCCGCCGCGGGCGTGCCGCTGCTCGGCACGAGCGTCGAGGCGATCGACCTCGCCGAGGACCGCGGGCGCTTCGGCGCGCTCCTGGAGCAGCTGGGGCTGAAGGCGCCGTCATACGGCACCGCGCAGAGCGTCGCGCAGGCGCTCGAGTGCGCCAAAGGGGTCGGGTTCCCGCTGCTCGTGCGCCCGTCCTACGTGCTCGGGGGACGCGCGATGGAGATCGTCTACTCCAAGCAGGGTCTCGCGGACTACCTCGACAGGGAGGTGGCCGCACCCGAAGCAGACGCGAGCGGTCCCTCCTCCATCTTTCTCGATCGTTTTCTCGAGAACGCCGCCGAGGTCGACGTGGACGCGCTCTGCGACGGCACCGACGTGTGGATCGGCGGGATCATGCAGCACGTCGAGGAGGCCGGCGTGCACTCCGGCGACTCCGCGTGCGTGCTGCCGCCCCACTCGCTCGGGGAGGAGATGCTCGAGCAGATCCGCGCCGCCACACGGGACATCGCGCTCGCCGTCGGTGTCGTGGGGCTGCTCAACGTGCAGTACGCCGTGCACGCCGGCGAGCTGTACGTGATCGAGGCCAACCCGCGCGCGTCGCGCACCGTGCCGTTCGTGTCCAAGGCGGTCGGCATCCCGCTCGCGAAGCTCGCCTGCCGGATCATGCTCGGCGAGCGGATCGCGGACATGGGCTTGGCGCAGGAGCGCCAGGGGCTCGGCTTCGGCACGCACGTGTCCGTCAAGGAGGCCGTGCTGCCGTTCGACCGCTTCGAGGGCTCCGACGCGGTGCTCGGTCCCGAGATGCGCTCCACCGGCGAGGTGATGGGGATCGCGCGCGACTTCCCCACCGCGTTCGCCAAGGCGCAGGCCGCAGCGGGGGTCCCGCTGCCGCTGGAGGGCACCGCGTTCATCAGCGTCACCGACTCCGACAAGCCCGGCGCGTTCGCCGTGGCGCAGATCCTCCACGACCAGGGCTTCCAGATCCTCGCCACGCGCGGCACCGCCGAGGCGATCGCGCGCATGGGCGTGCCCGCCCAGCCGCTCAACAAGATCGGCGAAGGCTCGCCGCACGTGGTCGACTGGATCGAGCGCGGCGACGTCGACCTCGTCGTCAACACGCCCACCGGCGTCGGCGCGCGCACCGACGGCTGGGAGATCCGCCGCGCCGCGGTGGGCCATGGCATCCCCTGCCTGACCACGCTGTCCGCCGGCGTGTCCGCCGCGCGCGCGATCGCGCGCGCCCGGCGCGACGGCGAGCCCGAGGTGCTGTGCCTGCAGGAGCTGCACGGAGGCGCCTCGCGAGACGCGCCATCCTTCGCACCCGCGGCCACCGCGTGAGCCTCGCGCCGCCCCACAGGCGCGAGCTGCGCGTCACCGCCAACGAAGCGCTCGGCGCCTACCGGGTGCTGCGGGTCGCCGCGCCCGATCGCGCTCCCGGCGAGAGCGCGCCCGAGCCCGGGCAGTTCGCGATGATC
Source organism: Solirubrobacteraceae bacterium (assembly GCA_025934395.1). GTDB lineage: Bacteria > Actinomycetota > Thermoleophilia > Solirubrobacterales > Solirubrobacteraceae > Palsa-744. Next base: position 16,163 of record JAICYC010000031.1, on the reverse strand, counting down.
GCCGCCGTGGAGCGCTGGGGCGGTGGCGGAGACGAGCGCCCCTACCTCCCGCGCGCCTTCTCGATCGCGCGCTGCCGGGAAGGCGAGTGGCACTTCCTGCTCGAGGACGTGGGGCCCGGGACGAAGAGGCTCTGCGAGCTGCACGAGGGCAGCGCGCTGTGGGCGCTCGGCCCACTGGGGCGCCCGTTCGCGCTGCCCGCGCCCGGCGGGCGCGCCGTCCTCGTCGGCGGCGGCGTGGGGATCGCGCCGCTCGCGATCCTCCAGGACACGCTCGCGGGCCCCGCCCCGGTGCTGCTCGGGTTCCGCGACGCCGCGCACGCGCAGGGGGCGGCGCTCCTGCAGGACGCCCTCGTCGCCACCGACGACGGCTCGGTCGGTCACGACGGGCGCGTCACCGAGCTGCTCGCGCGAGAGCTCGACAGCGCCGAGGCGCAAGCCGGTCGCCAGCAGCCCGTCGTGTACGCGTGCGGGCCGCCCGCGATGCTCGAGGCCGTGCGCGCGCTGTGCGCGCAGACGGGCACGCCCGCCCAGCTCGCGCTCGAGGCCGGCATGGCGTGCGGCTACGGCGCCTGCTACGGCTGCGCGGTTCCGCGCGTCGACGGGCGCTACCTGCGGGTGTGCGTCGACGGCCCCGTCGTCGACGCCTCCGAGCTCGCCGAGGTGGTCGAGCCCGGTGCGTACGGCGAGGTGCCCGCATGAGCGTCTCGCTCGCGGGGCTGGATCTCGCCAACCCGATCATCAACGGGTCGGGCACGTTCGATGCGATCGCCGCGCACGCCTCCTTCGGCGACGCGCTCTGCGAGGTGTTCCCCTTCGCCGCCTACGTGTCCAAGACGATCACGCTGCAGCCGCGCGCGGGCAACCCGCCGCCCCGGCTGTTCGAGACCGCCGCGGGGCTGATCAACTCGATCGGCCTCCCCAACAAGGGGCTGCGCGGCTATTTGGAGCACGACCTGCCGCAGCTCGAGCGGATCTGCGCGACCGCGCGGCCCGCGGGCGCCCGCACCGCGGGCGTGCCCCTGATCACCAACGTGATGGGCGCCACCGCGATGGAGCTAGAGCAGCTCGTCGCCGCCTGCGATCAGCAGGACGCGATCGCCGCGGTGGAGCTCAACGTGTCCTGCCCCAACGTCAGCACCGGGCTCGACATCGGCGCCGACCCCGAGCAGCTGCGCGAGGTCGTCGCCGCCGTGCGGCCCGCCACCCGCAAGCCGCTGATCGTGAAGCTCACACCCAACACCGCCGACGTCCCCGCGTGCGCGATCGCCGCCCAGGACGGCGGCGCCGACGCCGTGTCGCTGATCAACACGCTGCGCGCCGCAGCGCTCGCTCCCGCGCGGGCCGCCCGCTCGGGCGAGCGGTGGCTCGGCGGCGGCACCGGCGGGCTCTCCGGACCCGCCATCCGCACCGTCGCGCTCGCGCAGGTGGCCGCGGTCGCCGAGCGCGTAGCGATCCCCGTGATCGGGATCGGCGGCGTGCAGCGCGCGAGCCACGCGCGCGACCTCCTCGACGCCGGCGCGAGCGTCGTCGCGGTCGGCACGGAGTCATTTCGCGACCCCGCAACCGGCTCCCGGATCGCCGCGGAGCTGATGTGCGTCGCGGAGACGCAGATGTGAGCACGGATTCCCGCAACTAGCGGGAACCGCTCCTCACATCGACCCTCGAAGGGGGCCTCCGAAGGTCGCAAAACCCCTGCAAACCGGCCGACTCACCGTCCAGTTACCTCGACTGCTGTGAAGCTCAGGTCGAGGTGCAGGTGAATTACGTCAATTTTGCTTGATCGACTGCCCGGTGTGTGTAGACTCGCCGCCCATGGCGACGGCGACCGGCACGACGGGCTCGAGCACATCCACCGCACCGGAGCGATCGCTGAACCAGAGGATGGACGCCCTCGCGCGGGCCAACCAGATCCGCATCCAGCGGGCCCAGCTCAAGCGCGACCTGAAGTCCGGTCGCCGCACGATCCACTCGCTGCTGCTCGACCCGCCCGAGTACGTCGAGACCGCCAAGGTCTTCGACATGCTCCTCGCCGTCCCCAAGTACGGGCGCGTCAAGGTCAACAAGATCCTCGCCCACTGCAGGATCGCGCCGAGCAAGACGATCGGCGGGCTCTCCGAGCGGCAGCGGTCAGAGCTGATCTCCCTCCTCCACCACTGACAGAGGGTCGCTCGCGCGGCGCGAGGCGGCGTCCTCGGTCGCTCGCGTGCAAAGCACGCGGCGCGAACCTGCCTGTGCCCAGCAATGGGTACGTCCTTGCCTCGCTTGGCCAGCGACCCTCTCTCGGCGTCGTCCATGCTCCACGCCAGCCGTCACTCGATGTCGCCGGTCGCGTGGCTAGCCTGTCGTGACCCGATGGCGCGTGTGTTCGTCATAACCGGGCCCTCCGGGGTCGGCAAGGGGACGCTGATCCGGGGGCTGATGGCGCGTGAGCCGCGCCTGGAGCTGTCCGTGTCCGCCACCACGCGCGCCCCCCGGCCAGGCGAGCAGGACGGGGTCGACTACCACTTCCTCAGCCGCGAGGAGTTCGACCGCCGGGTCGCCGCAGGGGACTTCGTGGAGCACGCCGACTACGCCGGGCGCAGCTACGGAACGCTGCGCTCCGAGCTGGAGCGACGCGTCCGGGCGGGCGTCCCGGTGGTGCTCGAGATCGAGGTGCAGGGTGCGCGTCAGGTGCGCGCTGCCATGCCCGAGGCCGTGCAGGTCTTCATCGCACCGCCCTCCCTCGACGCGCTCCGGACGCGTCTCGTCGGTCGCGGCACCGACGACGCCGAGGAGGTGCAACGGCGGCTCACCGTCGCCGGGCACGAGCTGCATGCCCAACCCGAGTTCGCGCACGTCGTCGTGAACGACCGCCTCGAAGAGGCGCTCGACCGCCTCACGGAGATCGTCACCGCCGAGCTCGACTGAGCCGCGCCCGACCCCGCGACCCCGGCTCGCTCCGCGCGCGCTCTAAACTGTCCGCAACCAACAGCGAGGACCCCACTTGATCTCTCCCCGCATCGACCGCCTCCTCGAGGAGGTCGACTCCAACTACGCCGGTGTGATCGTCGCCGCCAAGCGCGCGCGCCAGATCAACAGCTACTACCACAACCTCGGCGAGGGCACCTTCGACGAGTTCCCGCCACCCATGGTGGAAACCGCGTCGAAAAACTACCTCACGATCGCGTTGGAGGAGGTAGCCGCCGGCAAGATGAAGTACCACTACAGGTAGCCGCGAGCCGGCGCGCTCCGGCGTCCTCGGTCGCTTGCGTACGGAGTACGCGGCGTGAACCTGCTTGTGCCCAGAATGGGTACGTCCTTGGATCGCTTGACTGGCGACTACCTGTCGGTGCCGGCACGCGCCCGGACGCCCTCGACCTTCGGGTACAGGCCGTCGGGGTGCGGAATCGGAACGCGCGGCGGCGCGAGCGACGGGGCGCACGCTGACGCAAGCCCGACCGCACGGCTTGTAACGGACGCTGCGGCGCTCTACAACCTCCTTAGATGGCACGGATTCTGCTGGGGGTCAGCGGCGGGATCGCCGCGTACAAGGCGCTGGAGCTCGTGCGCCTGGCGACCGCTGCGGGACACGCGGTGCGCGTGATCCAGACGCCCACGAGCAGGCGCTTCGTGGGGGAGGCGTCGTTCGCGGCGCTCACCGGCGCGCCCGTGCTCGTGAGCGAGTTCGAGCGCGACCCTGCGCGCGGTGCCTATCCGGGAGACCCCGCGCCGGCGCATGACCCGATCAGCCATCTCGAGCTGGTTGCGAACGCTGACGCGTTCCTGATCGCGCCCGCCACAGCCAACACGATCGCGAAGCTCGTGGGTGGCTTCGCGGACAACCTGCTGTGCAGCGCGGCGCTCGCTGCGCGCTGCCCGCTGCTGCTCGCGCCGGCGATGAACGACCGCATGTATGAGCATCCCGCCACGCGGGCCAACCTCGCCACGCTCGCCGCACGCGGCGTCGTGATGATCGCGCCCGGCGAGGGGCGTCTGGCCTCCGCGGGGGAGGAGGGCGTGGGGCGACTCGCCGAGCCGCCCGCGCTGCTGGCCGCGTGCGAGGCGGCCCTCGCGGATCGCGCCGCTGCCGTGCGGCGCCCGCCGCAGCCGGACGCATCTGCGGAGCGCAACGGCGCGCACGACACGCCCGGCCGCGCGCGCGCGGCGAGCGACCCGCTCGACGGCACGCACGGCACCCTCGCGGGCGCGCGCGTGCTCGTCACCGCCGGCGGCACGCGCGAGCCGATCGACAGCGTGCGGTTCGTGGGGAACAGCTCCTCGGGGCGCATGGGCTACGCGCTCGCGCAGGCGGCGATCGAGCGCGGCGCCGACGTGACGCTCGTCTCCGCGAACGTGGCGCTCCCCGCGCCGGGCGCAGCGCACCTGCGCGAGGTTCGCACCGCCGCGGAGCTCAAGCGCGCCTGCGAGGCGGAGTTCCCCGCGTGCGACGTGCTGCTGATGGCGGCGGCGGTCGCCGACTTCACACCGGCGGCGGCGGCGGCCGAGAAGCTCAAGAAGGCGGACCGCGGGTCGCTGGAGCTCGTGCTCGAGCCGACCGCGGATGTGCTCTCGGGCCTCTCGGCCCAACGTCACGCCGGCCAGACACTCGTGGGCTTCGCCGCCGAGCACGGCCGCGACGCCGCGCGCACCGCGCGCGGCAAGCTGAGCGCCAAGGGGCTCGACGCGCTCGTGGTCAACGACATCTCGCGCAGCGACATCGGCTTCGACTCGGCCGAGAACGAGGTGACGATCCTGAGCGCCCACGGAAACGGCGAGGTGGCCGAGCGCCACGTCGCGCGCACGACCAAGACCGAGGTCGCCGAGGCGATCCTCGACACCGTCGAGGGGCTTCGGGGCAGGGGATAAAATGTGGTGATGGAGAGCGTGTACGACCTCTATCGTCGAGGCTGCGATCTGCTGGACCACGGGGATCACCAGGCCGCGATCGTGCCGCTCAGCAGGGCCCGCGATCTCGAGCCCGAGATGGGCTCGATCCGCGAGGCGCTGGGACGCGCCCTGTTTCATGCGCAGCGCTACGAACGTGCGGCGGAGGAGTTCGAGATCCTCGCCACCCGCAAGCCCACCGACGACTACGCGCTGTTCTGCCTCGGCCGCTCGATGCAGCTGCTCGGCCGTCACCGCGAGGCCTGCCACCCGCTTGCGCTCGCCTGCTCGCTGCGCCCCGAGCGCGCCGACTACCGGCTGTATCGCGATCGCGCACGGCGCGACGCGGCCCGTCTCTGAGCATCGCGAGGCCGTGTTCCGCGGCGCTCCCCGATGCTATGCTCGATGGACAGCTTTCGTGTCGGGGCGCGTGCCCTGATTGCAGTACCGAGAGTGGGCCCCCGCCCGCTTTTTTTGCGTAAGGACCCAGATTGGCGATGACCACCACAGCGCTTCAGGAGCAGATCGAAGACCGACTCGCGGAGACCGAGCCGGACGTCGAGGTGCTGCTCGCCGAGATCGTCGGCGGGCGCTGTCTGCGCGTGTTCATCGACCACCCGGACGGCGTCACGCTCGCGCTCTGCGAGCGCGTGACGATGCGGCTGAACGACATGCGCGAGCGGTACTCGCTCGAGGTGTCCTCGCCCGGCAGCGAGCGCCCGCTCACCAAGCCCGCCCACTACCGCCGCTTCGTGGGTCGCCGCGCGCGTGTGCGCACCCGTCATCCCCGTTCCGCGCCCGCCGCAGACGCGCGCGCGGCCCGCAGTTTCACCGGCGAGCTCGTGGGGGCCTCCGAGGAGGAGGTGACGCTCGCTGCCGACGGCGGCGTGATCGCGATCCCGTACGCGGAGATCCGCCGTTCCAACCTGATCGAGGAGTAGGCAAGCCATGTCACGCGAGATCCTTGAAGCGATGCACGCCCTCGCGCGCGAGAAGGGCATCGAGCCCGAGAAGCTCATGATCGCGCTCGAGGACGCGCTGCTCTCCGCCTACAAGAAGCAGCCCGGCTCGGCCAAGTACGCGCGCGTGGAAATGGACCGCGAGACCGCCGACTTCCGCGTGATCGAGCTGATCATCCCCGAGCGCCTGGAGGCGCACCTGATCGTGGAGACGATCGACGAGGAAACGACGATCGATCCCGAGACGGGGGAGATGCGGGAACCCGAGGAACCGGAAATCGACCCCAAGAAGTTCGCCGAATACCGCGACCAGATCGACGAGCGCGACGTCACCCCCGACGACTTCGGCCGGATCGCCGCCCAGACCGCCAAGCAGGTGATCCTCCAACGCATCCGCGAGGCCGAGCGGGACATGATGTACGAGGAGTACCGCGACCGCGTGGGCGAGCTGATCACCGGGATCGTGCAGCAGTCCGACTCGCGCTACACGCTCGTGCAGCTGCGAGAACGCGTCGAGGCGCTGCTGCCGAAGTCCGAGCAGGTGGACGGCGAGCGCTACGACCACTCGCAGCGCATCAAGGCGGTCATCAAGGAGGTCTCGCCCTCCACGAAGGGTCCCGCGATCATCGTCTCGCGCCGCGATCCCGAGCTGATCAAGAAGCTGTTCGAGCTGGAGGTCCCGGAGATCGCGGACGGCCTGGTCGAAATCGCCAACGTTGCGCGCGAGCCGGGCTACCGGTCGAAGATCGCGGTGATCTCGCACACCGACGGCGTCGACCCCGTGGGCGCGTGCGTGGGGCCGCGAGGCTCGCGCGTTCGCATGGTCGTCTCCGAGCTGCGCGGCGAGAAGATCGACATCATCCCCTTCAACGACGAGCCCGCGCGGTTCGTCGCCAAGGCGCTCTCGCCGGCGCGCGTGCGCGAGGTGCTCGTGGACGACGACGCCAAGCAGGCGACCGTGATCGTCCCCGACGATCAGCTCTCGCTGGCGATCGGGCGCGAGGGCCAGAACGCGCGGCTGGCCGCACGCCTCACCGGCTGGCGCGTGGACATCCGCTCGGAGACCGAGTTCGCCGCCGAGGAGGCCGAGCACGGATACGAGGAGGAAGAGGTCACCGGCCGCTGCGCCGCGATCCTCTCCAACGGCCGCCGCTGCCCCAACGCTTCGCTTCCCGGCTCGCGCTACTGCGGGCTGGAAACACACCAGGCGCTCGCCAACATCGACAGCGACAACGTCGGCGACCTGACGAGCGCGACCACTCCCGCCCAGGCGCCCGCGGAGGAAGACCAGGGGCAGGACGCCCCGCTGCCGGTGGATGCCGAGGTACCGCTCCCGCCGGTGGAGGCGCAGCCGCCGGCCGAGGAGCAGGCAACATAGGCGGGCACCTACCCCGACGGCGCTGCGTCGGCTGCGGTCGCGTGGCCGCCAAGAGCGAACTGCTGCGGATCGCGATCGCGCGCCGCGCCGATGGCGCGCGCATCGCGGTGGCCGACGAGCGCGCAACGATGCCCGGCCGCGGCGCGTATCTGTGCCGGGCCGCGGATGGACGCGGCCCCGCAAAGCGGTGTGCGGCGCTCGCCGGCCAGCGTGGCGCGATCGCGCGTACGCTGCGCGCGCGTGTACCGGTCGAGCTCGTAGAATCGGTGAGCCGATGAGCAAGCGACGTGTGCACGAGATCGCCAAGGAGCACGGGCTCTCCAGCAAGGAGCTGCTCGAGCGGCTGAACGCCGCGGGGATCGACGCCAAGGCAGCCGCGTCCTCCGTCGACGAGGCAGCAGCGCTGAAGGTGCTCGACGGCGGCGCACCGAGCGCCAACGGCGCACCAGCTCCCGCGCCCACGAAGTCCGCCGCACCGACGAGGCCCGAAAAGCCCGCCGCCGACGGCGGCGGCGCTCCCGCGCCCAAGCCTGCAGCGCGTGCCGCGCAGGAGGCGCCCGCGGCGAAGGCGCCGGCCGCGCCCGCCGCCCAGGCGCAGGCCCCCGCAGCCGCTCCCGCGCCGGCTGCCTCGCAGCCGCAGACGGCCACGGCGACAGCCACCGCCCCCGCGGCGACCGCGCAGGCAGCACCGCCCGCACAGGGCGCACCAGCGGCCCCCGCCCAGCCCGCGCCGGACCGGGTGCGACCCACGCGCGACTCGCGCACCGGTGAGCGCACGCCCGGCGACGTCGGCCCCGGTGGCCGCCGCCGCGTGGTGATCGACTCGCAGGCCTCTCGCCGCCAGCAGGGCGGGCCGTCCAACCAGCCCCAGCGCCGCCCGCGCCGCGGCAGGCGCCGCCGCGGGACCTACGACGAGACGATCGCGCCGATCGACACCGCCGCGCTCGGGGCGACCGACCTGATCCGCGTGAACTCCGGCTCGACGGTCAAGGACGTGGCGGAGTACCTCGGCGTGGCGGTCCCCGAGGTGATCAAGAAGCTGATGTCGCTCGGCGAGATGGCGACGCTCACGCAGACCCTCTCCGACGACGCGATCCAGGTGATCGCCGACGAGTTCGAGAAGGAGATCGAGATCGTCCACGCCGCCGACGACGTGGAGGTGGAGCCCGAGTACGAGGACACCGACGAGGACCTCGTGGACCGCCCGCCGGTGGTCACGATCATGGGTCACGTCGACCACGGCAAGACCTCGCTGCTGGACGCGATCCGCGAGACCGAGGTGGTGGCGGGCGAGGCGGGCGGGATCACGCAGCACATCGGCGCCTACCAGGTGCACCACGCGGGCAAGGAGATCACGTTCCTCGACACGCCCGGCCACGAGGCGTTCACCGCGATGCGCGCGCGCGGCGCGCGGGTGACCGACCTCGCGGTGATCGTGGTTGCGGCGGACGACGGCGTCAAGCCGCAGACCGAGGAGGCGATCGATCACGCCAAGGCCGCCGAAGTGCCGATCGTGGTCGCGGTCAACAAGATCGACAAGGAGGGCTCGCAGCCCGAGCGCGTGCGCACCGAGATGACCCAGCACGGCCTCCAGCCCTCGGAATGGGGAGGCGAGACGGAGTTCGTGGACGTGAGCGCGAAGACCCACCAGGGCCTCGACTCGCTGCTCGACACGATCCAGCTCGTCACGGACCTCGAGGAGCTGCGCGCCAACCGCGACACCGAAGCCTCAGGCGCGGTGATCGAGTCCAAGCTCGACCCCGGCCGCGGACCCGTCGTGACGATCCTCATCCAGCGCGGCACCCTGCACGTGGGCGACGCGCTCGTCGCCGGTGCGCACTTCGGCCGCGTGCGCGCGATGCAGGACTTCACCGGCGCGCGGATGAAGCGAGCCACGCCTGGCCAGCCCGTGGAGGTGCTCGGCTTCGACGGAGTGCCCGAGGCGGGCGAGCACGTGCGCGTCGTCGAGAACGAGCGTCGCGCGCGCCAGCTCGCGGGCGAGCGCGCCAACCGGCTGAAGACCGAGGCGCTCGCGCGCCGCTCCGGCCGCAAGGTGTCCCTGGAGGACGTCTTCAAGCTCGCCCAGGAGGGCACCGTCAAGGAGCTCGGTCTGGTGCTCAAGGCGGACGTCGCAGGCTCGCTGGAGGCGATCGAGGACGAGATCGCCAAGCTCCCGCAAGAGGAGGTCTCGGTCAACATCATCCACCGCGCCGTGGGTGGCATCAACGAGTCCGACGTGATGCTCGCGGCCGCCTCCGAGGGCGTGATCCTCGCGTTCAACGTCAGGCCCGTGGGCGATGCGCGGCAGATCGCCGACCGCGAAGGAGTGGAGATCCGCTCCTACAGCGTCATCTACCGCGCGATCGAAGAGCTGCGCGCGGCGATGCAGGGCATGCTCGCGCCCGAAGAGGTGGAGACGCCGCTCGGCCAGGCTGAGGTGCGCCAGCTCTTCAAAGCGTCCCGGATCGGCACGATCGCGGGCTGCTTCGTCACCGAGGGGAAAGTCACGCGCGGCGCCCAGGTGCGCCTGGTGCGCGACGGCACCGTGATCTACGAGACCACCGTGGAGAGCCTGCGCCGCTTCAACGACGACGCCCGCGAGGTGAGCAGCGGCTTCGAGTGCGGGATCGTGCTCGCGAACTTCCAGGATGTGCATGAGGGAGACCTGCTCGAGACCTACGAGACGCGTCAGGTGGAGCGCGAGCTGTCCTCTTGAGCAGCGTTGCGTCGCGGCGCAGATCCCTCGGCAGGGAGATCGGATGCCGCGGGGAATTGGACGGATACGATGACCACAGGACGGATGCGGCGGGTCGACGAGGCGATCCGTCAGGTGATCGGGGACGCGCTCGCAGCTGATCTGAAGGACCCTCGAGTTGGATTCGTGACCGTTACCGACGTCAAGACAAGCCCCGACCTCCGCCATGCGCGCGTGTACGTGAGCGTGCTCGGTGAGGGCGCTCGCAGCTCCGGTGAGGAGCAGCGCGAGGAGACGCTCGCGGGCCTTCGCTCCGCGCACGGCTACCTGCAGGGGCGGATCGCGCGCGAGCTCGCGCTGAAGCGCACGCCCACGCTCGAGTTCGAGTACGACGACACCACCGACAGGGCGATGCGCGTCGAGCGCCTGATCGACGAGATCGGACCGCGATGAGTGCTCCGGCGGTGAGCTGCGCCACCCGGGACCAGGTGCTGGAGCGGCTCCGCGAGGACGACCGGTTCGTGCTCGCCACCCACGAACACCCCGACGGCGACGCGCTCGGATCGCTCGTTGCGATGCAGGGCCTGCTCGTGGGGCTCGGCAAGGACGCGCAGATGTTCATCGGCCCCGCCGACCTGCCGTTGCCCGGCGAGTACAAGGCGCTCTCGCTCGAGGGCCTGATCCAGCACGTGCCGAGCGACATCTCCGAGCGGACCGTCGTCTTCCTGGACTGCGGCAACATCGACCGCAACTCAGCGAGCGTGCTGCGCGACGGCCGCCACCTGCTCAACATCGACCACCACCACGACAACACGCTGTTCGGCACGATCAACCACGTCGTGCCCGACGCCTCGTGCACCGCGGAGATCGTGTGGGACCTGATGCGCGACCTCGGGGTGCCGGCCACGCCGCCGATCGCAGACGCCCTGTACGTGGGCCTGATCACCGACACCGGGCGCTTCATGTACGAGAACACCGGCCCGCGGGCCCACCTGATGGCCGCGGACCTGATCGAGGCGGGCGTCGACGTGGCGGCGGTCTACCGGCGCCTGTACGAGGGTGTCCCGGAGGGCAAGCTCGCGCTGCTCGCACGCGGCCTCGCCGCGATCCAGCGCTACGACTCGGGCGAGCTGACGATGGCCTCGCTCAGCGCCGAGGACTTCAAGGGCGCGCACGCGGAGGACAGCTACTCCGAGGGGATCATCGACCAGCTGCGCACGCTCTCCGGCACGAAGGTGGCGGTGCTCGTCCGCGAGCTCTCCAGCGGCGACCGCAAGGGCCAGCACAAAGTGTCGCTGCGTGCCACCGACGACGACGTGGACGTGTCGGTGATCGCGCGCCTGCAGGGCGGGGGCGGGCATCGCCGCGCCGCCGGCTTCTCCACCGAGCTACCCGCCGGCGAGCTCGTCTCGTTCCTGCGCGGCGCGATCGCCTCCCAGCTGCATCCCAGCGAGGACGCAACCGCCCGCGCGGGCGTCGCCTGAGCCGTCCACGATGGCAGCGAAGCGCTCCACCGCCGCGCTCGACGGGGTGCTGCTGATCGACAAGCCCGCCGGGATCACCTCGCACGACGCCGTCGCAGCGGTGCGCCGCGCGCTCGGCGGCGCCAAGACGGGGCACGCGGGCACGCTCGACCCGTTCGCCACCGGGCTGCTGATCGTGCTCGTGGGGCGCGCGACCAAAGCGCAGAGCGCGCTGATGGCGCTGCGCAAGCGCTACGAGACCGTCGCACAGCTCGGCTACACCTCCACCACCGGCGACGTGGAGGGCGAGCTCGCGCACACCGGCAGGGTCCCGCCGGATCCGCCGCCGCTGCCGACCGGCGAGGTGCGCCAGCGCCCGCCCGTCCACTCGGCGGTCAAGATCGAAGGTGAGCGCGCATACCGCCGCGCGCGCCGCGGCGAGCAGCTGCAGATGCCCGAGCGGATCGTCACCGTCCACGCCTTCGAGCAGCTGTGGCGCCGGATGCCTGAGGCGGGGGCGGAGCGCGCCGAGCCGCGCGCGGCGTTCGCGATCGAATGCGGGTCGGGCACCTACGTGCGCTCGCTGATCGCCGACCTCGGCGACGCGTACTGCCTGGAGCTGCGTCGCACCGCGATCGGCCCGTTCGAGGTGAGCGAGGCCCACCCGCCGCCCGCTCGCGGCTCCACCTGGGAGGACGCTCCGCTGATCGGAGTCAGCGACGCGCTCGCGCGCGCGGGGATTCCCACTCAGGGGCACGCGGCCACTGCGGGCGCGCGTCACTAGGCTGTGCGGCCGTGAAGGTCACACGCCTGCCCGACGTGGAGCGGGGCCGCGCGCGCAAGGTCGCGGTGGGCACGTTCGACGGGGTGCACCGCGGCCATCGCGAGGTGATCGCGGGCGCCGACGGCGTGCTCACGTTCGATCCCCATCCGGTGTCGGTGGTGGCGCCCCAGCACACGCCGCGGCTGCTCACCACGCTCGATCGCAAGGCGCAGCTGATCGGCGCGCTGGGCGTCGGCGAGCTGATCGTGATCCCGTTCGACGAGGAGTTCGCGCAGCGATCCGCCGCGTCGTTCCTCGAGGACGTGCTGGTCGGCGCGCTCGGCGCCACCCAGGTGTCGATCGGCGAGAACTTCCGCTTCGGCAACAAGGCGAAGGGCGACCGCGCGATGCTCGCCGCCGACGGGCGCTTCGAGACGATCGTGCACCCGCTGCTCGAGGTGGACGGCGAGATCGTCTCCTCGAGCAGGATCCGCGGGCTGCTCTCCGCCGGCGAGGTCGCCGAGGCCAACAAGCTGCTCGGCTACCCGTTCGCCCTCGCCGGCAAGGTCGCCCACGGCGACGAACGCGGCCGTGAGCTCGGCTTCCCCACCGCCAACCTCGTCCCCGATGAGGCGCTCGCCTGTCCCGGGCACGGCGTGTACGCGTGCGTCGCCCGCACGGGCGCCGCCGGTGCGAGCGACGGCGCCGGCCCGGACGGCCATGGCACCGAGCACGCCGCAGCCGTGAGCATCGGCGTCCGGCCCACGTTCGCCACGGGCCGGGGCGAGCTGATCGAGGCCTACCTCCTCGACTTCGACGGCGACCTCTACGACCAACCGCTCGAGCTGCGCTTCCTCTCGCGCCTTCGCGGCGAGCGGCGCTTCGGCAGCGCTGAGGCGCTCGTCGAGCAGATGCAGCGCGACGTCGCCGACACGCGCGCGATCGTCGCTGCGCGCGCCTAGCCACCGCTCTGCGCGCCGCCCGGCGTCTGCTACCGTGCCCGGTTCGATGGCAGCAATCACCAGCGAGCGCAAGCGCGAGATCGCCGCGCAGTTCGGCTCCAGCGAGCAGGACACGGGCAACACCAAGGTGCAGATCGCGCTGCTCACCGAGCGCATCAACCACCTCACCCAGCACCTGCGCGAGCAGGGCAAGGACCACCACTCGCGTCGCGGCCTGCTGATGCTCGTCGGGCGTCGCCGCAGGTTCCTGGACTACCTCCAGCGCCACGACCTCGAGGGCTACCGGGCGCTGATCAAAGAGCTCGGCCTCCGCAAGTAGGCCGGGCGTGGACGCTGCGCGCTTCGGCGTCCTCCCAGCAGGCACCCCCGCACCCGCCTTCAAGCTCACGAAGGGCGACTTCGGCGCGTTCACCGAGGCTGATCTGCGCGGCCGGGTGACCGTGCTCGTGTTCTACCCGTTCGCGTTCAGCCCCGTGTGCACCGACCAGCTCCAGCTCTACGAGGAGATCACCAGGGAGCTCGCGGCGCGCGGCGACGCGCTCTACGGGGTCTCCTGCGACGCGGCGTGGTCGCAGACCGCGTTCAAGGAGAAGCTCGGCGTCAGCTGCGAGCAGCTCTCGGACTTCGAGCCCAAGGGCGCCGCGTGCGAGGCGTTCGGCGTGCTGCACCCCGGCGGCTTCGCCCAGCGTGCGCTCGTGATCACCGACGCCGACGGCGTGGTGGCGTGGAGCCACGAAGCGGGCTCGCCGGGCGACCTGCCGCCCCTGGAGCTGCTGCGCGAAGGCCTCGGCGAGGCCTCGGGCGCGCCCGCCTGAGAAGCGCGACGACGAGCGCTCCGCCAGGGGCCGGCATGCCGCGTGCGCGGCCCTCGTGACGCTCGCCACGAGCCGCGGGCGGGCGCGCTGCAAGCGCACGACCGCCGCGGGGAGACCTCGGCAGCCGCCGAGCGGCCACGCTATGCTCGCACCGTTCGGGAATGAGAAAAAAAGACAAGAGCGCCGCCGACCGACGGGCGGACAGGAAGGCAGACAGATATGAGCAGTGACGCCGTTACGCGGGTCTCCGTGGAGATCGCTGGTAGCGAGATCTCGTTCGAGACCGGCAGGATGGCCAAGCAGGCCTCCGGCGCAGTTGTTGTCCGCCAGGGCGACACGATGGTCCTCGCCACGGCGGTGGCGGGAGGCATCCGGGACATCGACTTCATGCCGCTCACGGTGGACGTGGAGGAGCGCATGTACGCGGCCGGGAAAATCCCCGGCTCGTTCTTCAAGCGCGAGGGCCGTCCGGGTGAGAAGGGCACGCTGACCGCGCGCATGATCGACCGGCCGATCCGGCCGTTGTTCCCCAAGGACTGGCGCTACGACACGCAGCTCGTGGCGATCCCGCTGTCGATCGACCACGTTCACCCGTACGACATCCTCGCGATGAACGGCGCCTCCGCGGCGCTGATGCTCTCCGACATCCCGCTGCCGACCCCGGTGGGCGCGGTGCGGATCGGCAAGATCGACGGCAACTTCGTCGTGAACCCGCCCGAGCCGGACCTGCTGGAGGACGCGGAGAACCCCTCCGACCTGGACCTCGTGGTGGCTGGGACCGAGGACGCGATCCTGATGGTGGAGGCGGGCGCCAACGAGATCCCCGAGGCGGAGATCCTCGACGCGCTCGACATCGCCCACGCGGAGATCAAGCGCCTGTGCGAGCTGCAGCGCGACCTCGCAGCGAAAGTCGGCAAGCCCAAGAAAGAGATCGTCCAGATCGAAGACGACCCTGCGGTGCTCGAGGCGGTGCGCGCCTCGCACGGCGGCAAGCTCGACGCGGCCACCCAGGTCGAGGACAAGCTCGAGCGCCAGGACGCCACCAAGGCCGTTGAGGAGGAAGTGCTCGAGCAGCACGGCCCCCCGGCTCCCGACGGCGCCTCCGAGGACGCGGTCGCGGCGGCCAAGGCGCGCCGTGCGGCTGCGCAGCGCGCGTTCGACAAACTCGAGAAGTCGATCATCCGCGAGCGCATCGCGGTCCAGAAGAAGCGCCCCGACGGACGCTCGGAGAACGAGATCCGCGACATCACGATCGAGGTTGGCGTGACGCCGCGGACGCACGGCTCGGCCCTCTTCACGCGCGGGCAGACGCAGGCGCTGAGCGTGGTGGCGATGGGCACCCTCAAGGAGGAGATGCGCATCGACACGCTCGGGCTGGAGACGAAAAAGTACTACTGGCACCACTACAACTTCCCGCCGTTCTCGGTGGGGGAGGCGGGCCGCATGGGCGGCGTCAAACGCCGTGACGTGGGCCACGGTGCCCTCGCGGAGCGCGCGCTCACGCCGATGGTGCCCTCGATCGAGGAGTTCCCCTACTCGATCCGCGTGGTGTCGGACATCCTCGAGTCCAACGGCTCGTCCTCGATGGCCTCGGTGTGCGGCTCCTCGCTGTCGTTGATGGATGCAGGCGTTCCGATCAAGCGCCCCGTTGCGGGCATCGCGATGGGCCTGATCAAAGAGGGCGACGACTACATCGTGCTCACCGACATCGCGGGCGTGGAGGACCACCTCGGCGACATGGACTTCAAGGTCGCCGGCACCGACCGCGGCATCACCGCGCTGCAGATGGACATCAAGATCACGGGCGTCACGTTCGAGATCCTGCGCGACGCGCTCTCGCAGGCCAAGGAGGCGCGCACGTTCATCCTCGGCAAGATGGCCGACGTCATCGGCGCTCCGCGCGAGCAGCTGTCGCAGTTCGCCCCGCGCATCCAGACGATCCAGATCGACCCGTCGCAGATCGGCCTGCTGATCGGCAAGGGCGGCGAAACGATCCGCGGCCTGTCCGAGGAGTTCGAATCGCAGATCGACGTCAACGACGACGGCCAGGTCCTGATCTACTCGGCCAAGGGCGAGCTCGGCGACGCGCTCGTCGAGCGCGTGCGGCTGATGATGAAGGAGGTCGAGGTCGGCGACGAGTACGTCGGCAAGGTCGTCAAGACGACGACGTTCGGCGCCTTCGTCGAGCTGTCGAAGGGCACGGACGGGCTGCTCCACATCTCCAACGTCTCGCCGGGCGAGCGCGTGCAGAGCGTGGAGGACGTG
>JAICYC010000070.1 GCA_025934395.1 Solirubrobacteraceae bacterium | reverse complement strand
GGTTAGGGTGTGCGCGTGTCACATAGACCGTTGGTTCTCGTCTCAGGACTCACGTTCGGCGACTACCTTCTCTGGCACTGGTCGCTGAACGGCAATCACGACGTGATCGCCCTCGTCTCGGGCCTCACGCTTCCACCGCTCGCCGTCGCTCTCGTGTGGCTGCTCGCGGTGAGCTTGGGGCGCGTGCTGATGGGCAGGCCCCGCACCCCGCGCAGCAACGCTGCGCCGGGGCCGGAGACGCGTGCGCCATCCGCGCATGCGGGGGTCTCCGCAGAGGACGGACGGCTGCCCGCCGCCGCGGAACGCCCGTCGCGCAGGATCGCGGCCTGAGACCCACCGGAGGCCTTCGTGAACGATGACCCTCGCCCACGCGAGCGTCCGCGCGCGCGCCGCCGCGGCCTGGCGCGCCTGATCCCGCGCAGACGCGGCGTCCAGATCGCGCTGGGGCTGCTGGTACTGGCCGTGGTGGGCGCCGGGATCGGCGCTTACATCTACGACAAGAACCGCACCGGGAGCATCTACCACCCCCACGCGCGCTTCTTCCCGCAGCCCTCCCCCACGCTGCCGACGAAGGGCCCCGACCGCTTCGCGTGGCCGCTGTACGGCTACAACCCCCAGCACACGCGCTACTTCCCCGCGCCCCCGAGTGTGCGCCCGCCCTACCGCAAGCTGTGGGTCCACAACGAGCACGCCCTCCTGGAGTTCCCGCCGGTGATCTACGGCGACCACCTGTTCCAGCTCGCCGACGACGCACAGCTGACCGCGCTCAACCGCCACACGGGCCACACCTTCTGGATCCGGCACCTCGGCGAGCTCTCGGCCTCCACGCCCGCGGTGAACGCCACCACCGTGTACGTGACGGTTCTCTCGACGGGTAACTCCGCCGGGCCGGGCCGGATCTGGGCGCTCAACTACAAGAACGGCCACACACGCTGGGTGCACAGCCTCTCCAGCCGGAGCGAGTCCTCCCCCCTGCTCGTCGGCGAACGCGTGTACATCGGCTCGCAGAGCGGCACCGTGTACGCGCTCAACGCGCGCAGCGGCCACGTCCTGTGGACCTACCACGCGGGTGGAGCGGTGAAGGCGAGCCCCACCCTGTTCAACGGCGCGCTCTACTTCGGCGACTACTCGGGGCACGTGCAGGCCGTCTCCGCGCGCACGGGCAGGCTGATCTGGCGCAGCAGCTCCGAAGGGACGCTGCTCGGCAGCGGCACGTTCTACTCGACCGCTGCGGTCCAGTACGGCCGCGTGTTCCTCGGCAACACCGACGGGCGCGTGTACGCCTACGACGCCTACACGGGGCGTCTCGACTGGGCGGTGCAGACGGGCGCGTACGTGTACTCCTCGCCCGCTGTCACGAACGCGCCGAAGGTCGGGCCGACGGTGTACGTGGGGTCCTACGACGGCACCTTCTACGCGCTCAACGCCCGCAGCGGCGGCGTCCGCTGGAAGTTCGGGACGCACGGCCGGATCTCGGGCTCGCCGACGATCATCGGCCGGGTGGTCTACTTCGCCGACCTCGGCGAAAAGCACGCGTACGGCCTCGGGATCTCGACCGGCCGCGTGCTCGTGCGCTTCCAGCGCGGAACGTTCGACCCGGTCATCAGCGACAGCGAGAACATCTTCTTCACGGGCAGCAGCGGGATCTACGGGCTCGCACCCACGACCTCACCGAAGCTCGCGACAACCCTGCCCGCGCACTAGCCAAGCGCGAGCCCTGACGGCGAACGGCACCGCGAGCGAGTGCTCACGCGCCGCTCGTGCACGCCGGACCCGACGCGAAGGCGCGGGCGAGCGAGAAGCGCGCCGCCACCGCAGCGGCGCCCGCTGCATCCAGGCGTACGCGCGTCCACCCGCCGGGCGCCTCAGAGACGCAGCCGCTGCCACGCGTGAGCGCCAGATAGCGGGAGTAGCGAACGCGCACCACCACCTCTCCCGGCGCGCGTGCGGCGAGCGCGAACCGATCATGTCCGAGCGAGGTCAGCGCGGCCGGACCACTCGCCAGCGGCGTTGCGCCCACGACCGAGTACACGCGCCAATGCGCGCTCGTGAACACCTCTCGCAGATACGGCAGCCCCGCCGCCACGAGGCGGCCCTCGGCCGCGCTCGAGGGATCCAGGCGCACATCCGGAAGCGCCACGTAGGCGACCGCGTTCGCGAGCAGCCACGCGCGATAGCTCGAGGCATCGAGGCCGCTGCGCAGGAGCACGCCGTCGTAGCGCTCGTCGAGCTGCTTCTCCCAGCCGCGCGCGAGCGAGACGTGCGGCGCGAGCAGCGCGGCCTCCCAGTGCGAGCGGGTCAGCGGCACCTCCACGCGCACCGGCGCGGGTGCCGCTCGGGCGAGAAAGCCGACGAGCGGCGCGTAGTAGGCGGCACTCGTGCCGGCGCTCCCCGCGACCGCAGCGGTCTCGCGCACCGGCCCCCACGCCGTCCAGACGAGGCTTCCGCACAGCGCAGCGCCGGCGAGCGCGGCGCGCCATGCGCTCGTCGGGCGCGCCCGCGAGGCGTGTGCTTCGGGACGCGTGCGCGCCTGGGGGAGCCAGGCGCACGCGAGCAGCGGGGCGGCGAGCAGCACGGCGTAACGCTGCACGTTGCTGCCCACGGGTGTGTGGATCGCCACGCATGCCACGCACATGGGCAGGTACAGCGCACCGGCGGTCCGCAGCAGACGCTCGTCTGCGGGGAGCGCGGCGAGGAACCCGACCACCACGGCGAGCGTCGCCAGGAACGACAGCAACGGAAAGGGCTCGTAGCCGCCTTCGGGGAAGAGCGCAACGAGCGCGAGCACCACCGCTGCCGGCGGCAGCACCAGGGCGATGAGCGAACGCGGCGCGCGCGCCGTGAGCGCGTGGCTTGCGCCCGCGAGCGCGAGCAGCGCCCCTGCGACGGGGCTCGCGGCGGCGCACAGCAGCGCCGCGCACGCGGCGAGCAGCAGGCGCGTCCGCATCAGCGCGAGCACCGCCGCCAGCGCCAGCGGGACGCCGAGCGCGAACGAGATGCGCCCGATCCACAGGTCGCCGGCGGCAGCGAGGGCGAACAGCACCGCCCCCCACCGCGCCCGGGGCCCGTAGACGAGGCGCACCACGCGCTCGAAGAGCACGGTGGAGGCCAGCACGCACAGGGCTCCGAGGACGCGGACGCCGAGGAGCGAGGCGAGCGGCCCGAACAGCAGGCTGTAGCCGGGCAGGTCGTGGCCCCCGTACCAGCGCGAGTCCCAGATCGCGAAGCCCGACTGGCTGAAGAGGTTCGTGCGGTACACCGCGGCAGCGAGATCCGGGGTGCGCGGTTCGTACAGCAGCCACGCAACCGTCAGCGCCACCGCCACGGCAGGCGCGAGGAGCAGCGAGCCATCCCGGCGCTGAGGGGCGGAGCGCCGGGCACCGCCGGCTCCAGCCGCGCTCGCGCCGGGACGGCCCGCGGCGGGCGGCAGGGTCGCCGCCGGTGCTGTGGGATGCGCCACGCGAAGATAATGACGCCGATGGAGGCCGCCCAAGCCGCTCGCCGCGCCGAGCCCACCGAACAGCTCGCGGCGCGCCGGAGGCGCGCGCGGCGCCGTCGCCTCGTTGCGATCGGAGCGGCACTCGCATGCGGGGTCGTTGCGGGCGGCTGCTCGACCGGGCAGCCAGGTCCGATCGGCAGGGGCGACCTCGCCGAAGCGCAGACGTTCCCCTACTTCCGCGTGTACTGGGTGGGCCGCATCTTCGAGGGGCATCAGCTCGCGGCGGTGGACGGGCTGAAGGGCTACATCGCGAGCATCGGCGACAGCGTCTACTACGGCGACTGCATCCAGAGCAAGGGGATCTTCGGCGGCGGCAGCTGCCAGCTGCCGCTGCAGGTGACCACGGTGCTCTACCACGTCCACTCCAACAAAGCGCTCGGCTCGCAGCGCAACATCCTCGTGCGCGGCGTCCCGGGAGTCGTCTACGACCAGGGGCACTCGATCGAGCTCTACACCGGGCGCGTGGCGATCGACATCTTCGCCGACACGTTCGACCACGCTCTCACAGGCGCGCGGCTGCTGCGGCCGGTGAACGCCCCCGGCTCCGCGAACGGGAACCTGCCCGCGCCCGTGTTCTGCCCCGGTCTCTACGGCGCCACCGAACCGGCGATCGAACGCGTGATGCAGTCGCTGCCGGGCCAGGCGTGCCAGCGGGCGGAGTCCAACGAAGCGTTCAAGAAGGCGGTGCAGAGCTACTGATCTCGCACGCCTCGACGCGCGGGCGGGCGGCATCCGGCTCGCCTCGCGCGGCGAGCTCCCGTGCTCGCGGCGGAAGCACCGGTACGCAGAACGCTGCGAGCGACCCCTCGTGTGCGTCGCGCTCGGCGGCGAACACGATCCGCTCGCGGCCCGGGTACTCCCAGTTGTAGGGGTAGTCGCCGGGGTACGCGCGACAGGCGCCCAGCACCGCGTCGGCGTCGTGCGCGAGCTCGCGTGCGCGGTCGCGATCGCGGCAGAGGAACACGACGAGCGCGTGCGCTCGGCGGCGGATGCCGTAGCGGCGCGTGTGCATCGACCACCCCGCGAGGAAGTGGTCGTAGCGCTCCAGCTTCGCGGGCCCCGCCTCGCGCGGCAGCCGGTCATCGCACTCGATCAGCACGTCGAAGCCGGGGGCGCAGATGGTTCCGTGTGGCCGGAGCGTCTCGAACCGAGCTGCGGGGACCCGATCGCCGTCGGCGGTGGTGAGGAGGAAGTCGTGCGCCACGCGGCCACCCGGCAGCCGCAGTGCAGCGGGCCCCAGCGGCGCGCGGCGCTCGCCTTCCGCGAACGGCGGCGAGATCGCGCACGCGTCCCCGCCGTTCAGCTTGCAGCGTGTCCCGATCGTCCGCTCGACGGCGAGCATCCATGCGGTCACATGGATCGCTCGGCGCAGCCCAGCCAGATCGCGCGCGTCGCCCAGGCGCTGCGGCGGGGACGTGTTGGCACGGATCGCTCGGGTCGCCTCGGGCTCTGCCGAGGCGCTCGGGGGTTCGGCGCCTTCGAGCAGTTCGCCGGCGCGCTCGGTGGGCGCGCAGCACATCGGCACCCCACCGCCGTCGCGGCGATGGAACTGCGTGCGTTCGATGAGCCCTGCGTCGGCGAGCCGCTTGAGCCGGCGCTGCGTTGTGGTGGCGGCGCGCCCCGCGTTCACGCGGGCGTGGATCTGGCTGCTGAGCGCATGGCCCACGTCCGCCACCAGCTCGAGGATCGCCATGTCAAGCGCATCGGGGACGTGCGCGAGCGGCCTCCCGGCGCCTGCGATGCGACGCACACGGTGCGCCCGGTCGAGATCGACGAGCTCCGCGTAGCTCGGCGCGACCCCGAGCGGGAGCGGCCCCGGCTGCGCGCAGCGACGCGCGAGCGATCTCGGCTCCTCGCGGCGGCGCTCGACGGTTCCCGCGCTCGCGAGCTTCTCGCGCTGATCGCGCGGGCGGGCGTCCAGGTGCTCCCAGTGCGGCTGGCGAAGGTCCGAAAGCGCTCGCCCGCCGCGCTCGCGCTGGTGTCGCGCGTGGAGTGCGAGCCGCGCGGGGTCGACACGCAGCGGGATCGTGCTCGCGACGAACGCCTGCTGGCGTCCGACGGAGGTCGCAAGGCTCACGATCGCGTGGTGCTTGGGGAGATGCAGGCGGGCGTCGGGGCGGCTGAGAGCGGACAGGCGTGTGATCCCGGGCCGCACGGTGTCGGAGAACTCCGGCATCGTCAGCGGCGCGGCAGCACGCGCGTCGCGGGTGGACGCGGTGGCGAAGTACACGCGGTGGGCGAACAGCGCGTCGAGCTGGTCCCGCACCTCACGTTCGGTCCACTGCGCGTCCGACTGCCAGCACGCAACCGTCTCGAGCCCGGCGGAGCGCTTGAGCGCCATCGTCTCCGCGAACCCGCGGTTCAGCACGAGCGGCGCCTCGTCGATCTTCAGGGCAACGGCCACGCGCTCCCGCGCCGGGACGAGATCCTGCTGGCGCGCGAGCGCGGCGTCGAGCATTCCCACGAGCAGCTGCATCACTACGGACGTGTTGCCGGCGCCCATCGCGCCGAGCGCGCCCTTGACGATCAGCACCTCGCCGCGGGCGATCACGTCGTCGAGCCGCACCTCGAGCGAATCGTTGAGGAGCACGCGCTTGATCGACGGCGAGTTGAGCAGCCGCGCGAGCTTGTTGACGGGCGCGTCGAGCTTGGCGGTGGTGGCAGACCGTGCGTCGGCGAGCTGGGCGGAGAGCTCCGCCGTGAAGAACATCGCGATCTCGCGCAGCTCGGGCAGCCCGCGCACGCGCGCGCCGACAGCGCTGCGATACGCGTATCCCTCCTCCCCCACCGACAGCAGCCGCGCAGCATCCCACAGCGTTGCGCGACGGTCGTAGGCGAGCACCGCGATGATCGCGTTGCGCAGGTAGCGATCCGAGGACGCGCGGATGTCGGCGTCGGTGAACAGGTTCTTGACGGCGCCGACCACGTAATCCGCGATCACGTCGGCCGGAGCGTCGACGGCGAGCGGGTTGAACCCGCACGTGGGGTTGGCGAGGTCGAGCAGCGTGCACACACGCTCGGCCGGGACGACACTGAGGGCGGCGTCGGCGGCGTCGCCCTTCGGGTCGAGCACGATCACCGCGCACCGCTCGCGCTCCAGGTCCTCCGCGATCGTGGCTACGAGGAAGCTCGACTTCCCCTGCTCCACCGCGCCGGGCGCGGCGGTGTTCTGGCGGCGCAGCTCGGGATGGATCGAGACCGGGCCGAGCGCGTCGCGCAGCATCCCCGGGCCGGATGCCGGCCGGTGGACCCCCGGCGGCGCGGGCGCGAGCGGGATGGCGGCGCGCTCCAGCGGAACGGCGGCGAAGTCGCTCGACGGCAGCTGCCACAGGGCAGCCAGCTCCGAGGCGGCGAACACGCCCTTGTGCCAGCTCGGCAACCAGTTGCCTTCACCGCGCGCGATGCGAGTGCGATAGACGCGCAGCCGCCCGTCACGGAGCGCGGTGCCGCGGGGCACGAGCTCGTTCTCGCTGCTCTGGGCGCGCAGCTCGGCGGCGATCCGTTCGCACGCGGGGCGCGTGCCCGCGAGCACGCGCGCGTCGAGGAAGAACAGGGGCCGGTGCTGGAGCTCCAGGCCGCCTCGCAGCTGCTCGCCTGCGAGCATCCCCGCGGTGCGAGGAGGAGGCTCGCCGCGCCTGCGCGCCAGGTCGCGCTCACGCCGTCTGAACAGATGTGCGGCGAAGCGCTCGAACGACGCGGGCGCGGGCGTGAGCGCCAGCTGCACCAGCGATGACTCGCCCGCGGCGGTCATCGCCCTCAGCAGGGCGTTCACCGGTGGGCTGCGCTCCTGCTCGAAGCGGTCGAGGGCCTTGGCGCGGCGGATGAACTCCGCCCGCTTCTTCAGACGCAGGAGCGTGGAAGGCGCGGCGGACGAGCAATCGTCCGGATGGATTGCGCAGTTGGCATAGGCGCCGCGCACCGCCGCTTCGACGCTCGCACGCTCGCCCGCCGGGCAGGCGACGGTGAAGCGCGCCTGCTTGCCCATGTCGTTGCGGACCTCGAGCGCGAGCGAAGGCTGGCCGAGCACGAGGCGCCGCCACCAGCGCCGCTGCAGCCGGCGGTGAAGGGCGGCGAACAGCGCCACCAGCGCCTCGGCGGTGGCGTTGTCGGCGCGGTAGGGCACGATCCGCAACCGCTCGCAGCGCCGTCGGCGGCGGGCACGAACGCGCAGAGCCGCCAACACCGCCGCGCATCCGGCGACAGCGACAGCGAGGGCGCCAAGCGCCACACGCACCCCTCGGGGCAGAAGCGCCACCCCGAGCGACGGCGCCTGCACGGCGAGGCCCAGGATCGCGCCGGCATCGTGGGGCGCCCGGGCACCACCGTGAGCGCCCCGCAGCAGCCGGCCGGGACCGCCCGAGAGCATCCATGCGAGAAGGCTCGCTCCCCACCCTGCGGCGAGCAGGCCCAGCAGTCGCCAGGCGAGGAAGGCGAGCACGGCGATTCATCCGACGGCGGTGCGGGCTACCGGACGAGAGCAGCGTGCGCAGGCGCGGTCAGCAGCGAGGAGCTCGGCGGAGGCTCAGTTCGATGCCGCGCGTCAATGCGGGCGTGCGGCGCGCTCGACCTGCGCACCGCGCTTGGTGAGCTGCCACGCGTTCGACGCGCCGCGCTCCTGGCCGGCGCCGAGGTTCTCGAGCAGGTCCAACCGGGCGAGACGGGTGAGCAGCTTGGAGATCTGGCCCTGGTCGGAGATGCCCGACCGTTCGGCGATCTCGCGGTTGCTGGCGCCGGGGCACTCGGCGATCACGGTGAGCACGCGCAGCGTGCGGTACGTGAGACGCATGTTGATCCCGCGGAGCGGGTCCGGACCGCGGGCCGCACGGGAGTCGCCACGGCGCGCGGGCGGGCTGGGCGCGGAGAACGCGAGCTCACGACCTGCAGCGCGTGTACCGAGATACGGAAGCACGATCATGCTCATCAGCGGGCCGAGCAGCTCGAGGAACGGTTCGTCGGTGGGCGCGAGCAGACGCGAATGGAGGACGCCGAAGACGGCGCCGACGACGCCCTGCGCCGTCAGATCGGGCGGCGCCTGCGCCGACCGCGACCCGTCGCGCCCGATGTCGACGACGTGGGCGAGCCGCTCGAGCACCCGCGCGCGGTGCGCGAGCACCCGATCGCCCGCGGCGAGCGCCTCGACGAAGCAGATGCGCGCCATGACGGGCTCCTCGTCCATCAGGCCCAGCAGCACCGCGAGACCGGCACGGACGCCATCGCGCCACCCGCCGCTGGCCTCGTACGCTTCGCCGACGACCCTCGACGCACGCTCGACCGCGTTGTCGAACACCGCCAGGAAACAGTCTTCGCGGTCGTCGAAGACGTCGTAGAACGTCTTGCGAGACACCCTCGCGCGGCTGATGACCTGGGCGACGGTCATGCGCGCGTACCCGACCTCGTCGACCGCCTCCACAGCAGCCGCGAGCATGCGGTTGCGCTGGATCTCGGTCACGTGGCCGCGGGGCAGCGTGGAGCGACCGGGGCGCAGTTGTGGCGTAGACGAGCGTGGTTCGTAGACGGATGCCATTACTGCCCCTCGACCTCCTTTCCGATTCACACCCGTTCCAAACACCAAATTTGGCTCGATGGAGCGGGAACAACCGACGCCTTGTAGACGGCCGTCTGCGCGGCTCGGCCCTCCCGGGAAGCTTGGCGGGTCGGATCCACCGTGTCGAGCGGCGTTTCCAACTCTCCAACGCCCTCCGCAGAGAGCAGCCCCGCGGCTACGATCGCTCGCGGTGGCTTTCGTCCAGGGGAGCGAACCAGGCTCGGGCTCGCTCGCCAGGGTTCCTTCCGGCGGGCTGGTCATCGGCGCGATCGCCTCCGTCCAGTTCGGGGCGGCGATCGCGGCGACGCTGTTCTCGCGCGTGGGCCCCGGTGGCGCGGTGCTGCTGCGGCTCGCGTCTGCCTCGATCGTGCTCGGCGCCTTGTGGCGTCCCCGCGTGCGCGACCGCTCGGGGCGCCAGCTTCGGCTCGCGTTCCTGTTCGGCGCGATCCTCGCGGGCATGAACCTGACCTTCTACGAGGCGCTGGACCGGATCCCGCTGGGGATCGCGGTGGCGGTCGAGTTCGTCGGCCCACTCACGGTTGCGGTTCTCGGCTCGCGGCGCCGCCTCGACCTCGTGTGGATCGTGCTCGCGGCTGCGGGGATCGTTGCCCTCACGCGCGGCCGCGCGCACGGCCTCGATGCGCTCGGCCTCCTCTACGCGCTGCTCGCGGGCGCGCTGTGGGGCTGCTACATCGTCGTCAACGCGCGTATCGGCCGCGCGTTCGAGGGCGCGAGCGGCCTCACGCTCGCCATGTGGGTCGCAGCGCTGATCGCCGTGCCCTTCGGGATCGCGGACGCGGGCGGCCACCTGCTGCACGCGCACTCGCTGCTGCTCGGCGCGGCCGTGGGCGTGCTTTCCTCGGCGATCCCGTACTCGTTCGAGCTCGAGGCGCTGCGCAGGATCGCCCAGCACGTGTTCGGGGTGCTCATGAGCCTGGAGCCGGCCGTCGCGGCGCTGGCGGGCTTCGTGGTGCTCGGCCAGAGCCTCAGCGCACGCGCCCTGCTGGGGATCACGTTGGTGATCGTTGCCTCCGCGGGAGCCGCGCGGGGAGCGCGAGCGGCACCGGTTGCGGTCCAGTGAGACGATCATCCGTGGTGGGATAGGCTCTCGTCGACGGGGCGACCGTCGTCGGGAGAGAGGGACGGGAGATGAGGCAGGTTTCGCCGGTGGACGCCGCTTGGCTCGCGCTGGAGTCGCGCGACACGCCGATGCACGTGGGCGGCCTGTTCGAGTTCACGCTGCCCCAGGACGCTCCCGCGGACTACCTGCAGCGCGAGTTCGAGCGGATGCGCGAGGTGCGGACGATCCCCGCCCCGTGGAACCTGAAACTCGTGGAGGCGCCGATCACGGGCACGCGCCTGCCGCTGATGCGCGAGGTGCGCGACCTCGATCTCGACTACCACGTGCGCCACTCGGCGCTGCCGCACCCGGGCGGGCAGCGCGAGCTCGGCGTGCTCGTATCCCGCCTGCACAGCCATCAGCTCGACCCGCACCGTCCGTTGTGGGAGGTGCACCTGATCGAGGGGCTCGAAGGCAACCGCTTCGCGCTCTACAGCAAGATCCACCACTCGCTCGTGGATGGGGTGAGCGGCATGCGCCTGATCATGCGCACGCTCTCCTCGGACCCGAGCGAGTCGGCCACGCCGTCGTTCTGGGCGGTGGGCGCGGGCGAGCGGCGTCCTGGCGCATCGGAGAACGGGGCGGGTCCGCTCGGGCGCGCCACGCACGTGCTGCGTGGAAGCGCGACCGCGCTCGGAGGCCTCTCGCGCGCCGCCGGCGACCTCGCGCTCGCGGCGGTCGACGGGCGCGCGCTGCAGGCGCCCTACCGGGCGCCCGCGTCGGTGCTCGGCGACACGCTCGGGGGTCAGCGACGCTTCGCCACACAGCAGTACGAGCTGCGCCGCGTGAAGGCGCTTGCGAAGACGGCGGGCTGCACCCTCAACGACTTCGTGCTCTATCTGTCGGGCACCGCGCTGCGCCACTACCTGGGCGAGCACGCGACGCTCCCCGACCGGCCGCTCACAGCGGGCATCCCCGTGAACCTGCGCGAGGAGGCCGACCAGTCGATGGGGACGGCGATCGGGATCATGATCGCGGAGCTCGGCACGAACGTGGGCAACCCGCTGGAGCGCCTGCGCGCGATCGCGCGCTCCACCGCCGAAGCGAAGCGCCACCTCGCGCGGCTGCCCGCCGAGGCGCGAACCTCCTACACGCTGTTGATCAACGGCGCGTACATCGCGGGGCTCGTCGCGGGGCTCCGCGGGCGCGCGCCCGCGCCGTTCAACGTGGGGATCTCCAACGTGCCGGGCCCGACCGAGCCGCTGTACATGAACGGGTCGCGCCTCGATGCCCTGTTCCCGCTGTCGCTGCTGATGCACGGCAACGCGCTCAACATCACGTGCGTGAGCTACGCGGGCACGCTCAACTTCGGCTTCACGGGCGCGCGCGACACGATCCCGCACCTGCAGCGCCTCGCGATCTACATGGGCGAAGCGCTCGTGGAGATCGAGAAGCTGCTCGGCGGCGCGGGCAGGGCAGCGCCGAAGCGCTCGCGCAAGGCCGCGAAGGCCAAGTAGCTCCGCGAACCGCGTCGGGCGCCGGCTGGCGGCGGCTATCCTCGGGCGCCCGACGATGAGCTGGATCGTGAAACCTTCCCGACGCACCGCACTGGCTGCGCTCGTGGCGGCAGCGGGCCTCGCAGCAGCCGGGCCCGCGCCTACGCAGGCCTCATCCGAATTCAAACTGAGCGTGACGATCCAAGGGACCGGCGCCGGCACGGTCAGCGACTCGGGCAACATCTCCTGCCCGGGGACCTGCTCGGACTCCTACACCTCCGGCACAAAAGCGACGCTCACCGCCACGCCCGGTCCCGGGTCGACGTTCACGGGCTGGAGCGGTGCCGGATGTGAAGGCACCGGCACCTGCACGGTCACGATGAGCGAAGACCTGACGGTGACCGCCACGTTCGCGCCCGTTCCGCAACAGGTCCTTGACGTGGCGGTCGAAGGCGCGGGCAGCGTGAAAGCCACCGGCGCCGGGATCTCGTGCCCGAGCACCTGCTCCTCGTCGTATCCGGAAGGCGAAGAAGTGACGCTCACGGCAACGCCCGACCCGGGCTCGACGTTCACAGGCTGGGGCGGAGCGTGCGCGGGCATCCCCACCAATACGTGCACGGTCACGATGAGCAAAGCCATGGAAGTCACAGCCGCGTTCGCGCCGGTGAGCCACCATCTGCTCGTGTCGCTCGAAGGCACGGGCAGCGGGACCGTCGGCGGAAATGGTGGCATCTCGTGCCCGGGCTCGTGCTCGGCCTCCTACATCGCGGGCACCGAAGTGACCCTCACCGCCACCCCCGCTGCCGGATCGGCGTTCGCGGGCTGGAGCGGAGCGTGCAGCGGTACGGGCGTCTGCCACCTGAAAATCGCGGCCGACACGGCGGTGGCGGCGACGTTCGCACCCGCGCCACCCGCCGGCGGCGAACCCGGCGCGGGCGGGGGGACGGCGGGCACCAGCGGCGGCGCGAGCACGGGAAGCGTGACCGGTGCCGGCACCGGTAGCGGCGCCGGCACCGCAGCGAAGGCCGGCCCCACCCCCGGGGAAATCCTCGCCCGCCTGCTCGCCGCGCTCACCCCACGCGGAAGGGGCGCGAAGATCGGCGCGATCCTGCGCGCGCACGCGTTCACCGAGACGCTGACCGCACTCGAGCCGGGGACAGCGACGGTGTCGTGGTTCGCGCTCTCGCGCAGCGCCCGGCTCGGCGCGAAGTCCAAGCCCAAGCGGGTGCTCGTGGCGATCGGCGGGCTCGTCTTCGCCACCCCCGGCACAGGCAAGCTGGAGCTGGTCCTGACGACCGCCGGCCAGGCGCTGCTGCGGCATTCACGCCACGTCTCGCTGTCGGCCAGGAGCACGTTCGCGCCGCTGCAGGGGCAGAACGTGACCGCGCGCGCGGCTTTCTCCCTGCGCCGCTGACGCCGCGTCCTGCGCGCCTACACGATGCGGCGCACCAGGCGACCGAGGCCGCTTGCGAGCCCCGTCAAGAGCCCGCCCACACCTCGAAGCAGGCTGCCCACGGCTTTTCCGAGTCCACTCAGCATCTGGTGCACATCTACCCGGTGCGCGAACGGGCACACGCAACCCGGGCGTCCCGCCGACGATCGGCGAGGATCAGGCTGCGATCAACGGCGCCCACTCCTCGGTGCGCCGGAACACGTTGATCGTGTGCCGCACCGACCATGCGAGCAGCAGCACCAGGCACGGTGCCTCGCTCACGGCCACCACGATCACGTACGCGTCTTTGCTGAGCGCCAAGAACGAGGCCAGGCGAACGAGCCCGCGCGTGAGGAAGTAGCACCCCCACACGATTGTGATCGTGCGCATCACGTGTGCGTAGGTGGGTGAGGCGCGCATCTCGGGCGTGAACGGAAAGAACTCCACCGCGAGCCCTGCTGCGAGCGGACGACCGATCAGCACCGACGCGAACACCACGATCGTCAGCAGTGCGTCGATCCCGATTTCCTGGGCCAGGTACACATCCGCGCTTCCCGAGGTGACGCCAACGATCGCGCGTGCGGCTACGAGCACGAGCGTCACGCGCACCACCATCGCCGGGCGCCCGAGCCGGCGCTCGTTGAGAATCACCCCGAGCCCGTACAGCGCTGCGGCTCCGATCCCCGCGCCCAACCCCACGAGCTTCCAACCGAGGAGGAACATCGCAAGCGGGCCGCCCGCGTCGCGCACGAGCCGCGGCGCAGCCGTCCGCAGCACCGCCCCAACCGCGATCGGCGGCAGTGCCACCCCGACCCCCTCGGGCGCGCTCGCCATCGGCAGAGTGTACGTCCCCGGCCATCGCCGCACCGCCGGCTGGCCGAACCCGAACGCGCTCGCTGTCTCGACGCTCCCCAAGGTCGCCGTGGCGGCGATCACCCACCGTGGGAGGCGGCCCGGAGGCTAGGTTGCGCGCGATACTGGGCGAGCGATGTCGCAGGAGAACGTCGAGTTGGCACGCCGTGGCTACGAGGCCATGAACGCAGTGCTCGCCGAGGGCGGAGATGTCGGCGCCTTCGTACGCGAGGCCTATGACCGAGATGTCGTTATGGAGATGGGCACGCTGGAGGGCACGCTTCGGGGGCGCGACGGCGTTGAGCGATTCATAAGGGGCCAAGCGTCGATCATCGAAGGCCTTCGCGCCGAGCCCGAGGAGATCATCGACGCCGGTGATCGGATCGTCGTGCAACTCCGGCTGAGCGGACGGGCTAAGAACTCCGGCCTGCCGTTCGAGGTGCGCATCCTGCATACCCTCACACTCCGCGACGGCAGGGTCCTGCATCTGCGCCTTTTCAACAGCAGGGACAAGGCCCTCGAAGCCGTGGGGCTCCGGG
>JAICYC010000123.1 GCA_025934395.1 Solirubrobacteraceae bacterium | reverse complement strand
GGTGCGCAGCGCGCTGCCGCGGATCGCGGTCGGGCCTGCCTCTGCGGTGTCGAGCAGGTCCGAGGTCGCAGCCACCGGGACGGCTGGGTCAGGCTCGGTGACCATCAACTCCGACGGAATATAGTCAGCGCGCTGGCCGCCCTCGCACGGCGCGGGGGCCCGCCGGGGCCGGCTATCCGCGCCACCCCCAGAGCATCCCGTAGCCGTCGGCCCGGTGCCATATCGGCGCGACCTGCAACCCCGCGGCGGCGAGCGCGCGCGCGGCCGCCGCGCGCGGGTCGGGCTCGGGGCACATCGGGGGGTGGTACTCGCGCACGATGGCGCGCGGCGGCAGGCGCGCGAACCGCGGGTCGAGCAGGACCGCCCACTCGCCACCCTCGATGTCGCACTTGACGAGGTCGGCGCCACCCACCTCGTCGAGCACGTCGCGCAGCTCCACCGTCACCGTGTCGGAGGCGGGCGTGTCCCCGGCGGCGGCGATGTGCGACCCCATCGCCATCCCCGCGGCGAGCTCCACCTCACCCTCGCGGTTGCCCGCGGCGGCGGTGATCAGCCGCCAGCGCGCCGCGGCGTGGTTGGCGGTGATCGTGCGTGCGTGCACGGAGGCATTGTCGGGGTCCGGCTCGTAGGCGACGACCTCGGCGCCGGGCCAGCGCGGCAGCGCGAACGCGCCGAACAGCCCGATGTTGGCGCCGAGGTCGAGGATCCGGAGCGGCTCGCCGATCGCCTCGACCACGTCCTGCGGCGGCTCGTAGTCGCTGCGGTAGAAGACCTCCGCGAGCGTGGCGCTGTCGCCGGCGCGGTGGCGCAGGTTGATGGTGGCGCCGTTCGCGCGCAGCGTGTATGCGCGGGCGCCCGCGGGCCGACGGAGCTCGCGCGCGAAGAACAGCAGCGACTCGTTGACGAGGCGCGCGCACAGCATGCGCGCGGTGAGGGGCAGCAGCGGGCGCGTCCCACCGGCCCAGCGCAGCACGGCGATCACCTTGGCGCGCACGCGCGTCATCTCAGCGCCCTGCGCGGGATGCGGCGAGCCGCCGGCCCGCGTCGATCAGCCGCCGTGCCGGCGCCGCGCGAGGGTCGAGCGCGACGGCGGCTTCGGCTTTGGCGCGCAGGTGGCGCGGCGATCGTGCGGCGCGCAACCCACCCGCCGTGAGCACGTGGGTGGCATTGGCGGGGGTGTGAAGGTAGCGATCGAGCCACCCGCCGAGGTGGCGGTTGCGGTCGGCCTCGGGCCCCTCCCAGTCGCTCCCGGTGCGCTGGGTGACGTGCCCGTAGTCGTGGTTCTGGTGGATCGCGGTGATGCCCTCGGTGGCGTCGATGAGGGGCATGCCAAGCTCGAGCGCTCGTCCCATGATCCAGTTGTCCCATCCGGGGCGCCCGACGGCGAACGACGGCATCCCGAAGTCGGTGGCCCGCGGGAACAGGAAGTAGTCACTGCCGCGGCCGAGGTCGAGCGTGCCGTGGGCGTGCGCCCAGCCCTTCAACGCCGGTCCGCGCTCGCGAAAGTCGATCGGCTCAGTGATGTCGCAGTCCCAGCGCTGCCCGATGGCGAGGTAGTCCGGGAAGCGGAGCGTGCGCGCGGTGTCGAGCAGGTCTCCCAGCAGGATGATGTCGGCGTTCGAGTAGCAGAGAACCTCGCCGCTCCCGCGCGCAGCCGCTTGCGAGAACGCCCAGTCCAGCAGCGGCGTGCCGAACTCGTTCGTAGCGGCATCGCCCACGTGGGTCGCGCCATGCTCGGCGGCCGCCGCGGCCACACCGGGATCGTCACCCATCACGAGCACCTCGACGTCGGCGCCGAGCGCCCGCCAGCTTGCGAGCGCGTTGCGCTGGATCAGCGACACGTGCGGGTCGACGAACCCCTTGGGGATCGTAAACAGGGTCAGGAAGGCCATTGCGCGAGCGCCGCCGCACCATCTCCAAGCGCGTGCGGCGAAGCCCTACCGTAGCGGCCCGACGAACGGCCCTCTGCGGAGCGGCGCCTTGGCGGGGCATTGCTGGTTCGTATGATCCCTGCGGATGCTGCGCCCTCAGCAAACGCCTCTCCTCGACGAGGAGCTGAGCGCGGTTGCGAGCCTGCTCGAGCGACCCGTGGTCGCGATCGACGTGGGCAGCAGGGACGGCGTGCGCGAAGGGTGGCGGGCGCTCGGGCCGAACGCGGTGCTGGTCGGGTTCGACCCGGATCCGGAGGAGTGTGCGCGCCTCACGGCCGCGGCCGACCGGGAGACGACCGAGCGCTATGTCCCGCGAGCGCTCGGCGCAGTCGAGGGAACGGCGACGCTGCACCTGACGCGTGACCCGCAGAGCTCG
Organism: Solirubrobacteraceae bacterium; assembly: GCA_025934395.1. GTDB lineage: Bacteria > Actinomycetota > Thermoleophilia > Solirubrobacterales > Solirubrobacteraceae > Palsa-744. The sequence continues at coordinate 2,439 of JAICYC010000123.1, read as the reverse complement.
TCGCTCTACGAGCCGAACGCGCGCACGATCGAGCGCTATCCGGAGCTCTGGCGGCACGCGCCGAAGAGCACCGAGCAGGTCGCGATCACCACGCTCGACGCGTGGGCGGAGGGAGAGGGAATCGAGCGCGTTGACGCGCTGAAGGTGGACGTACAGGGCGCTGAGCTGGATGTCCTGCGCGGCGGGGACCGCTTGCTGCCCACGATGCGCGTCGTCGAGGCCGAGGTGGAGTTCCAAGAGCTCTACACGGGCCAGCCGCTGTTCTGCGACGTGGATCGCTTCATGCGCGAACGCGGCTTCGAGCTGTGGCGACTCCGCGACCTGCACCACTGCACCCTGGAGCCGACGGGTCGCGCTGAGCCGCTGTTCGGCGTGGGCGACCACGTCGAGCACACGCGCCTCGGCGGCCAGCTCGCTTGGGGCAACGCGATCTGGGTGCGCAGCGAGATGACCACTCGCTACGCCGCGCTGGACTGGCAGGCTCGTGCCCGTGACGCCTGTGTGACAGCGCTGTTCGGCCTCCCCGAGCTCGTGAGGCTCGCCCTCACGGGGGCGCGCGAGGGCGCACCGGCGCAGGAGCGCACCGCGTTCGTCGAGATCGAACGCGCGATGCAGCGGCGCGAGCAGGCCACCCGCCTGGAAGATCTGCTGCGGCGCGCACCGACGCGTGTCCGGGGCATGATCGACGCCCGCCTGCCGCGCCGCAGCTGAGCTCGCACGCACGAGCCAGCGCCAGGTGCGCGCAAGCTCAGCGCTCGTGCACGAGCACGCCGGCGGAGGCGCCGGTGGCGTACGGATAGTCCCCCTCCGCCTCGGACACCGCGCGGAAGCGGTACGCCTGCGGCCCGGGAAGGCGGAAGCGGTAGCGCGCGCGGAACCGCCCCGCGCGGTTCGCGCGCACCACGTGGAACTCGACCCACGGCCCACCCTGGGAGCGCGCCTCGAGCACGACCAGCTTGCCGCTCGCGGGGAACGGCCCGCCGAGCAGCCGCCCGTTGAAGCGGATCGTGTGGCCGACGCTCGACGTCCGCGGCGCGATCGACAGCCTCACCCCCGCGCGCACCGCGAGCGCAAGCGACGCGGTCGCCGAAAGCGCACCACCGATCGTGCTGCTGTAGCCGAACCGCAGCCCGCGCGAAGAGGCGCCCGGGGCGATCCGCACCGAGAACGTGCCGTCCGCACCGGTGCGCGCCACCGGCAGCGCCACAGCGCGTGCACCCGCCGCCGCGGACGTCGCGGTGACCTCGACCTGCGCGCCCGCCACCGGCGCGCCACCGGGAGCGAGCAACCTGCCACTGGCGATCTCCGTGCGCCCGTACGCGGCCGCCAGCCGGGAGCCGCGGTGGCCCTTCCAGGCGACCGTGAGCCGCGCCTGCGCTGAGGCGTTCGTGCCGTTCGGCGCCCCCGGAGCGCCCGCGCCGACCGCGGCAGCACCGCCGGTGCCCGACCCACCCGCGCCGCCCGGGCCGCCGCGCACGACGTTCGCCACCGTGAGGGTGCGGTCGAGCACCACGGCGGAGTTGCCCGCCGCGTCGAGCACGCTCACCACGACGTGGTGGCTCCCGTTCGGGATCGCGGTCGTGTCCACCGGCACGTCAGCGCTCACCGACTGCAGGCACGGCTGAACGTACAGGAACGCCATCAGCCCGTCCGCCGTTTCGCCGACATTGCGGCAGCGTCCGCCGTTTTCGTCCAGCGGGGTGGTCTGCAGCACGCTCCCGTCCACGCTCACCGTCGCCGCGTACACGCCCGCGCCGGGGTCCGCCGCGTCGAACGTCAGATCCGCCGTCCCCGAGACGCTCGGCGCGCCAGCCAGTTCGCCACCCACGCCGCTCACCGACGGACCCGCTTCCTGTTCGAGTGTTATGTCCGAAGCGAAGAGGTAGACGACGGCGGCGAAGCCGTTGGGGTCGCTAAAGCCGTGCCCACATTCGCTCCCTGAGCCACCCCCGCCACAAGAAACGTTCACAAAGAGATGCTGGCCGGTGTTGGGGCCGGGCACGACCACATGGTTCGAGGCGCCGCGCGGGTTTCCAACTTCCCCCTCGAGGTGGCATCCAACGGTGAAGATGCATTCGTCGAATATGTCCGTGTCGAGCGGTCCCGCAAGCCAAAATTGGTATGTGGCTTTTTCTCCAGCCGCGCCGTGCAAATAGCCGGCCCGTGAGACTTCCTCATGGACCACGTGCTCCGGCGACAGAGCACCGAACTCCCATGTCACCTGGTCCACGTTCGCCGCATGCGATGTGGAGTCGCCGAGTGCGGCTATGAGTGCACCACCTTCGGCACAGGTGTTGAGCGCGAACGCGTCCGCCGCGCTACCCGACGCAACCGTCCCGCTCCACCCATCCGCCGGCGCGACCGCGCCTCCCGGCGTCCGGCACCCATACACGTGGAACTCGCCCGCTGACGCGGTTCCGGCGAGCGCGCCCAGCGCTG
>JAICYC010000011.1 GCA_025934395.1 Solirubrobacteraceae bacterium | reverse complement strand
TGCTGAACCTCGGGAACGCCACCGGCCACCCGAGCTTCGTGATGAGCAGCTCGTTCTCCAACCAGACGATCGCGCAGATCGAGCTGTTCACCAAGAACAGCGAGTACGAGAAGAAGGTCTACGTGCTGCCCAAGCGCCTCGACGAGAAGGTCGCCCGGCTGCACCTCGACGCGCTCGGCGTGAAGCTCACGAAGCTCTCCGAGGACCAGGCCGCCTACATCGGCGTGCCCGTCGAGGGACCCTACAAGTCGGACCACTACCGCTACTAGGCGCGAGCCTGCACATGGCTTCTGGAGGCTCGCTGACCAAGCGGGGCAAGGACGCAAGGAGCGTCGCGTGCTTTGCACGCGAGCGACTGAGGACGCCGCCCCGCGCCGGTCAGGGAGCCTCCAGATGAGGGCGATGGTGCTCGCAGCTGGGTTGGGGACCCGGCTGCGACCGCTCACCTACGAGATCACCAAGCCGATGGTGCCGGTGCTGGACCGGCCGGTCATGGAGCACATCGTGGACCTGCTCGACAAGCACGGCTACGAGAGGGTGATCGCCAACCTGCACTACTTCCCGGACTCGATCAGGGAGCACTTCGGCGATCGGCTCTCCTACCGCTACGAGGAGGAGCTGCTGGGGACCGCCGGCGGCGTGCGCGCGTGCGCCGACTTCTTCGGCGGCGAGACGTTCCTCGTGATCTCGGGCGACGCGCTGACGGACATCGACCTGACGCGGTTCGCGGAGCGACACGAGCAGAGCGGGGGAGTGGCGACGCTCGCGGTCAAGCGGGTGACGGACACGCGCGAGTACGGCGTGGTGCTGCACGATCGCGAGGGGCGCATCACGGGCTTCCAGGAGAAGCCCGCGCCGGAGGAGGCGCTGTCGGACCTCGGCAACTGCGGCATCTACATGTTCGAGCCGGAGATCTTCGACTACTTCCCCGATCGGCCCTTCGCGGACTGGGCACACGACGTCTACCCGGCGCTGCTGGAGAACGACGTGCCGTTCCACATCCACGAGATCGAGGAGTACTGGAACGACGTGGGCTCGCTCGCGGAGCTGCGCCAGGGGACCTTCGACGCGCTCGCCGGGGAGCTGCACCTGCAGGTGGAGGGCACGGAGTTCGCCCCGGGCGTGAGGGTCGTGGGCGGCTCGCCGCTGCGCGAGGACACGGAGGTCGAAGGCCCGATCTGGATCGGGGAGGGCGTCACCCTGGGCGAGGGGGTGCGGCTGATGGGGCCGGTCGTGCTCGGCGACGGCGCGCGTGTCGGAGCAGGTGCGCAGCTGCGCGAGAGCATCGTGTTCCCCGGCACGGAGGTCGCCGCGAAGTCGATCCTGATCGGCGCGATCGCGGGGCACGGCGGGATCCTCGAGAGCCTGCGCCGGCGGGGCTGACCCCGCCGCGGGCGGGACCGCCGCTCTACGCGGCCTCCAGCCGTTCGGCGCGCTGCTGCGCGCGCTCTGACTCCGTGAGCGCGCGCACGAACAGCAGCACGAGCGCGCCGCCCATGATCAGCGACTGCTCCACAGCCATGGTCAGGCCCGCGATCGCCTGGTCGCTGAGCGCGGAGATGCCCCACACCCGGGCCTGGTGCTCGTAGTAGGGGTAGAGCGTGGACGGCGCGAACGCGAGCCCCATGCCGAGCGCCCCCACGAACAGCTTCGTGCTGACCATGTAGGCGACCGGGCCCAGCCCGCCGAGCCGCATCCGCGCGCGGATCGGCGAGAGCAGGTGCCACCAGTAGAGCGACCCCGCCAGGAAGAAGGTCAGGTGCTCGAGCACGTGGACCGTGCTGTGCCGGACGGCGAAGTCATACGCCGCGGGAACGTGCCACGCCCAGATCACGCCCACGTAGAGCACCACCGCGAACGCGGGGTGCGCGAGCGCTCCCGCGCGGCGCTCGAGCTCGGCGACCGCACGCGTGAGCGGACGCAGGATCACCTTCGTCAAGCCGAGGATGCCGAGGATCGGTGCCACGTCGAGCAGGAGCACGTGCTGGACCATGTGGGCGAAGAACAGCTGGTCGGCGAGCGCGTCGAGGGGCGAGAGGAGCGCTGCGAGGGCCGTCAGCACCGACGCGAGGAAGCATCCGAGCCTCCACACGGGCGCCTCGCTCGAGCGCCGTGAGCCCGCCGTGCGCCGCACCGCGCGCCAGCGGCACACGTAGAGGAACGTCACCAGCGCCGCTGCGATCAGGACGCCGGGGCTGAACGACCAGGACAGGTCGGGGCTCATCCGCCCGCCATTCTCGCACCGGGCGAGCGGAGCGGTCCCTTACGGGCCGGCTCCATCCGTCCAGCGTGTTTACATCCGCCTCGGCGAGCCCTACCATCGGTGCCAGGACATAGCTCGACCGAAGGGAGACGTCGATGCAAATCGACATCAAGGGCCGCAACGTCCCCGTCACCGACGAGCTCCGCCTCCACGCGGAACGCCGGTTCGACAAGGTCGCGCGGCAGGTCTCCGATCTCGCACGTCTCGAGATCGAGCTCAGGAAGGAGCCGAATCCGCGCGTGTCCGACTGCCAGGTGGCTGAGGCGACGCTGTATCTGAAGGGTGTGACGCTGCGAGCGCGCGACGCCACCCCGGAGATGATGCACTCGCTGAACCTGGTCGTCGACGAGCTCGCGCGCCAGGTCAAGCGTCACCGCGACAAACTTCGACGGCGTCGCGACCGCGTCGAGACTGCGCAGTTCGCAGCGGCCGCGGCGATCGCAGAGGGAGCTGCCGGGGAGGCGGTGTACCCCACCCTGTAAGGCGCCGGGCACAGCTCTCGCAGCACCCGAGCCGCCGCCCCGCACGCGGCGCCCGCCACGCGTGGAGTTTGAGATCTCGCGCGCGCGGGTATGAGGCATTGGCCTGCATCAGTCGCAAACGGGGAGGGGTTAGAGCGTGCCAAAGAGGTTCCGCGGTCTTTCGATGCTCGTGCCGTGCGTCGCGTCGCTCGCATGCGCCGCGTCATTCGCGGGTGCTGCCTCTGCGGGCGCTGCCGTCAACCCCTCGCTGCCGGCGAAAGAAGGCCCCGGCCCGCGGCCGGGCCCCGCCGTGCTCTACCAACCGCTCGCGCACGCGCCCCAGCTCGAAAACGTCAAAGGCTCCGGCTGGACCGCCCCCCCGATCCTCGTCTCCGGCGCGAGCGCATACCGCAAAGGCGAGTTCCTCTACCAGGGCTACCTGTACGACGATCACGGCGCCAAAGAGGTGCCCGACCCCACGAACCCCATGGACTCGCCGGGCGGCGATCCGTCGGGCGGGGACATCTTCTCCGAACCGAACGGGACCTACACGTACCCCACCGGCGCCGGCTACGACGAGAACGCCGCCAACCTCGTGGAGCTGCGCGTCAAGCCGCTCACCACCGCGACCGCCTTCCGGATCACGCTCAACACGCTCGAGAACCCGGGCCTCGTGGCCACTGCGATCGCGATCGGCGGGACGCCGGGTGTCACGCACCCCTTCCCGTTCGGCGCGAACGTGAGCGCGCCCGCGCAGTACTTCCTCACCGTGCACGGCAGCACGGCGGTGCTCACGGACGCGGTGACGGGCGCGGTCGTCCCGGGCCCCGAACCGACCGTCGACGTGGACCTCGCACACCGCCAGATCACTGTCGACGTGCCCCACCAGGACTGGAACCCGGGCACCTCCAAGGTCCGGCTCGCAGCCGGGGTGGGGCTCTGGAACGAAGCAGCCGGGACCTATCTGCTCCCCGGTGCGATCGCCAGCGAAACGCAGCCCGGCGGCGCGGGGGCCGACACGACCCCGCCCGCGTTCTTCGACGTGGCCTTCCGCTACAACGCTCAGGAGCCGCTTCCCGGGACTCCCAGCGCGACGAGCGAGGCCAACCCCGCGTGGTGGCGCGAATCCGCCCAGGCCGCGGCGCTCGCGGGCGGTGACATCTCGAGCTTCTTCGCCGAAGTCGACTTCGCGAAGCTCAAGGCGCGCACCAACGACGACATGGACGGCCAGCCCACCGGCGTGCCGGTGAGCGGCGCGTTCGACCGGATCCTCGCCTCGCACTTCACCGACGGCGAGGGCGCCGACTACGCGACGGGCGGCTGCGGCAGCTCCTCGGGGTGCGACGGCGCGCTCCGCGGGCAGCTGCTGCCCTACGCGATCTACGTGCCCTCCGGCTCCCAGCCCGCGAACGGGTGGGGATTGACGCTCCTGCTGCACTCGCTGTCGGCCAACTACAACCAGTTCGAGGGCTCGCGCAACCAGTCGCAGTTCGCCGGCCGTGGCGAAGGCTCGATCGTGATCACGCCGTCCGGCCGCGGCCCCGACGGCTGGTACTACGACCGCGCGGGGGCCGACACCTTCGAAGTGTGGGCGGACGCTGCAGCCCACTACCACCTCAACCCGGCGTTCACAGACATCACGGGCTACTCGATGGGCGGCTACGGGACCTACAAGTTCACCAGCCAGTTCCCGGACCTGTTCGCACGCGCCCAGCCGACCGTGGGCCCGCCCGCGCTGGGTGTGTGGGTCCCGCCCGCCGAACCGACCGGGGGCACCCAGTCGCTGACCCAGCGGATGCTCGGGTCGGTGCGCAACGTGCCGTTCCTGATCTGGGACGAGACGACCGACGAGCTCGTGCCGATCGCGGGCGTGCTCGAACAGGTGGCGAAGTTCGACTCGCTCGGCTACCGCTACGAATTCGACCAGTTCGACGCGGGCGATCACCTCACGCTGGCGATCAACGACGAATACGCGCCCGCCGCGGCGTTCCTGGGTACCGAAACGGTCTCGCGCAACCCCTCACACGTGACATACGTCTACAACCCGACGATGGACTTCCCCGCCGACGGCACCACGGCTGGGCACGCCTACTGGGTGTACGGGGTCACGCTGCGCGAATCTGCGGGCAGCACCCCGCTCGGCACCGTCGACGTTCGCTCTCAGGGCTTCGGGCAGGGCGACCCCACCGTGGGCGAAACGACCCACGGGGCGGGCGTCCTGACCGGCGGCACGATCCCCGCGATCCCGTTCACCAGCCAGGCGAAGGCGTGGGGCGCAGCGCCGGCCGAACCCGCGCAGGACGGGCTCGTGATCAACGCCACCAACGTCTCGAAGGTGAGCGTCGACGCGACGCGGGCGCGCGTGGACTGCAGCGCCACGCTCGCGGTCACGACCGACGGGCCGCTGCGCGTGACGCTGACCGATTGCCCCGGCGGCGGCTCGCGCAGCCACACGTTCGGGTAGGGCCCGCAGGCGCATAGCGGGGCCGGCGCCGACGGCTATCCTTGGCCCATGCCCTCCCTGCTCGATCGCGCGCTGAACGTCGGCGAGGCGAAGAAGTTCAAGGAATACCAGCGTCGCGTGTCGCTGATCGGGGCGTTCGAGGAGGAGCTCGAACACGACAGCGACGCTGAGCTGCGCGAGCGGATGGACGCGCTGCGCGAGCGCGCCGAGGACGGCGATTCGCTCGACGAGCTGCTGCCCGAGTGCTTCGCGATCGTCCGCGAGACGGGCAGGCGCAAGATGGAGATGCGCCACTTCGACGTGCAGCTGATCGGTGGGATGGCGCTCCACGAGGGCCAGATCTCCGAGATGAAGACTGGCGAGGGAAAGACGCTCACGGCCACGCTCGCGGTGGTCCTGAACTCGCTCGCCGTGCGCGAGGGCAGCGACGGCGAGCTCGTCAAGCGCGGCGTCCACGTGGTCACCGTCAACGACTACCTCGCCCGCCGCGACGCGGAATGGATGAGCCCGATCTACGACGCGCTCGGCGTCACCGTGGGCGTGATCGAGAGCGGCCAGCCCTACGACGAGAAGCAGCGCGCATACTCGTGCGACGTCGTCTACGGCACCAACTCCGAGTTCGGCTTCGACTACCTGCGCGACAACATGGCCAAGGACCTCTCCGAAAAGGTCCAGCGAGACCACGCGTTCGCGATCGTGGACGAGGTCGACAACATCCTCATCGACGAGGCGCGCACGCCGCTGATCATCTCCGGTGCCCCCGAACAGGCGGCCGACCTGTACGTGAAGTTCGCCAAGCTCGCGCCGCGCCTGACGCCGGGCAAAACGCCCGAAGGGATGGACCCGCGCACGAAGAAGCTGTTCGTCGCCGACTTCGACTACGAGGTCGACGAGAAGCACAAGACCGTGTCGATCACCGAGCAGGGCGTCGCCAAGGCGGAGAAGTTCCTCGGGATCGAGCATCTCTACCGGGCCGAGAACGGCCACCTCGTCAACCACCTGATCCAGTCGCTGCGCGCCGAGTCGCTGTACAAGCTCAACGTCGACTACGCGGTGATCGACGGCGAGGTCAAGATCATCGACGAGTTCACCGGGCGCATCCTCGACGGCCGGCGCTGGTCGGAGGGCCTGCACCAGGCGGTCGAGGCGAAGGAGGGCGTGGCGATCCAGGAGGAGAACCAGACGCTCGCCACGATCACCTACCAGAACTTCTTCCGGCTCTACGACAAGCTCGCGGGCATGACCGGCACGGCGCTGACCGAGGCCACCGAGTTCATGAAGATCTACGAGCTCCCGGTCGTGCAGATCCCCACCAACCGGCCGATGGTGCGCGACGACCGCAACGATCAGGTCTACAAGACCAAGGACGGCAAGTGGGCGGCGGTGGTCAAGGAGATCGCCGCGCGCCACGAGAACGGCCAGCCGGTGCTCGTGGGCACGATCTCGGTCGAGGTCTCCGAGCTGCTCTCCGAGCGGCTCACCAAGCGCGGCATCAAGCACACGGTGCTGAACGCAAAACCCGAGCACGCTGCGCGCGAGGCGGACATCGTCGCCGAGGCCGGCCAGCCCGGGGCGGTCACGATCGCAACCAACATGGCCGGGCGCGGCGTGGACATCAAGCTCGGCGGCAACCCCGAGCACCTCACGCGCCAGCAGCTCGCGCGCGAGGGGATCGACCCCGAGACCGAGCCCGAGACCTTCGAGCGCCGCTTCGCCGAGGTCCTGCCGTCCCTCGAGGCGAAGGTCGATGAGAGCCGCGAGCAGGTGATGGCCTCGGGCGGGCTGTTCATCTGCGGCACCGAGCGCCACGAGTCACGGCGGATCGACAACCAGCTGCGGGGCCGCAGCGGCCGCCAGGGCGACCCGGGCGAGTCGCGCTTCTTCCTGTCCGCCGAGGACGATCTCGTGCGCCTGTTCGCGGGCGACCGCATCTACCGGATCCTCGACAAACTCGGCGGGGTCGACGAGGAGGGCAACGAGGAACCGATCGAGGCGGGGATGCTCTCCAAACAGATCGAGAAAGCCCAGAAGAAGGTCGAGGAGCAGAACTTCCTGATCCGCAAACGCGTGCTCGAGTACGACGACGTGATGAACGAGCAGCGCCGCGTGATCTACGCCTACCGCGACGAGGTGCTCGAGGGCAAGGACATCGGCGAGGAGGCGCGCGCGGAAGTCGCGAAGGTGATCGAACGCACGATCGACCAGTACACCGAAGGCGACTACGCCGAAGACTGGGATCTCGACGGTCTGTTCGTCGCGCTCGGGCAGTTCTTCCCGTCCGAGCTCGCCGACGAGGAGCTCGATCGCGAGCGCACCGACCACGCCGTGCTCACCGAGCGGCTCGTCGCCGAGGCGATGGAACGCTACGACGCGCGCGAGGAGGCACTCGGCGAGGAGCTGATGGGCGCGCTCGAGCGCTTCCTGCTGCTGCAGACGATCGATGAGCGCTGGCGCGAGCACCTGTTCGACATGGACTACCTGCGCGAGGGAATCCACCTGCGCGGGTTCGCCCAGGTGGACCCGCTCGTCGCGTACAAGAACGAGGCGTTCACGCTGTTCGGCGACCTGATGAACATCGTCTGGACCGACTACGCCCGCATGGTCTTCAACGTCCAGGTCAACATCGAAGGCGAGAACGGCGGGCCCGCGCAGCAGGCCGCGCCCTTCGCCGCCGGCGGCAGCTCCACCCGCGCCGGCCGCGTCTCCTACTCCGGCGGCCACAGCGCCGCGGGCGCGGGCGCCCTCGCCCAGGCAGCAGCCGCCGCCGGCGCCTCCGCAAGCGCCGAAAACGGCGGTGGCGAAGGCGAGATGGTCCCCGTGGTCGAGCAGCGCGTGGTCGACGAGGAGCACCAGGTGGGGCGGAACGATCCCTGCTGGTGCGGGAGCGGGAAGAAGTTCAAGAAGTGCCACGGCGCCTAGAGGCCCGTGGGCTCGCCGCATAGCGGCGTCCTCGCTCGCTGCGCCCTAGCCGGCGGGTAGCCCCCACGGGGCGTCGATCGCGATCCGCCAGCCCGCTTCGGTCTCCAGGTAGACCACGAGCGAGGTGCTCTGCGACGAGTAGGGGTTGCCCTCGGCGTCGCTGCCGCTCATCGTGAGGGTGCCCGTCCCGAGCGCGACCCCGGGGGCGCGGTAGAGCGCGTGCAGCTCGGCTTCGAGCGTGACGTCGTGCTCGACGAGCGCCCGCACGACCGGCTCCATCTCGGCCCTGCCCCGTACCGTCTCGCCCGTGACCTGCACGAGCGTTGCGTCCTCGATCCACAGGTCGAGCGCGCCGTCGACGTCGCCTGCGGTCACCGCGGCGGCGAACCTCGCGGCGAGCGTGTCGGGCGCGTCGAGGAGCATCGGCCGCGCACGATAGTGCGCGGCGCGCGGTGGCGGCACGTCGCGCTGATAGCGTGAGCCCATGGCCACCGCCGCCCCGAGCGAGTCCACTCCGCAGCGCCTGGCCGCGATCCGTGAGCAGATGTCACTGCTCGCGGACTATCTTTGACCCTGCGGGGCTCGAGAGCCTCCTCGCCTCGCTGGAGGAGGAGATGGGGGCGGCCGGCTTCTGGGATGACGCCGAGCGCGCAGCGGAGGTCTCCGCACGCCACGCGCGTGCAACGCGGCGGCTGCAGGAGTACCGCGGGCTGGCTGCCGACGTGGAGGACCTCGACGGGCTCGTGGAGATGGCCGCCGAGGACGCGACGCTCGAGGAGGAGGTGCTCGAGCAGATCACATCGGTGGAGGGCCGGCTGGCGGCGCTGGAGGAGCAGCGGCTGTTCAGCGGGCCCTATGACGCAGGCGACGCGCTCGTGAGCGTGAACGCGGGCGCGGGGGGGACCGACGCGCAGGACTGGGCGGAGATGGTGCTGCGGATGGAGATGCGCTGGGCAGAGCGCCGCGGCTTCCAGGTGGAGCTGCTCGAGGTCTCGCCCGGCGAGGAAGCGGGCATCAAGTCGGCGACGTTCAGGGCTGCGGGGGAGAACGCCTACGGGCTGTTCGGCGCGGAGCGTGGTGTCCACCGGCTCGTACGGCTGTCGCCGTTCGACTCCGCGCACCGGCGGCAGACGAGCTTCGCGGGCGTGGAGGTGGCGCCGGTGGTGCCCGACACCGAGGCTGTGGAGATCATCGAGGACGACCTCCAGGTGGACACCTACCGCGCCTCCGGAGCGGGTGGCCAGCACGTCAACAAGACGGACTCCGCGGTGCGGATCACGCACCGCCCCACCGGGATCGTCGTGCAGTGCCAGAACGAGCGCTCGCAGTCGTCCAACCGCGCCACCGCGATGGCGATGCTGCGCGCCAAGCTCGTGGAGCGCCAGGAGCGCGAACGCCAGGAGGAGATCGCGCGGGAGAAGGGCGAGGCGCAGGACGTCAACTTCGGCTCGCAGATCCGCTCCTACGTCCTGCACCCCTACACGATGGTCAAGGACCACCGCACCTCGCACGAGATGGGCGACGTGCAGCGCGTGCTCGACGGCGACCTCGACGAGTTCGTTCGCGCCTACCTGCTGCGCAGCGCCGGGCGGGGCGGCGGGTAGCGTGTCGGACCTGCACGAGCTGGTCTCGCGCGCGCTCGCCGAGGACGTGGGCAGCGGCGACGTCACGAGCGCTGCGACGGTTGCCGAGGATGCGCGTGCCCAGGGCGTGATCCGTCAGAAGCAGGCGGGCGTGATCTACGGCCTCGAGGCCGCCGAGCTGGTGTTCGAGATGCTCGATCCCGACGTCCGCGTGGGGCGACTCGCACCCGAGGGGGTGTGGCGCGACGGGGGCGACGTGCTGTCGGTCGAGGGCCGGGCGCGCGCGCTGCTGACCGGCGAGCGCACGGCGCTGAACTTCCTCGCCCGCCTCTCGGGGGTGGCCACCGCGGCCGCGCTGGCGGCGCGCGCAGTCGAGGGCACGGGCGCGCGGGTGCTCGACACGCGCAAGACCACGCCCGGGCTCCGCGCGCTCGAGAAGGCCGCGGTGGCGGCGGGGGGAGCGGTGAACCACCGCGCAGGGCTCTACGACGCGATCCTGATCAAGGAGAACCACATTGCCGCCGCGGGTGGGATCACCGCGGCTGTGACGAGCGCGCGCGAGGCCGCGCCGGAGCTGGCGGACACGCTCGAGGTCGAGGTGCGCAACCCCGCCGAGATCGAGGAGGCGCTCGCGGCGGGCGCGCCGCGCCTGCTGCTCGACAACATGGACGAGCCGCAGCTGCGCGCGGCCGTGGAGCAGGTCGCCGGACGTGCCGAGCTCGAGGCGAGCGGGCGAGTGACGCTTGCGACGCTCGGGGCGGTGGCGAGTACGGGGGTAGAATGGATCTCGATCGGAGGGATCACTCACTCCGCCGCCGCACTTGACCTGTCCTTGCTCCTGGAGGTCTCGCCATGACCCACATCCTCGCCCGCCGCGGCAGCTGCGCAGCGTCCACCGGGGGTGCGCGATGAACCTCCCGATGGCGCCCGCCCAGAGCCAACCCGGCATGCTCTCCCCCGAGGAGATCGCGCAGATGAAGGACGAGGTGCGTGCGCTCGCCTCCGAGCGCAACGCGGTGATCCTCGCGCACAACTACCAGGTGCCGGAGGTCCAGGACGTGGCGCACTACGTCGGCGATTCGCTCGGGCTCTCGCGGGTGGCTGCCGGAGCCGAGGGCGAGGTGATCGTGTTCTGCGGCGTGCACTTCATGGCCGAGACCGCGTCGATCCTGTGCCCCCAGAAGACCGTGCTGATCCCGGACCTCGACGCCGGCTGCTCGCTCGCCGCCTCGATCGACGCGGGGCAGCTCGCCGAGTGGCGCGCCAGCTACCCCGAGGGGGTCGTGGTGATGTACGTCAACACCACCGCCGAGGTGAAGGCGCTCACCGACTACTGCTGCACCTCGGCGAACGCCGTCGAGGTGGTCCGCCACATCTACGACACCCACGGCCCGGACACGGAGATCCTGTTCGGACCCGACATGTGGCTCGGCGCGTACGTGGAGAAGGAGCTCGGGCGGCGCATGCACGTGTGGGACGGGGAGTGCCACGTCCACGCGGGGATCCGCCCGGCGGACATCGAAGCCACGCGCGCTGCGCACCCCGACGCGGACTTCCTGATCCACCCCGAGTGCGGGTGCTCCACGAGCGTGATGGAGTACGTCGCAGCGGGCGATGTCGACCCGGAGGGCGTGCACATGCTCTCCACCGGCGGCATGCTCAAGTACGCGCGCGAGGTGGAGGCGGGCGTCGCCGGCGGCGCGTCCCGCGGGCCGGCCGCGCGCGCGCAGGCCCGCCAGGCGGTGGTGGCCACCGAGGTGGGGATGCTCTACCCGCTGCAGATGGCAGCCCCCGAGGTGGAGTTCATTCCCGCCAACGCCGAGGCCTCGTGCCGGTTCATGAAGATGATCACGCTCCCGAAGCTCCGCGACGCGCTGCGCGACATGCAGTTCGAGGTGCGCGTCCCGCCGGAGGTCGCCGAGCGGGCGCGGGTGCCGATCGACCGGATGGTCGCAATCGGTAGTTAGCGTATTCGCTTATAGATCGCGATAGCAGTAAGCGAATATGGTAACATCTGTACCATGTTCGTCACGAACGACCATGTAGCGGGCGAGCTTCTCGCCGAGATCCGACGTACCTCCGGGCTCAGCAAAGCGGAGCTTGCGCGTCGGTCCGGCATCCAGCCGTCGGTGTTGAGTGCGTATGAGCACGGGCGACGCCAGCCTTCGGTCTCCGCGTTGGCCCGCATCGCGCGCGCCGCCGGCCTGGAACTCGAAATCTCGCCGCTCTCGGATCGGGAGTCGCTCGATCGAGCCGGCAAAGTGCTGATCGACGTGCTCGGGGTAGCGGACCGCATGCCGTCGCGACCGCGTGGTGAGCTCGCGTATCCAGCGCTCATACGGCTCGCGTCGTGACGGGGCTCGTCGAAAAGATGCTGGCGGTGCACGACGCACTGGATGCGGGCACCTTCCCCCACGCGATCGGCGGGGCGCTCGCGCTCGGCTATTGCGTGCTGGAAGCGCGGGCGACGCAGGACGTCGACGTGAACGTGTTCGTGGAACCGTGGCGCACACGCGAGGTGTTCGACGTGCTTCCACGGGAGATCGAGACCGGAGGACGCGCGCTCGAACGCGCAGAACGTGACGGCCAGGTCCGCCTCCTGTGGGAGCAAACCCCGATCGACCTGTTCTTCAGCGTGCTGCCGTTCCACGACGACGTGGAGCGCAACGTGCGACGGGTCTCCTTCGGCGATCGGACGATCCCGGTTCTGAGCTGCACCGCGCTCGCGGTCTTCAAGGCGATGTTCGCCCGGCCCCGCGACTGGGTCGACATCGAAGCGATGGTCGAGGCGCGCGCGCTGGACCTCGACGAGGCCAAGCGCTGGGTGATCGAGATGGTCGGCGAGGACCGGCGCGCAGCGAAGCTCGAGGAGCTGCGCCGCTAGAACTCGTCGGCGGTGTGGGGTCCGACGCACGCCACCGCGAGCTCGTCGGCAACACCAGCGGCGACCTCGCGCACCTGCTCGAAGGTGACCGCATCGAGCACGGCGATCGCCTCGTCCGGGTCGATCGGCTCGCTGAACACCACGCTGCGGTTCGCCGCGAAGCGCGCCACCGCGTTGGTGTTCTCGAACGCCAGCACGAGGCGGCCGGCCGCGTAGGCACGCGCTCGCTCGACCTCCTCCTGGGTGGGCCCGGCGTCGCGCAGCTCGGTGACGATCTCGCGCATACGCGTGTAGGCCTCGATCGTCTTGCTGGAATCCAGACCCGATCCGAGCTGCAGCACCGGAACGTCTGCAAATGCGTGATCGGCGGCGTAGACCGAGTAGCAGAGGCCGCGTTTCTCGCGGATCTCGTCGAACAGGCGCGAGCCCATCGAGCCGCCGAGCAGCGTTGCGTAGATCGAGAGCGCAGCGCGCTCGGGCAGGCTCGTCGTCGACACCTCGGGCCTGTAGATCATGCGCAGGTGCGACTGGTTGGTGTCGCGCTCCTCTACGACCTTCTCGGGCGCGAAGCCGGGCGCGGGCTCGAACGGCGCGGGCTCCGGCAGCGAGGGGAAGCGTGCGAACGCCTCGTGCAGCTGCGCATCGCCGGGAAGGCTGTCGATGTTGCCGACGAGGAAGGCGCCGCCGCGGGCGCCCGCCCAGCGGCGCTCGCGGAACGCGAGGATCCCCTCACGGGTGAAGCTGCGGAGGTTCTCCTCGGGGCCGAGCACCGTGCGTCCCAGCGGGTGCTCGCCGAACGCGGCGCGGTCGATCAGGTACTCGGCCACCATCGAGGGCTGGTCGTAGGCGCGGTTGATCTCCTGGATCACCACGCCGCGCTCGCGGTCGAGCTCCTCGCCGTCCACGCGCGGGCGCCCGACGAAGTCGGTGAGCAGATCGATCGCCTGCGGCGCCGCCTCCGCCCGAACGGTGATGTGGAACGCGACCAGGTCGTGGCTCGTGTAGGCGTTCAGGACTCCGCCGAGGCGCTCGGCGGTCTCATTGACGTCGGTGTAGGTGGGGTACTTCTCCCCGCCCTTGAACACGAGGTGCTCGAGGAAGTGCGCCATCCCGTTCTCCTCGGGACGCTCGCTGCGCGCACCCGCGTCGAACGCGACCAGCACCGTGAGCGCGCGCGTGCCGGGAAGCTCGATGCGGTGGACCGGGAGGCCGTTGGCCGCCACCGTGGTGGTGCTCACGTTGGCCATCGCACCCACCCTAGAACGTCGGGCCGATGCCCCGGGAGGGCCGTCGGCTGCTCTACGCTTGCCTCCGCCGATGCGCCCCTCGCTCCCCAAGCTGCGCACGCCGCTCCTGGCGCTCCTGCTCCCGGTGCTGCTCGTCGCAGGGCTGTGGCTCGGCGGCCATCCCAACCACCTCCCGACGTTCCTGCGGGAAGCGTTCGTCGCCAACCAGCAGACACGTGTCGTCGACGAAGCGATCGAGCGGATCTCGCGCGACTACTACCGCCCCGTCTCGAGCGGGGCGCTCTCGGACGCATCGATCTCGGGGGCGGTGTCGAGCCTCAAGGACCGCTTCTCCCACTACCTCTCGCCCGACGAATTCCGCGAATTCAGCAGCCCGCCTCACTTCACCGGCATCGGCGTGAGCGTCGTGCCGGACAAGCGCGGGCTGTTGATCGAGCACGTCTACGACGCCTCGCCGGCGCGGCGCGCCGGGTTGAAGGCGGGCGAAGTGATCGTCGCGGTCAACGGCCGCAAGCTGGCCGGCGTCTCCGCGGACGCTGCAGCGGAACTGATCAGGGGGCGGCCGGGCACCGACGTGACGATCGGGCACCTCGGCGCGGGGCTCCATGCACCCGTGCACACCGTGCGCATCACGCGCGCAACCGTCGCGGAGCCGGTGGTGGCATCGGTCGTCCGCACCGTGCGCGGCGTGAAGCTCGGCGTGGTTGCGCTGGCCACGTTCAGCCCCGGCGCACACGGCGAAGTCCGTGAAGCGGTCGAACGCGTGCGCCACGGGGGCGCGCGCGGCATCGTGTTCGACCTGCGCGGCAACGGCGGGGGGCTCGTCGAGGAGGCCCAGCTGATCGCGAGCATCTTCATCGAGAAGGGCACGGTCGTCAGCACGCGCGGCCGCACGCAGCCGAGCCAGACGCTGCTCGCGCTCGGCCAGGCGATCCCCGAAACGGTGCCGATGGTGGTGCTCGTCGACAGCAGCACCGCATCGGCTGCGGAGATCGTCACCGCTGCGCTGCAGGACCACCGGCGCGCGACGGTGGTGGGCACGCACACGTTCGGCAAGGGCGTCTTCCAGGAGGAGGAGCCGCTGTCCAACGGGGGCGCGCTGGACATCACCGTGGGTGAGTACTTCACGCCGAACGGGCGCAATCTCGGCGGCGGCGGCGTCAAGCAGGGCGCGGGGATCACGCCCGAAGTGACGGTGCCCAAGACGGCAGTGGACACGCCCAAGGGGCTCGACGTGGCGCTGCGCACGCTCGCCGCGAAGGCTCGGTGAGCCCGCCGCGCGCGCAGCGCGGCGGCGACGGGAGACAGCGCCCGCCCCGGGGGGCGGCCCCGCCCCTCGTCGCCGTGCTGGAGCGCCGTGGGCGCTTCATGATCGCCGAGCCGCTGTTCCCCTCGCGTGCGGACTCCGGCCGGGAGCGCCCGCGCACCGGGGGCGGCGGGCGCGGGCGCGGGCAGATCACCGTGCGCGTGGACCGGTCGGGACCGAACAGCGCGCGGGCGGGCGACCTCGTGCTCGTCTCAGCAGCAGCTCGCTCCCAGCCGGCCCGCGTGCTGCGCGTGATCGGCCGCCCGCATGTGGCACGCGACGTGATCGAGGCGCTGATGCTCGACCGCGGCCTGCGGCGACGCTTCACCGACGCGGTGGAGCGCGACGCGCGCGCTGCCGCCGAGCGCGTGCGCGCCGAGCCCGGTGCGCGCCGGGACCTGCGCGAGCTGCCCACGTTCACGATCGATCCCGCGAGCGCCCGCGACTTCGACGACGCGATCTCCGCCGAAGCGCTGGGCGACGGTCGCGCACGGATCTGGGTGCACATCGCCGATGTGGCCGCGCACGTGACCGACGGCTCGCACGTCGACCGCGAGGCGCGAAGCCGCGCCACGAGCGTGTACGTGCCCGGGGCGGTGGAGCCGATGCTGCCGCACGCCCTCTCCAGCGAAGCATGCTCGCTGCAGCCGGGCGTCGATCGCGCCGCGGTCACCGTCGAGCTGGAGGTGGACGGCGAGCGCGTGCGACGCTCCGCCTTCCACCGCTCGCTCGTCCGCTCCGACGTGCGCCTCGACTACGAGCAGGTCGACCGCATCTTCGCGGGCGCCGAGAGCGCGCGCGAGCCGTGGGCAGGGCCGCTGCGGATCGCGCGCGAGGTTGCCAGCGCGCTCGGCGAGCGGCGGGAGCGCAGCGGCGCGCTCGCGATCGAGTCCGCCGAGCCGGAGTTCCAGTTCGACGAACGCGGCGACGTGGTCGCGGTGAACGCGCGCAGCCAGACCGAATCGCACCGCCTGATCGAGCACCTGATGATCGCCGCCAACGAGGCCGTGGCGGAGCTGCTCCAGCGGCGCGGCGTGCCGTGCCTGTACCGCGTGCACGAGCGCCCCGAGCCCGACCGGGTGCGACGGCTGGCGGATCAGCTCGCCACGCTGGAGGTGCCCACGCCGCCGCTGCCGGAGCCGATGTCATCCACCCAGGCCGCCGATCTGCTCGGGGCGATGTCGGTTGCCGTCGAGCGCCACGTGGCGCGCGCGGGGCACGGCGGGCTCGCGCTCGGCGGGCTCGTGCTGCGCTCGCTCAAGCAGGCGTACTACTCGCCCGTGAACCTCGGCCACGCGGGCCTGCACTCGAGCGCGTACTGCCACTTCACCTCTCCGATCCGCCGCTACCCGGACCTCGTGTGCCACCGCGCGCTGCTCGAGGCGCTCGGCGAGGGAGAGCGGGCGCACCCGTCCTCGGAGCTCAGCGAGCTCGGTGCGTGGACCTCCGAACGCGAGCGCGACTCGATGCTGCTCGAGCGCGACGGCGACGACGTCGCGCGCTGCTTCGCCCTGGAGCGTGCGCTCGGCGCCGGAGGCCTGGACCGAGAGTTCCGGGGCGAGGTCACCGGCGTGATCTCCGCGGGCGCGTTCATCGCGTTCGGAACCCAGCCCGAGGTGGGCAATGCTCCGCCGTATGAGGGGATGCTCCCGGTGAGACGGCTCGGCGCGCCCGGCGGTGGGCGCGACTGGTTCGAGCTCAACGATGAGGGAACGATCCTCCGCGGGGAGCGCACGGGTACGACGATCCGGCTCGGCGATCCGCTCGCGGTGCGGGTCGGACGGATCGATGCGGTGCGCGGGCGCGTGGACCTGCTGCCCGCAGGCTAGGCTCGGTCGATGGCGAAGGGCAAGGGAAAGCGCAAGGTGGGCGCGGGCGACGTGGCGTCCAACCGCTATGCCTCGCACCGCTACGAGCTGATCGAGCGGTTGGAGTGCGGGATCGCGCTGGAGGGCACCGAGGTCAAGGCGCTGCGCACGTCGGGAGCGCAGCTGAAGGACGGGTACGCCGCCGAGCGCGACGGCGAGCTGTGGCTGCACTCGGTGCACATCCCGCCCTACGGCCCCGCCTCCCGCGAGAACCACGACCCCGAGCGTCCGCGCAAGCTGCTGGTGCACCGGCGCGAGCTCGCGCACCTCGCTGCACGCGTGAGCGAGCGCGGCCTCACGCTGGTTCCCACGCGCATGTACTTCTCGGGGGCGCACGCGAAGGTCGAGCTCGCGCTCGCCCGCGGCAAGGACCTCTACGACAAGCGCCAGACGATCCGTGAGCGCGAGACCAAGCGCGACATCGAACGCGGGATCCGCGAAGCGAGGCGCTGAGCGCGCCCTACAGGTTCCTGAAGCTGTGCCCGCCCGAGCTGAGGATGTGCGTCTCGGACATGCCCACCGCGAGCAGGGCGATCAGCCCGATGTAGACGAGCCCGACGAGCACCCGGTTGCGCGGGGACACGCGGTAGTACGCGGCCTGCGCGAGCGACGGCGATCTCCGTGCCTCCCAGCGGCGGTACAGCTCGAGCCCCGCGAAGAACGTGATGAACAGCAGGATGAAGTTCGGGTAGAGGAAGTCGAGCGCGACGAGCACGCCGAACCCGAGGAACCACATCACGGGCGAGAGCGCCGCCATCGCGCGTCCGCCGTCGAGCGGGACGATCGGCAGCAGGTTGAACAGGTTCAGGAAGAACCCGATGTAGGCGAGCGCGCGGAACAGATCGCTGTTGGTGACTTCCGCGATCAGGAGGCACGCCGCCGAGCCGACCGTCCCGAGCACCGGGCCCGCGAGGCCCACGCGGGCCTCGGCGAGCGCGTTGTCGCCGAACGTCCGCGCGGTGATGAACGCGCCGAGGAACGGGATGAATTTGGGATGGCTGGCCTCCAGCCCCTCGCGCCGCAGCTGCCACACGTGTCCCATCTCGTGCACGAACAGCAGCACCACGAACCCGAGCGCGAAGGTCCAGCCCCAGAACAGGCTGTACGCGGCCACCGACACGAGCGCGGTGCCAGCGGCGGCGATCAGCTTCAGCTTCGGGAGCAGGAGCACGGCGCCCTTGATCGCAGCGAAGAACTTCGCAACCAGCGCGACGATCGCCGCGAGCGCGCTCCCGATCCGCCCGCGCATGCGCGCGAGAGCCCCCTGCGGGCGCTCCTCGAACGGGTTCTCAGGCCCCTCGGGCGCTGCCGGCGACGGGTGCAGCGCAGCAGCTGCGCTTGGATAGGAGAGCTCCTGGTTCTCCACACCCTCATTGTGGCAGCGCCGCTAAGCGGCACCTAACGCTGCACGCGCCGCGCCGCTCGCGGCGCTTTTTCGCGCAGGATGCAGGATCGCCGCGCGGGACCCCCTTGCTCGGAGGTGCAGGGCGGTCTAGGTTCCCCGCAGACGCGGAACCGAGCCGCGAAAGAGCGAGGCCACCGAGGTGTGAGGCCGCGCCACCCCAGCGAGTCGAGCCCCCGGGCACGACGAGCGGGTTCCTCGAGCGGCTTGGATCCGCGTCGCTTTCGTTCAGCGCCCGGTTCGCCGGCTGCGGCTCTCGCGCGCGTTAGGATCGGTCCTACATTCATTCCCGGGGACGACAGGTTTCGACGTGGTCGGCTCGTGGGGGTGGTTGCGAGTCGAGGTCCCGGGCGGCCTCGTAAAACACCCGGGAAAACAATAAGTGCGGACTCTCACGAGTACGCCCTCGCCGCTTAGTCAATAGCTAAGCCGTGAGGTCTCGGGCCCCGCTCGCCCGCGGCGGGGAAGGCCGGGATCAGAAAGCGGGCTCACCCGGCGCGAGGCGCCTCCGGCAAGCCGGGGAAACTCAAGGAGGCTGGTTCCCCGCAACCCCGCCGGCGAGGCGAGCGGGGAACGAGATCAGAGCGCCGGCTACGCTCGTAGAAGCCATTCGCACGCGATCGCGGACGTGGGTTCGATTCCCACCGTCTCCACTGGTGCAGGAAGGGGCGAAGTAGAGCGAACTTCGCCCCTTGCAGGGGTTTGTGCGTCGCTCTGTCTGCGAACGCTGCGAAGCCTATAGCCCCAATTTGCGGGTGTCCGGCCCCCTGTGTACCGGTCCATCTTGAATGTCGTTGGTTCGGGTGTTGAGAGTCCGAATGGAGGTTCGGGATGGCCAGAAAGCGGTATTCGGTCGAGCAGATCGTCGCGAAGCTGAGGGAGGCGGAGAAGCTCGAGGCGCAGGGTTTCACGGTCGCACAGCGCTGCAAGCGGCTGGGGATCAGTGACCAGACGTTCTTTCGCTGGCGGATCAAGTACGGGGCTTTGAAGGAGGACGAGGCGCAGCGGCTGAAGGCGCTTGAGCAGGAGAACAGCCGGCTGAAGAAGATCGTTGCCGAGCAGGCGCTGGATATCTCGATGCTGAAGGACTTGCAGCGCTCAAAATGGTGAGCCCGGTCCGGAGGCGGGCGGCGGTGGCGCATCTGATGCACCGCTTCCCGGTCTCTGAGCGCCGGGCGTGCCAGCTGGTCGGCCAGCACCGCTCCACGTAGCGCTATGTGATCGAGCCGGGCGAGTTCGAGTTGCGGCTCGTGCGCCGGATCAACGAGCTCGCCGATCGCCACCCGCGGTATGGCTACCGGCGGATCTGGGCGCTCCTTCGCCAGGAGGGGTGGGTCGTGAACCGCAAGCGGATCGAGCGGCTGTGGCGCCTTGAGGGCCACCGGGTGCCGCCTCAGCGCAAGAAACACGGCGAGAAAGCCCGCGGGACGGCGCTCGGAGCCGCTTGGAATACGCCGGCGGCCGCGCCGAACCACGTGTGGTCCTATGACTTCGTCTCGACCAGGACCCAGGACGGCGGTCCGCTGCGGGTCTTGAACGTCGTCGATGAGTACACGCGGCGCGCGCTCGGCTGCCGTGTCGAGCGGCACATCGGTGCCCGCGACGTCGTGGCCGAGCTCAAGACGCTCTTCAAGAAGCATGGCAAGCCGGCGTTCATCCGCTCGGACAACGGCCGCGAGTTCATCGCCGAGAGCACCAGGGCGTGGCTCGCCGCGCAGGGTGTCCAGCCGATCTTCATCGAGCGCGGCTCCCCGCAGCAGAACCCCTACGTCGAGCGGTTCAACGGCACGATGCGCGACGAGCTGCTCAACGGCGAGCACTTCGACAGCCCGCTCGAGGCGCGGGTCATGATCGCCAACTGGGTGCGCGAATACAACACGCTGCGCCCGCACCGCGGCCTCGGCTACAAGACCCCAGTCGCGTTCTATGAAGCGAGTACAGTTGGCAGCCGATGAGAGCCACTGCCCTCGATGCCCGTGGACCGACGGCCCCGCGGCCCTTCGATTCACTCCACGCTAGGAATCGAGAGGGAGAGCACTCACACATTCACATCAACAACGACTCACACTCTCACAGCAACTGGACTGACCGCTGGAGCCGGGCATCATACTTAACGAGGCGGGACCGATTAGCGGATACACGAACAACGGCTGGCAACGCTTCCTCGCTCGTGCTGGTATCAACCTGCCGTTCTTGCTAAAAGACCCAGTAGACCTCATTAGCAACGCTGGCGGCGGAATTGCAGGTGGTGTCGAGGGCGGCATCCAGTTGATCCGCGAAGCCGGAGAAGGCATCATGCAGTGTGGCGGGGCACTGTTAGGCGGGCGCAAGTGCTAGTGGGCCGTGCGGTACATCGAGAGACTGACGAGGAGCGTCCATCGCGGTGAAAGCCCCTGATGTTTACCGGAATCGCGGGATTCCGCTCGGGGGCGTCCTCGTGTCTCTCATCGTGATCGGTGGCCTTGTCACTGCGGCGCCGGGCGTCGCCGAGGCACACGGCGGAAAGGCGGTCGCCCTTTGGATCCTGTTCGTGTTAGGCCTCGCAGCGTCGTTGTACGCGCTCGCCACAGGGTTCCGGTGCCGAGTTCTGGTCACTCCGGGCGCGGACACCTTTACGGTACAGAATCCTGTGCGAAGATACGAAGTCAAGTGGGATGATGTATCCGCCTTTGAGGTGGGCGCCGGGTACTACGGGATACCGATCGTGGTGGTTCGATTGAAGACCGACAGGCGAATCGAGTGCCACGCTCTAAGCGGAAAATTCCCAAAGTCGTGGGGAACGACCGACGGATTCCTGCGTGAGTTCTGCTCGCTGTTGGAGTCATGGCGTGCACGCAGAGCGCCCACACAGGGCGCGCGGGTCGGCACCTAACGTCGTACAGGGCGCCAGCTAAAACGCAGGCGCTCGCCGGCGCGCCCCCGCCGCGGAGTGTGGTTGCCCACGCGACCCCAGCAGCGCCTAGGGATCGCCTGCCGCGCACCGTCGCCGACGGCGCTCGAGGGTGACGGGCGGGACTTCGCTCGTGCTTCCATCATCGCGGGCGACGGCACAGGCCCACAGCAACGAGGAGCTCACCGGAGCCGTCTGGTCGCCGCATGCGCCTGGCTGGCGTGAGCGGCGTCGCGTGACCGTGCGTACGCTCTAGCGGACGCAGGCCGGTGTGCTCATCCGTCGCAAATCCGCTTTAGGACGCGGCAACCGGTCATCTGTTCGGGCCTCTCGCACCCACCGTCTCCATTACGGCCCGAATTTGGCTCGGGAAAGCCGAAATGTTGCAGCGAACGCGTCGCCCGCACGTGACCGTTCATTCGGTCGGCGACTTTAGAGGTCGGCAGCCTCGACCCGTTCGGGCGTTGCGGCCCAGCTTGCCAGGAGGTTCAGCGCCTGTGCGGAGGCTGAACCCGCCTCGGCGGTAAAGGCGAACATCGTCAGTCCGGTGTCGCCAGAGAGCTCCATCGTCTCGTAGCTCAGCTCGAGCTCGCCGACAATCGGGTGGTGCATGCGCTTGATGCCGGTGTCGTGGAATCGGACGTTGTGCGCGGCCCACTTCGTGCGGAAGATCTCGCTCTGCGTCGACAGTTCGCCGACCAAGTCCGAAAGTTCGCGGTCGTGCGGGTCGCGACCGGCTTCCGACCGCAGAACGGCCACGACCTCGTTGGCCACGAGGTCCCAATCGGGGTAGAAGCCTCTGGCGCGGGGGTCCAAGAACACGAATCGGGCCGTGTTGGACGGTTGACCCGGGGAGGCGCAGATCGCGTAGAGGGCGTAGCCGAGCCGATTGGCGGCGAGGATGTCCAGACGACCGTTGCGCACGAACGCCGGTGCCGCAGTCATGGAGTCGAGAACCCGTTGCACACCGGGGCGTATCCGGTGCTTCGCCGCACGACGGCGGCGAGTCGTCCTCGTTGGCTGGGCTGCGCGTGCGAGGTCGAACAGATGGGATCGCTCAGCCTCGTCCAGTTGCAGCCCACGGGCCAGCGACTCGAGCACGCTCTCTGAGACGCCGCTCAGGTTCCCGCGCTCGAGGCGCGTGTAGTAGTCGACGCTGACTCCGGCAAGGAGCGCGACCTCCTCACGCCGGAGTCCCGGCACGCGTCGGTTGTCTCCGTAGATGGGCAGGCCCACCTGGTCCGGCGTGAGCCTGGCTCGGCGCGAGGTCAAGAACTCCCGGGTCTCGCTTTTTGCATCCATGCGGTCAGGTTACGCCCGCAGGCATGGCCCTGGGAGGTCCCGCCAGTACCTGGATCAACAAGGACTCTCACTCCTGGCTCAACGGTGATTCGCTGTCAGCAGCACCCGAGATTCGAGACAGGAGCACTCCATGAGACATGTTTCGCTACGCGGACTTGACGTATCCCGCATAGGCCTGGGCACGATGGCGATGTCCGGCTACTACCTCGACCCCGACAGCAGCGAGGCTGAATCGATCCGAACGATCCAGCGGGCGGTCGAGTTGGGCGTCACGCACATCGACACCGCCGAGATTTATGGCCCTTACGCCAACGAGGAACTCGTCGGGCGCGCGCTCAGCGGCCGCCGCGACGAGGTCGTGGTCGCGACGAAGTTCGGCCTGGTCTCACATTCCGGCGCAGGGCCGGGCACGCTCGACAGCAGTCCGGCGAACGTCCGGGCTGCGGTCGAGGGGTCGCTGAGGCGGCTCGGCACCGACCGCATCGATCTCTACTACCAGCATCGGGTCGACCCGAACACACCTATCGAGGACACCATCGGAGCTGTGGCCGAGCTGGTGGCCGAGGGGAAGGTCCTGCACCTTGGCCTGTCCGAGGCCGGACCTGAGACGATCCGCCGCGCCCACGCGGTGCATCCGATCTCAGCCCTACAGACCGAGTACTCCCTATGGACTCGTGATCCGGAGGCGGAGCTGCTGCCGCTGCTGCGTGAGTTGGGCATCGGCTTCGTGCCCTACTCGCCGCTCGGACACGGTTTCCTGACCGGGACGATCCGGTCTCCGGAAGAGCTGCGCGATGATGACTGGCGCAAGACCAACCCGCGCTTCACCGAGGGCAACTTCGAGAAGAACCTCCGCATAGTCGATGAGGTGCAGGCCGTCGCGTCCGCGGTCGAAGCGTCGCCGGCGCAGGTAGCTCTAGCTTGGCTGCTCGCGCAGGGCGACGACATCGCGCCGATCCCAGGCACCAAGCGCGTCTCCCGCGTCGAGGAGAACACCGCTGCGGACGGGATTGCGTTGAGCGCCGAGCAGACTCAAAGGCTCAACGATCTCGCCCCGGCGTCCGGCGAGCGTCACGAGGAGGCCCAAATGGCCGTGATCGACCGATGACCAGTATCCCGGTCTGCACGTGGCTGCTGTCATGTCGACGACCCGGGCGCTCAGGATTCGCCACCGAGAACGCGTCCAGGTAGTGCCCGTCGGAGCGCCGTGACGCGGCCATCGGGGTTTGATCTTCTTCCCCTAGTCTCCATAAAACCTCGGCTCCGCAGAGCCAAAGTTCTTCTCGTGCTCGCACGCGCAGGGAAGCGCGACGTTGCTGCAGGATGTTCTGGTTAGGGATGGGCCCTCGCCGGGGGCTGGGCGCTGACACCGCGCGCGACGCGGAACTCCGGGCGACATCGGGGGCACGGTTGTTTCGGAGGACGCCACGGTCCCTCGCGGTACGTCTCGGGCGAGCGGCCACGCCGCCCTCGTTGACGGACGAGGCGGCGCGGCGTTAGAGTCGTGCCCGAGCAGGCTCCCGCGACGGGCGCTGCGCCCGCCGGGGTCTGAATGGCTACCCCCCGGAGGTGCATGATGCGGACCCGGCTATACGTCCTCGCCGCGATCGTCGGTCTCCTGCTGCTCGGCGTGCTCCCTGCGCTCGCGAGCGCACGCGAGACGCTCCCGCCGATCGACACGAGCGAAGCCGAACGCTGCGACTTCATCGCCCAGCCCGGCAATACGGTCTGCATGGAGCCCTTCCCTGACGACTACTACACGGCTCCCGATGCGACCAGCGCGACCGGTCGTCGCATCAACTTCCAGACCGAAGCGATGCCCGCGAACGCCCACAACGTCCACATCGAAGCGGCCCCGTACAACGCATCCGACGGGTTCAGCCCCGGCTCGGTGATCGTTCTCAAGATCCCCGGCATCGAAACGACCGCAGACGTGAGCGCCACGGGCGCGGTGCCGATCAACCACCTTGCCGCGTACACCGTGAGCAGCACGCCGATCGTGGTGATCGACGCGCAAACCGGCACGCGCTGGCCGATCTGGGCGGAGATCGACTCGACCGTCTCGGACCCATCGAAGAGGGTTCTGGAGATCCACCCGGCGGTCAACTTCACCTCCGGCCACCGATACATCGTCGCCATCCGCCACCTCCACAACGCGGCCGGTGAACATCTCGAAGCCCCGGTGGCCTTCCGCTACTACCGCGACCGCGTGCCGTCTGAACAGGAAGCGATCAACGCGCGCCGCGGCCACTACGAAGAAATCTTCGCGCGGCTCGCCGGCGCGGGCATCAAGCGAAGCGACCTCTACCTGGCGTGGGACTTCACCGTCGCCAGCGATGCCAACAACACCGGCCGCGAGCTCGCAATGCGAAACGACGCGTTCGGACAGCTCGGCGACAGCGACCTTGCGGACGGGATAGTCGAAGGCGTCTCCCCGAGCTTCGCCGTCACGAGCGTCGAAAGCGAACCTGACCCGGGCGAGATTGCGCGCCGGGTCAAGGGCACGTTCCAGGTCCCCTGCTTCCTGTTCCCGAGCTGCGCTCCGGGCGGGAACCTCCAGCTCGACGCCACTGGGGCGCCGATCCAGAACGGGACCTGGACCGCCAACTTCGACTGCATCATCCCCGCGTCAGTGACCGGCGGACCCGCCGAAGCGGGACGACCGTCGCTATACGGGCACGGCCTGTTCGGCAAGGCTTCCGAGGTCGCATCGAGTCCGCAGCGCAGCCTCTCGCAGGCACACAAGATCGTGCAGTGCGCCACCGACGAGATCGGGATGGCCGAATCGGATGTGCCCGTCGCAGTGGCCGCGCTGCAGAACCTCTCGCTGTTCCCGAAGCTCCCTGACCGGCTGCAGCAGGGCCTGCTCGACGAGCTCTACCTCGGTCGGGCGATGATCAGCCCGTCCGGATTCACGACCGCGCCCGCCTTCCACCAGAACGGCACGCTCGAAACCGGCTCGGTGCTCAACACAAGCCATCTGTACTACAACGGCAACAGCCAGGGCGGGATCATGGGCGGAGCGCTGACAGCGGTCTCGCCCGACTTCACGCGGGCATCGCTCGGCGTGCCGGCGATGAACTACTCGGTGCTGCTGCCGCGCTCCGTCGATTTCGACCCGTTCGCCGGGATTCTCTATCCGTCCTACCCGAACGAAACGGCGCGGCCACTCGTGCTCGATCTCATGCAGATGCTGTGGGATCGTGGTGAGCCCAACGGCTACGCGGAGCGGATGACCACCAACCCGCTGCCGGACACGCCCGCGCACCAAGTGCTGATGGATGTCGCCTTCGGCGACCATCAGGTCACTGACTACCAAGCCGATGTTGAGGCGCGGACGATCGGCGCCCGTGCGCACAAGCCGGTTCTGTTCGAAGGGCGCTGGCCGAACACCGAAGTGCTCTGGAACGTCCCGGCGATCAGCGCGCGGCCGTTCACCGGCTCGGCGATCTACTACTGGGACATCGGCCCGATCCGCGAATCGCCCGTCGGCTCCGGAAACGTCATAGGGGTCGCACCGCCGCCCTATGAAAACCTTCCGAACCGCGAAGGCCAAGACCCGCATAGCGCGCCGCGCGCAGCGCCCGCCGAGCAGCAGGCCGTCTCCGACTTCTTCGAAGGAGCGATCCCGAGGGCCGACAACTGCAACAACGGGCCATGCTTCGCGGGGAGCTTCACCGGTCCGTAGCACTCGAGTGAGGCTTGCGCGGCGGGCCGGCCAGCCCGCCGCGCCGCATCCGGGCACCGACGTACGCACGCGTGCGTAGGCAGCGCCGACGTCGCTCCATACGCCGGCTCTGCGATGCCGTTCTGGTGCGTGACTTTGCACCCCTCGCACCCCACCGTCTCCACTGCCCCCGAGATTTTGACTTTGCGAAGCCAAGGTCTGCCGCCGCCAGGGGTCGGTCGTCACTGCAGGGAGCGTTGATCCGACCCCTCGCTCTCCGGTCAGGTAGAACCTGGCTGTGGAGACCCCGCGTACCCAATATGTCGAGTACGACGGCGTCAAGATCGCCTGGCAGGTCTTCGGCGACGGCCCGGCCGAGATGCTGTTCGTCCCGGGCTGGGTCTCGAACGTCGACCTCTTCTGGCAGTACCCGCAGCCGCGCGAGTTCTTCACGGCATTGGCTGCGTTCGCCCGCGTTGCGGTGTACGACAAGCCAGGTACGGGCGCGTCCGATCCCGTCAAGGAGGCGCCCCCGGTGGAGGTGCGGGTCGATCAGCTCGTGCGCGTGATGGATGCGGCAGGCTTGAGCCATCCGACGGTGATCGGTGTCTCGGAGGGCGGCGTAACCGCATGTCTGGCGGCTGCCGCTCGGCCCGAGCGGGTTGAGCGCCTGGTCATGTTGGACGCGACCGCTGGTCTGTTCGACACCCGCGCCAAGGGGGAGATGAGCGACGAGGAGTTCACGGCTTGGCGCGACTTGATCCGGCGCACGGCGGAGACCTGGGGCGAAGGGCGTGACGGAGATACTTGGCTTGCCGGCGTTCGGGAGGCTGACGCCGCGTGGGGTCTCCTGCAGCGCGCCTGTGCGTCCCCCGCCGTCGCGCGGGGGTACTACGACTCCTGGGCGGACGGGCTCACCGCGTGGGACGCGTTGCCCGCCATCCATCAGCCCACGCTCGTCGTGCAGCGGGTCGATGATCACGTGATCCCGATCAAGGCTGCCCGTGTCGCCGCTCAGCGGATCCCTGGCGCCAGCATCGTCGAACTGCCGGGCGCCGAGCACCTCCCGTGGTTCGGCGACACGACCGAGATCATCGCTCACCTGCGGGCGTTCGTCGGAGCGCCGGCGCCGGCCGGCCGCACCGATCGGGTGCTCGCGACGATTCTGTTCACCGACCTGGTCGGGTCGACCGACCAGCTAGCGAGGATCGGAGACAGGGCGTGGGCGACTCGGCTCGAGCGCCATGCCCGCATCGTCCGCGAAGGCCTCGAGCGTTTCGATGGCCGTCTCGTCAAGTCCACCGGAGACGGCGCTCTCGCCGTCTTTTCGGGCCCTGCCCGCGCGACGGAGGCGGCGCGCTGGATCGTGGAGGCGTTGCCCACGGAGGACCTCCATGCTCGTGCCGGCGTCCACGTCGGCGAGATCGAGCTCCAAGGTGAGGACATCGCCGGGCTCGCCGTCCATGTGGCGGCCCGGATCATGGGAGCGGCGCAGGCGGACGAGGTGCTCGTTTCACGGACGGTGCGCGACCTGACAGCGGGCTCGGGGCTGCGGTTCGAGGACCGGGGCGCCCACAGCCTCAAGGGGATCCCCGAAGAGTGGCAGCTCTACGCGCTCGCCTGAGCTTGTTTGACCTCCTCACGCCGGGGTTGATGGGGCGACGTCAGCGGGGCCGGCTTACACCTCGCAGACCGCGATCGAGGGCGCATCGCGACGCGCCTTCTCTGTCGCGGTGGGCAGCTCCGCGAGCTGGGTGTACCCCAGTCGGGCGGGGTCCAGGTCAAGTGCAGCAGCGTCTTCGCCTCGCAGGCGCTCCAGCAGATCCTTGGAGGCCAGCGTGCGCCCGCCCGTCGCGCATGCCTCGATGCGCGCGCCCTCGTTGACCTCGTCACCGAGCGCGGTCACCTCCGCGCGCGCTCTGGTGGTGATCTGCCCCACGTAGAGCGTCGCGCCCCAGTGCAGCCCGAAGCGCATGAGGAGATCCGCGGGCGCGAGATCGCTGCGAGCGGCGACCTCGGTCATCGCGCTCCTGATGTCGCGCGCCGCCTGTATGCAGGCACGCGCTGCCGCAGACTCCGAGCCGACCGTGTCGGCGAGGAAGAACGCAACGGCCCCATCGCCGACGTGGCGGCCGACGAGCCCGCCGAGGTCCACGACGCACCCGTCGGTGCCGAGGTCGCCGCCGGCCGCCATCGCGGCGAGCACAGCCATGCTCGGCGCGGGTTTGCTCAGGATCACGGTCCCGATGAGCTTGCCGTCGCTGCTCCTGACGGGCACCAGCGTGATCTGGATCTCCACCGACATGCCCGATCCGTATCCCGGAGTGAGCATCGACTCGGCGTCGACCAGCTCGACCGGCGACAGTCGATCGACGATGTCGTGGAGCCTCCGATCGACGAGCTCGCGCAGTTCCTCTCGTCCACCCTGCGTCGCGGCGAGCACATAGCCGCCGCCGGCCTCGAACCTTTCCCGCATGAGCTCGATGTTGTTCAGACGACCGCGGCCGGCAAGTAGCGCATCGAGCGATTCTGAGCTGTAGAGATGCACTCCGACCGGGAAGGGCGCGAGCGCGACCATGCCCGCTTCGCTAACGCGCTGCGCATCGGTCATGTAGAGGCTGCGCCAGTGGGGATCGACGATGATCGCCCAGTAACCCGCGTCGTTGAGCGCTCGCGCGATCGCTGCCAGCGAGGGGTCGTCAGGAAGGGGACAGGTGTCGTGGCGTCCCATCGTTCGCCCCCCGACTCCATAGCCGCGCGGCCGTCCGAAAAGGCAGCGAGCTTCGGCGCGCCGGCTCGCAGTTCGCGGCCCTGGTACGGTCCCCACATGGATCTGCCGGCGCAGCTGGCGATCCTGTCGGACCTGGAAGGGACGGTGGTCGACTCGACGGACTCGGTGATCCCGGCCTTCAGATCGCGGGCTGCGTTGAGAGGTTTGCCGGAAGTCTCCACTGCATCACAGGTCCGGCGCTCCGGCTACCCTGACTCGCTGACGGCCGACCAGGCCCACATCGAACACCGGGTAAGGGGGACGGCCGTGCTCCGCAGGATCGCGCTAGTCATCACCACGGCGGTTGTGCTCGGCGCGGGATCGGCAACGGCCCAGGCGGCGAGCATCTGGACGCCGCTCAACAGCGGCACCGCGGCCACGATCACCTCGATCGTCTACCAATCGCCCACCCGCTTCTGGTACGCCACGAGCGCAGGCACGGTCGCGTACTTCAACGGCGCAGGGTTCACGAACGCCACCGGCATCGAAGCCGGCGAGGAAATCGTCGACATGGCGTTCCAGCCCGTCTCCAAACCAGGCGGCCCCGGGACGGTAGGGCTCGTCGGCTTCGCCGTCACCCACAACGGGCACGTCTGGCGCTCGACCGACGGCGGCGTGAATTGGAGCAAAATCGGATCGCCGACGACCCGAACCGAATGCTCCGTCGCGTCGACCCCCGTCGCCGAGACGGAGCTCAACGCCGTCCAGTGGGCCGGCGAATCGGACGTGTTCCTGCTCGGGGACAACTCGACGATCCTGCGCTCGACCAACGCCGGCGCGACGTTCACCGAGATCAACAAGAACAGCGTGACCTGCGCAATGCAGGGCGAGGCGTCCGCGCAGGACATGACCGATGCGAGCTTCCTCCCCGCGAACCCCGATCACGCCGTGTTCGTCGCCCGCAACTTCGGGCGGCTCTACGCAAGCGACGATGCCGTCGCCGAAGGCTCACCGAGCGGCTCGCTGGTCAACAGCGACACGGTCAACAGCTTCAACGGCACGCCCCGCATCGCCCAGGACCCCCTCAGCCCGAACCGGATCTGGGTGGTGGGCAACACCGTCGACGGGTTCGGCTGCGGGACGCTCTGTCTGGAGCGCTCGACCGACGGGGGCACGTTCGCCGCCGCTGCCTCGTTTCCGAACGACGCGGCGGTCAAAGGGGACCTGTACGACATCAGCTCCCAGGGCGGGGCGGAGGTGACGGCCGGCAGCGGCGGCGAGATCTTCACGTCGGTCGACGGCACCAACTTCTACGACCAGCCGGCCGAAGGGGCGCTGGCCACCGAGAACTGGCGCGCAGAGGCCGCCTACGACGCCCAGCATGCAGCGGTGGGCGGCGAAAGCGGAGCGCTTGCGATCACTGCGGCGGCCAACACGATCCCCACGCCGCCGAGCACCCCGCCGCCCGGCCCGATCGCCTCCACCGCGCCGCCCGCCACGGCCGGCGGCGCGCCGCCGCCCGGCCCGCCCACCGGCTCGAACGCGGTCAAGGCCAACCTCGGGGGTGCGACGGCGACGATCTACAAGGTCGTCACGGTCACCGGCAGGAGCGCTCGCTTCGTCCCCGTCGTCGTGGCGACCTCCAAGCCCCGGAAGTTCGTCGCCAAGATCCTGCCGCTGAAGGGACACAGGGTGCTTGCGACGGGACGCCTGACGATCAAGCGCAGGCACGGCGGCCACGGCACGATCGATATCCAGCTCCCCGCGAGCGTCAAGCCCGGCACCTACCTGGTCGTCGTGCGAGAGACGACCTTGGCGGGCAAGGCTCTCGGGAGGGTCGTCAAGGTGAGGTTCTCGCTCAAGTAGCCCGGGGCCCCACCGCCTGCTGCGCCCCCGACGAGGACCCTCGACGCCCGATGAGCGACCACGACATCCAGCTCAACGACCCCCAGACGCTCTACCGGCGCTGGGAGGAGTCGCAGTGGTCGCCGTTCCTGATCGACCTCGACCGCGACCGAGAGCAGTGGGCGGCGATGAGCGGTGAGGACCGCGACCTGATCTTCTACGTGCTGTCCTCGCTGATGGTCGCCGAGGAGCGCATCACGACGAAGTTCAGCGGCCTCGTCGGTGCCCACGGAAGCGAGGAGGAGGCGACGTTCCTCTCCACGCAGCAGGTCGACGAGGCCCGGCACATGCAGTTCTACGCGCGCTTCCAGGACGAGGTCGTCGCTGCCCCCGACCTGATCGCGGCCCACGTGGAGCGCGCCCGTGAGAACGTCTCGGACGCCTTCCGCCACATCTTCGACGAGCAGCTCGTCCAAGCCCACGAGCAGCTTCTCGCCGAACCCGCGAACCTCGCCACGAAGGTCCGCTTCGTCACGATCTACCACCTGATCCTGGAGGGAACCCTCGGCCTGACCACCTTCAAGTTCACGACCGACCACCTCAGCGCCGAGCAGCTGCTTCCGGGTTTCGTCGAGGGCTACTCGAAGATCCACCACGACGAGACACGGCACATCGGCTATGGCGTCTGGTTCCTGCGCGAAACGGTCAAGGCGATGCCGGAAACCGCGGAGGTGCTCCGTCAGGCCCTGCGCGATCTGCTGCCCTCGGTCGCCGCGTCCCTCGCACCGCCGGACACGGGCTCAGACCACGGCTTCGGGGCGATCGGGGCGACCACCGAGGCAATTCGCGAGTTCGCGCTCGGCGGTCTCACCCGCCGACTCGACATCATCGGGGTGCCGTTGGCGTCGCTTCAGGGCTGATGCGGCGTTCTCGAACCGCGCCCGCGGCAGAGCCCCCACCCGGGCCCGAGGGTTTGACCTTCGTCCGTGCCGTAGGGTGTCTCGAATGAAGGTCACGCGCAATTCGCAGGACACCAACAACGGTCCCCCCGACTGGTTCACCGGCGACGTGTACCTCGACCCCATCGCCGTCCCGGAGGCGACCTCGACGTTCTCGGCGGCGTACGTGCACTTCACGCCGGGCGCCCGCACGGCGTGGCACACCCATCCGCACGGCCAGACGATCTTCGTCACGGAGGGCTCCGGCCTGTGTCAGTGCGAGGGCGGTCGGGTCGAGGTGATCCGCCCCGGAGACCGGGTGTTCTTCGAACCCGGTGAGAGCCACTGGCACGGGGCTGCACCCAACCGCCTCATGGTCCACATCGCCATGCAGCAGAACGACGAGAGCGGGAGCCCTGTCTCGTGGGGTGAGCACGTCACGGACGAGCAGTATCGGGGCTCCGCCCCGGAGTGAGCGACCGCGCGCTCGATCGCGGCCTACGCCTTCTCCGCGACCAGCGCGACCTTGCGCACGCGTCCGGTCCCCAGCCAGTCGACCCAGAGCCGATGGGCGCGGAGCAGCTCCTCCAGAGCCCGGTCGCCGATCTGCGCGGTGATCTGCGCGGCGTCGGCGGCGAAGGCCTCGGTCAGCGACTGCGCCCTGGCCATGTGGGAGGCGGTGCAGTCCTGCTCCCAGCGGACCTCTAGCCCGACGGCCTCCAGGTGCGCGAGCATCGCGGCCATCGGAACGAGCCACACGGTGTCGGCGTCGGGCATCTCGCGTCGCTCCGCATCGGTGAGCGGCTCGCCGGCTTCGACGGTGCACGCGAACCTCCCGCCGGTTGAGAGCGCGTGGGAGATCTCGCCGAGCAGCGACTCCTTCTCGGGGAAGGCCAGCATGGTCTCGAGCAGCAGCACCACCTCGAACGGGCCCGGCGGGACCGGAGGGATCCGCGCGACCTCGAAGCGACATGGAAGCTCGCCGGCGCTCCGCCGTGCGATCTGGATGGCGCTGGCGCTGTAGTCGATCCCGAGGTAGCTGCAGCCCCACTCCCGGGTGAGGAAGCGACCCGGCCCCCCGATCCCGCAGCACAGGTCCAGCACCGCAACGCCGGCGGCGATCCCCGCGCGCTCGGCGAGCGCCCGGATCTCTCCGGCATCCATGAACCCCTCCTGATCGACGAACTCGCCGCGCGGAAACGCCGAGACGCGGGCTCGCTGCAGGGCCCGCACGAACGGAGCGCGCTCGTCCTGCTTCACCGCCGCTCCGCGCGGCGGCCACCCACCGCTGCCTCGGCGCCGCCGTCCATGCGCCCAGGTTGTCAGCTTTGCGATGGGAAGGCTTCCCATCCCCCCAGCGTCATAGAGGGATATGGCAGTGAGCGCGCAATCGCTGCGCCAGCCCCGCCGGCGCGCGAGGAGGGCGGTTGCAGCAGGTCCCGCGGTCGGGCTGGCCGCCCAGGTGCTGCTGCTGGCCGGGATCGCCGCAACCGTCGGCCTCGGCGCCGGGGGCTGGGTGGCAGGGCTGGCCGGTGCGATGCTCGTGAACCTGGTGCTCGCAGGAGGCCTGTGGCGCCATCGATGCGAGGGCCTGGGCGCCGCCAACGCGGTCACCCTGACGCGCGCGTCGTTCGCCGTCGCAGCCGGCGCTCTCGTTGCGGACTCGGTCGCGCGGCCGATCCCGGTCGCCCTGCTGGTGGGAATCAGCGCGCTCGCGCTCGCCCTCGACTACGTGGATGGCTACGTCGCCCGACGCACCAGTACCTCGGCGACGCTCGGCGCGCAGTTCGACGGCGAGGTCGATGCGTTCCTGATCCTCGTCCTCAGCGTGTACGTCGCCCGCTCGCTGGGTGCGTGGGTGCTGGCGATCGGCGCTGCGCGCTACGTGTTCCTCGCAGCCGGATGGAGGCTCTCGTGGATGCGGGCGCCGCTTCCTGCGCGCGACTGGCGCAAGGTCGTCACCGCGACGCTGGGGATCGTGCTCACGGTCGCGGCCGCAGCCGTCCTGCCGGGGTCGGTGGCGCGCGCCGGGCTCCTCGTGGCACTCCTGCTGGTTGCAGAGTCGTTCGGTCGCGACGTGTTGTGGCTGTGGATGCACCGAGGGGGAGCGCTCCACGGGTCCGAGGTCCGGAACGAGACCCGCGCTCTCCGAGGTCCGGTATCCGCCCGACTCCGTGCACGTATCGCCACCACGCTCACCGTCCTCGCGCTGCTGATCGTGTGGGCGGCCCTCGTCGCGCCCGATCGGCCCGAAGACCTCACGCCGGCGGCCTTCCTGCGGGTCCCGCTCGACGGCCTCGCGCTGATCGCCGTGGCGATCCTGCTGCCGAAGGCGATGCGGCGGATCCTGGCCGCGATCGCCGGGCCGCTGCTCGGCTTGGTGGTGGTGCTGAAGGTCCTCGACATCGGGTTCTTCTCGACCTTCAACCGGGCGTTCGAACCGATCGGCGATCTCGGCGACATCGGGTCGGGCGTGGAAACCCTGCGCGACGCGCTCGGCCGCAGCGAGGCCAACCTCCTGATCGCCGGCGGCGTCGCGCTGATCGTGGCCGTGCTCGTGCTCACGACCCTGTCGACGTTCCGGCTGCTGCGCGTCGCCGCCGAGCATCGTGGCGGGTCGCTGAAGGTGGTCGCGGGGCTCGGGGCGTCGTGGCTGGTGCTCGCGCTCTCCGGTGCCCAGCTCCTGTCCGGCTCCCCGATCGCTTCGACGAGCACCGCCGGCTACGTCGCCTACGAGGTCCGCACGGTGGAGGCGGCCGTCCACGACGAGGGGGTGTTCGCGAAGCAGATCCGCGCCGACCGCTTCCGCTTCACCCCGGGCAGCCAACTGCTGACCGGGCTGCGCGGCAAGGATGTTCTGCTGACCTTCGTGGAGTCCTACGGTCAGGTGTCGGTGCAGGGCTCCTCCTTCTCGCCGGCGATCGACACGCTGCTCGAGAAGGGAACCAGGCAGCTGCAGACGGCTGGCTTCTCGGCCCGCAGCGCGTTCGTGGACGCACCGGGGTTCGGCGGTATGAGCTGGCTGGGGCACTCGACGCTGCAGTCAGGGGTCTGGGCCAACAACGAGCGGCGCTACCACCAGCTGGTCGCCAGCAACCGCTTCAACCTCACCGACGCGTTCAACCGGGCGGGGTGGCGGACGATCAACTTCGCTCCCGCCGACGACCGGGACTGGCCCGAAGGGTCCTCGTTCTACCACTACGACAAGCTCTACGAACGTCGCGCGCTGGGGTATCGCGGCCCCGGTTTCAACTACGCGCCGATGCCCGACCAGTACATGTTCTCGGCGCTGCAGCGACTCGAGCTCTCCAAGCCGCACCGCCCCCTGTTCGCGGAGGTGGACACGGTCTCCAGCCACATGCCGTGGAACCGCATCCCGGAGCAGATCCCGTGGAGCGAGGTCGGCAACGGCTCGATCTACAACCGGCTGCCCGTGTACGCCAGGCCGAGCTCGTTCTGGTGGCATCCCGACCAGGTGAAGGCGGCCTACGCCCGGTCCCTCGAATACTCGCTGAACGTGCTGATCTCCTACGTGCAGCACTACGGCAGGAAGAACCTCGTGCTGATCGTGGTCGGAGACGAGCAGCCGCTGTCGATCGTGAGCGGGACGAAGGCGAACCGCGACGTGCCGATCTCGATCATCGCCCACGACCCATCCGTCTTCAAGCGGATCAGCGGCTGGGGCTGGGAGAAGGGCCTGCTTCCCAGCCCGCAGGCCCCCGTCATGCGGGCGAGCGATTTTCGCGACGGGTTCCTGACCGCGTTCGACTCGAAGCCGGCGGGGCGCTAGCGATGGAGCTCGTGCGGGTGTGACCAGGTCGCTGTGGACATACGGTCGCGTCCTGGCGCCCGCCATCGTCCTCGGCGCCCTCGTCTGGCGCCTGGGCACCGGCCCGTTCCTCGACGGGGTCCGCTCGGTCGACGGCCGGGCGCTCGCCGTGGGGACGGGCATCGTGGCGCTCACCACGCTGGGCTGCGCGTGGAGGTGGACGGTCGTCGCCCGTGGCCTCGGCGTGGAGCTCTCGCTGCCGAGCGCCGTGGGCGCCTACTACCGCTCGCTGTTCCTCAACGTCACGCTGCCCGGCGGAATCGTCGGGGACGTCCACCGCGGGGTGAGCCACGGCCGCGCCATGCGGGATGTGGGGCGTGGACTGCGGTCCGTAGTCTGGGAGCGGGCGGCCGGCCAGGTGGTGCAGGTCCTGCTCACGGTGGTCGTGCTCCTCGCCCTGCCGTCGCCGCTGCAGTCGGCGATGCCGCCGGTGGCGATCGCGCTCGCCGTCGCGACCGTCGCGATCGTGCTCCTGACGAGGTTGCGGCCCGATGCGAGGTCTGCGTGGGGGCGCGCGCGCAGCGCGGCGGGCTCCGACATCCGAGACGCGCTGCTCGCCCGCCGGGCGTGGCTGGGGATCTCGCTCGTGTCCGCGCTCGTCGTCGCCGGCTACGCGATCACGTTCATCGTCGCCGCGCGGAGCGCAGGGACCACCGCACCGCTGTTGCGGCTGCTGCCGATAGCGTTGCTCGCAGTGATGGCGATGGTGCTCCCCAACGTCGGCGGCTGGGGGCCGCGCGAGGGTGTGGCGGCATGGGTGTTCGCTGCGGCCGGCCTCGGTGCCGGGCGAGGCGTCGCGACCGCGGTCGTCTACGGCGTGATGGTGCTCGTCGCGAGCCTCCCGGGCGCCGCCCTCCTGCTCGTCGCATGGCTCCGCGGCGGCCGCGCCGCCGCGCGCAAGCCGCCGGCTCTCCGGGAGGGTGCGACCCATGCCTGATCGTCCCTACGTTCTGTTGAGCTGCGGCATGTCGATCGACGGCTACCTCGGCAGCGCCGCGCCGCGACGCCTGGAGCTGTCGAACGACGCGGACTTCGACAGGGTCGACGCGGTGCGCGCGTCCTCCGACGCGATCCTGGTGGGGGCGGCGACGGTCCGGATCGACAACCCGCGGCTGCTGGTGCGTTCGCAGGAACGGCGCGACGCGCGCGCCGCGCGTGGCCTCCCGCCATCCCCGATGAAGGTCACCGTGACCGAGAGGATGGAGCTCGACTCCGGGGCCGACTTCTTCACCGCCGGCGACAGCGAGAAGCTCGTCTACTGCGCGACCCCGCGCGTGGTCGAGGCCCGCTCGCGACTCGGCACCGTGGCGACCGTCGTCGACGGCGGCCGAACCGTGAAGATGCGTCGCCTCACCGAGGACCTCGGTGAGCGCGGCGTGGGGCAGCTGATGGTCGAGGGCGGGGGCACGGTCCACACCCAGTTCCTCGCCGACGACCTCGTGGACGAGCTGCAGCTCGTCGTCGCTCCCGTGTTCGTCGGCGACTCCCGAGCCACGCGCTTCGTGAGCGACGGCCACTTCCCGTGGAATCCCGGTCGGCGCGCGAAGCTCGCCGAGGTGCGGCAGATCGGCGACGTGGTGCTGCTGCGCTACGCCCTCTCGGCGCGGTTCGAAGCCCGCTGACCCACACGACGATGCCGGCGCTCGACGCGACCATCCGCACGCAGGTCTCGGCCCCGCTGCGCTTCTCGGACGGGTACGCCACGATCGCCCGTGTGTTCACCTTCGACGGCCTCGTCGACGGCCGGGAGCACGTCGCCTTCGGTCTCGGTGACCGCGCCGCCCCGGTGGCGTCCGCAGGGCGCCTGGGCGAGCCGCTCGTCCGGCCCCACAGCGAGTGCCTCACCGGCGACGTGTTCGGGAGCCAACGCTGCGACTGCGGCGCCCAGCTGCGCGAGGCCGTCGAGCGGATCGCCGAGCGCGGCGGGTTCCTGCTGTATCTGCGGCAGGAGGGGCGGGGCATCGGCCTCTACGCCAAGCTCGACGCGTACGCGCTCCAGGACACCGGGCTGGACACCTACGAGGCCAACCTCGCGCTCGGTCACCGCGAGGACGAGCGCAGCTACCTCGTCGCCGCGCAGATGCTGCGCGCGCTGGGAGTCCCACGCGTCGCGCTGCTCTCGAACAACCCCGACAAGGCCAGGCAGCTCGGGCGCTACGGCGTCGCCGTGAGCGCACGGGTGCCCACCGGCGTGCACCTGTCCGACGCGAACGCCCGCTATCTGGCGACGAAGGTGCAGCGCGGAGCGCACACGCTGGACATCCCGCTGCAAGCGGGGTAGGGCTGGGGGCTCACGGGAGCACCAGCAGGTCGGCGTGACCCACCACGACCTCGAGCTCGCCCGCGCGCGCCTTCCGCACGCGCTCGCGCGCATACGGCTCGCAGCGGCCCGACAGCTCGATCTCCTGCTCG
This sequence comes from Solirubrobacteraceae bacterium, assembly GCA_025934395.1. Taxonomy (GTDB): domain Bacteria; phylum Actinomycetota; class Thermoleophilia; order Solirubrobacterales; family Solirubrobacteraceae; genus Palsa-744. The sequence goes on along the minus strand of JAICYC010000011.1, from coordinate 25,817 downwards.
CACGCTGCACCGACCCAGCCGGTGAACCACTCCGCGGTCAGGCCGCCGTGCTCGCGTCCGAGGCGCCAGGGGCTGGGCCTCACGAGGACCTCCGCGCCGAGACTGCGCAACGCACGCGCGGCGAACTCGACGGCGTCGGGCCCGAGCAGCCGCCCGCGCTCCGTCGCGCGGCGTTGATGGGCATCGAACGCGGCTGCCACGCAGCCGTCCAGGGGGGAGGCGGGGGCGATCTCGACGCGGCCGGTGACCGACAGGGTCAGCAGGGCCGGGCAGCCGGCTGCGGCGCACAACCCCGCAAGCCGGTCCAGCTCGTGCTCGGTGAGCAGGTCCAGCAGCGCCGAGGCCGTGATCAGGCTCGCCCCGGTGAGGTCACGCGCCTGCACCGCCGCGAGGTCGGTGCGCCTCGCCTCCACCGTGACCGGCGCGCCGTCTGCGGCGGCCCGGGGCCGCCCGGCGGCGGCGAGCGCCAGCAGGTCGGCGTCCCGGTCGTGCAGGACCCAGTGCTGCTCTCCCGCGAGCAGCGGCGCCAGCCAGCGGCCCATCGCGCCGGTCCCGCAGCCGAGGTCGTGGATCACCCGGCGGCCGGTCGGCGGGAGCACTCGCCCGAGGCGTTCCACGAGATCGCGTGCGCGAGCCTCCGCATCGGCAGGCTCCCGCAGCGCGAGCCACCGCGGACTGACGCGGATCACGCCCGCGTTCATGGCCCCGCCGCGGCCAGCACGCGCGCAACATCGGATGCTGTGGTCGACCAGCGGGGGAGCGACTCCCGCCGCTCGCGGGCGGCCCGGCGGAGGTGGGCCCTCAGCCCCGCATCGGACAGCCAGCGGCGCAGCGCCGCGCCGAGCGCCACCGGGTCCTCGGGTGCGACGAGCAACCCGGGTGGGTCCCCGGCTGCGCCGTGCCCGAGCGCCTCTGCCACCCCGCCGACGTCGGCTGCGAGGACCGGCAGCCCCCGCGCGAGCGCCTCGGTGAGGACCAGGCCGTACGTCTCGGCGCGCGATGCCGCCACCAGCAGGTCCGCCGACGCGTAGCAGCGGCCGAGATCGTCTCCGGTGCGCGTTCCCGTGAACGACACGCGGTCGCCCAGCCCGGCGTCCCGCAAGCGCCTGCGGAGGTCCTCGACGAACTCCGGATCGGAATCGAGGCTGCCCACGCACGTACAGCTCCAGGACGGGCCCGAGACGGTCTCGAGCGCGTCGAGCAGAACGTCCTGGCCCTTCTCGAAGGTCACCACGCCCACGCAGAGCAGCGCGCCACCGGCCGCGGTCCCGGGCGCGAGCTCGGCGGCCTCGACGCCCGGCTCGGCGACCTGCACCAGCCGGCTGCACAGCCCGTAGAGCTCCAGCAGCCGGCGGCGCGCCCACGCGCTCGTCGTCACGACGGCGGCGGCGGCGGCGAGGACCGCGCCCTCTCGGCGCCGGGCCGCCTCGTCGAGCGGTCGGTGCCCCAGCGGCATGTGCACCAGCACGACGAGGCGCAGCCTCCGCGCCTGCGGCACGAGCACCTCCGGAGCGGTCGAGGCGATCAGCCCGTCGAGCAGCACGATCGCGTCGTCGGGAATCTGCTGCACGGCAGCCTCGAGCGCGGCGAAGGACTCTCCGCCGGGAGGGCCCCAGAAGCCGGGGACGGCGTGCGCGTGAGTCGCCCAGCCGACCGATCCGAGCTCGCGGCAGAGATGCCGGTCGTAGGTGTTGCCGCCGCTTGGCCGGGCCGGGTCGTCGATGCCGTCGGGCACCACGACATGGACCGCCCTCACAGCGGCCGCTCGTAGCTCGCCCAGGCGATGTGCGACTCGTGCAGGGTGACCGACAGGCCGTCGAGCCCGCGCGCATGCTCGCCCAGCGCACCCGCGTGCACCCGCTCGGCGAGGCGGTCTGCGACCACCCGCGCGAGCGCCTCGGTCGTCGTGTTCACCCCCGCCAGGGCGGGCTCGTCGTCGAGGTTGCGGTAGTTGAGCTCGGCCAGCACGGCGTGCAGCTCTGTCGCTGCACGGCCGATGTCGACCACGATCCCGTCCGGATCGAGGGATGCGCGGCGGAACGTGGCGTCGACGACATAGGTCGCGCCGTGCAGGCGCTGCGCGGGCCCGAAGACCTCGCCGCTGAAGCTGTGGGCGATCATCATGTGGTCGCGCACGTTCACGCTGAACACGGTCACTCCCCGTCGTAGGTGATCGTGTGGCAGAGCGCCGGCAGGCGGCCCGCGGCGAGGCGGGCCATCACGTCCGGCAGCTCGCGGAACCGGGACCGCCCCGAGAGGAGCGCGTCGAAGGCGGGGTCGCGCAGCAGCTCGAGCGCGAGCGCCAATCGCTCCGCGGTGGTGCGCCGTCCGGCGCGCGCGGGGGACAGCGTGCCCACCTGGCTGGCGCGGATCCCCAGGCGGCCGGAGTGAAACGAGCCGCCGAGCGACAGCCGGACCTCTGCGTCCCCGTACCAGCTGAGGTCGATCACGGTGCCCTCCGGCGCGAGCAGCTCGAGCGAGCGCTGGAGTCCGGCTGAGGTCGCGCTCGCGTGCACGACCAGGTCGCGGCCGCCGGCCGCCTCGTCGGGCAGCGAGAAGTCGACGCCCAGCGCGGCCGCGACCTCGGCCCGGGCGGCGTCGACGTCCACGAGCGTGACCCGCGTCGCGGGGAAGCCGCTCAGCAGGCGAGCCACGCAGCATCCGACCATCCCCGCACCCACGACCGCCACCCGGTCGCCCAGGAGCGGTCCGGCATCCCACAGGGCGTTGACGGCGGTCTCCACGGTGCCGGCGAGGACGGCCCGGGCGGGCGGGACGTCCTCGGGCACGAGCGTCACCGCGCTCGCCGGGACGACGTAGGCGGTCTGGTGCGGGTACAGGCAGAAGACCATGCGGCCGCACAGCTCCGCGGGCCCCCGCTCGACCGCGCCGACGTTGAGGTAGCCGTACTTGACCGGGCCTGGAAGGTCCCCCTCCTGGAAGGGGGCGCGCATCTCGGCGTACTGGCCCGGCGGCACGCCGCCCCGGAACACCAAGGTCTCGGTGCCGCGGCTGACGCCGGAGCACACCGTGCGGACCAGAACGTCCTCCGGCCCGGGCTCCTGGAGCTCGGCCGGCCGGATCTCGCCGCAGCCGGGGGAGCGCAGCCAGTACGCGTGCGCGTGGGTGTCGAGTTGCCCGGACGTCATCGCTCCGAACCTCGGGTGGCCCGCTCTCGGGCGGCTCGCCCTCTCGTGAAACGAGCTCCCTGCCGTCTCCAGGTGCTCATCCTACGTGCCTGCTAGCGCTGCGGCGTCGCGCCTCTCGCTGTGCCGCGCTCGCTGTGGACCGGTGATGGCTCCCCCGTCTGGGCTCCGCGGGTGCCGGCGACGAGGAACGCGCTCCCGAGGCACAGCTCGGTCCAGGAGAGATCTTCCAGCTCTGATTGCATCGCTGCGCGAATCGCCTCCCATGGACGGCGCCCGACCCACTCCTCGATGGATGCGAACGGCCGCACGCTCGCCGTGCCGAGACGGGCGACCCACCCGGGCGTCCTGGCGGGCACCTTCAGGTCGAGCACGGCCCAGCGTCCCCCTCGCGAGAGCGCAGCGGCGCCGCGCGCGATGACGTTCGCGCACTCCGGCACCTGCGACAGGGCGTACGTCGAGACGATCGCGTCGAGCTCACCCGGGAACTCGAACTCGGCCGCGTCGGATTGGACGAGGCTCACGTTGGCCCAGCCGTGCCGCTCGACCCGGGCCTGGGCCTGGGCGAGCATCGCGTCGGTCAGATCCACGCCGACGATCGTGCCGTCGGGGCCGATCGCCCGCTCGATCAGCGCGAAGTTAAGACCGGTGCCGCATGCGACGTCGACCACCGTGTCGCCCGGGCGCAGGCCGAGGGCGCCGACGGCGCGCAGGCGTTGTCCCCGCTGCGGATAGCCCGGCACCGGGTAGAGCCGGGACGTGACGTCGTAGCGCTTCGCTTTCCTGCGGTAGGTCTCGATCAGTCGCTCGCGCGTCCCGTCGACCTTGCCCGCCGGCGCCGTTCGACCGCGACGGTATCGCGGCGCGGCCGCGCCCAACCCCTCCATCACGAACCGGCGCCGCCGGCCGTCTCGGACTCGACGGCAGACCTGATCGCCACCATCTCGCGATCGCTGACTCGCTGGATCCTGCCTTGGAGGAGGCCGGCGGGGATCGCGCGCATGATGCCGCCGAGCTCGACCTCGATCCACATCAGGGCGTCGGTCTGCCCCTCCTGCAGCGGCTCGAGCTCCATTCCCCAGCGCGCCGCGGAGGTCCCCATCGGCCCGGCGAACGCCATGCTGTGTGGCGCCTGCAGGAGAGTGACCTCCTGGCTGCGGCCGCGGCTGAACCCGAGGACAGCCTTCGCCCGCTGGTCCACCCGCGATCCCGGCTGCAGCGGAGCTCCTCCGCGAACCGAGCACTCGAGCACGGTCGGTGCCCACTCGGGCCAGCGCCGGACGTCGCACAGATACGCCCATACGTCGGACACGTCGGCCGCGATCGTCACACGGCTCTCGGTGCTGAACGACAACGCTCGTGCCTGCGGTCGCCCGCTTCGCGCTCGGGTGAGGGTCTCCGATCCCCTGTTCATGCCCATTGAGACGCCTGCGAGGGCAAAACCTTGCGCGGATCGTCATCGGCGTAGTCTGAACGCCGGACCACGGAGAAAAAGGGGAGCGATGGCCATCCTGAGGATCGTCAGCCGAGGCTTGGACAGGGAGACCTACGACGTGATGCGCGCGAGGCTGCATCTCGATCGTGAACATCCGCTGGGGCTGATCATGCACGGGGTCAGCGAGAAGGACGGCAGGGTGCAGGTTGCGCAGATATGGGACTCCGAGGAGTACGCACAGCGCTTCGATGAGGAGCTTCTCGCCCCGATCATCCAGGCGGTGGGCGCTTCCTCGAGCGCCGAGGTCACCACCTATGAGCTCGAGGACCTGATCACGCCCTAGCGAGGCAGGCGAACCGCCGCTCGCCAGTCCTAGGTGAGCGGGCGGAAGCGCATCAACGTCGCATCGCCCGACCGCGCGGTGCTGAGCGGCTCCAGGTCGATCCTGGGCAGCCCGGGCGCCGAGAACGGAACGCCGGCGCCCAGCAGCACCGGCAGCACGTAGACCAGGATCTCATCGACGAGCCCCCGCATCAGGCACTGGCCCGCGACGTCGGCGCCGAGGACCTCCACGTTCCTGCTTCCCGCCGCGTGGCGCGCGGTCGCGACCGCGTCGCCGATGTCGCCGCTCAGGTAGGTGACCCCCGGAGCCGGGGCCTCCGGCGGTCGATGCGTGAGCACGAACACGGGCCCCGCGAACGGGTAGTCGACGCTCGCCGGGTCCTCAGCCGCCATCCTCGCGCCCACGTCCGAGGTCCGCCGGCCCACCAGCATCGCACCCGTCGCAGCGGCGACCCCCCGGAAGTCCTCAGCGTCGACGAAGTCGGCGAGCCGGCGGTCGCCGCCCCAGTCCATCGCGTGGCCGGGGGCCGCGATGAACCCGTCGAGCGACATGCACCTGTTCACCACGACCTTGCCACGTCCGCTGCCCGGGTCGTCCACTGGCAGGGAAGATAGCGCCGGTCCGGCGCGCCGCCGGGCCAGAGGGGGTGAGGGGGGCGAGCGCGCTGCTCGGTGGAGGCCCCGGGACGAGACGCTGGAGGTCAGTAGACGATCGACGGCAGGTAAGCCCCCGACGGCTCGTTGTAGAGGCCGATCGTCATCAGGTTGCTCTGCTGGACGAGCCGCAGTCCGTTGTCCAGGCACCACCTCAGCAGGGGCGCGTTGCGCGACGGGACGAGGATGCCGAGGCCGATGAACGAGTCGGCCGAGCCGAGCAGTGCGATCAGGTCCTCGTCGGTCTCGGCCACCGCGTGCCAGCCGTACCCGAACCCGGTCGCGTAACCGCTGATGCGCTCCGGACGCTCGGCGACGCGAGCGGTGCCGAAGGCGACCGCCTCCGCCAGCTCCCCGCCGCGATCGTGGCCGTGCACGCGCGCGCAGAGCTCGTTGCACATCGGGATGTCCTCGGGCCGGGCAGGTCGAACGCCGATCCCGGGGATGCTCGACGACACCGGGGGCCCGTTCAGCACCGACAGCGGCTCGCGCACCACGAACCCGAGCTTCGCGTACAACGACAGGGATCGGTAGTGGTAGGAGGTCTGCACGAGCCTGATCGCGTGCGCGCGGCGGTCCGCCTGCCGCGCGAGGGCGGCCTCCATCAACGCGCGGCCCACGCCTGCGTCCTGGGCCGCGGGCGCAACCGTCACCGGTCCTATCCCCGCAACCGCGTCCCGCTCGTCGATGAACGCGCTCCCGAGCACCGCGCCGGCCCGTTCGGCGACGAGGGCCGCAGGCCCGTCGGCCGCGAGCATGCTCGCGACCTTCCACTGCGTGAACTCCCGCGATCCAGGCTCGTTGGGGAAGCTGTGTGCGTCGGCGATCGACTCGAACGCGTCGTAGAAGATCTCGCCGAGCCGCTCGGCGTCGTCGGCCGCGGCGGGTCGGATCGTGTAGGTGAGCTCGTCGGTGATGGTCATCGTTCCTCCTCGATTGGTGGTGGGCCGATGATCTGCGCGTACTGCTCCCCGCGCCATCCCCAATGTGTGGGGGTAGCCTTGTCTCGAGCATGAGCGCAAGCCGCGAGCGGCAGGAGGCGGAGGCGGTGCTCGAGGACATCGAGCGCCTCGCGCTGCGCGCTCCGAGCCGGGCCGAGTTCTTCGACGAGGCGGCTGCGCGCCTGAAGCGCGCGCTGCCCTTCGACGGCGCCTGCTGGCACACGCTGGACCCGGGTTCCGACCTCATCACCCAGCACCGGCTTCAGGATCTTCCCGACCGGTTTCCGGTCCTCGCCGACAACGAGTACGCCACGCAGGACGTGAACAAGTTCGAGCAGCTCGCTCACGCCCGCTGCAAGGCCGCGACGCTCACCGAGGCGACCGAAGGACGTCCTGACCGCAGTCCTCGGTTCCGTGACCTCCTCACCCCGGCGGGACTGGGTCCCGAGCTGCGCAGCGCGTTCGTGTGCGACGGCGCGGCGTGGGGCGCCCTGATCCTCGTCCGGCGGGCCGGGGCGCCCGAGTTCGGCTCCGAGGACGTGCGCCTGCTCGACCGTGCGTCCGCCGTCTTCGCGCGCGCGGTTCGTCGCGGGCTGGTCGTCGAGGCCTGCTCGGGCTCGGTGCACGTGGCGGACGCCCCCGGCGTGATCGAGCTCGACGCGGCGGGCGAGGTCCTTCGTGCCTCCTCCTCCGCCGAGCCGCTGCTGGCGGAGCTGTCAGGGACGACGCCCGGGGCGGGCGCCCGCGCCCCCGTGGTTCACGCCGTCGCGAGCGCAACCCGGGACATCGTCACCTCGGGCGCGCCGCTCGGCGGGCGGACCATGCCGAGTGCGGCCGTCAGGAGCGCCGCGGGGAGCTGGCTGGTCCTGCACGGCGCCCTGCACGGCGAGTCCTCCCGGGGCGAGGTGGCCGTGTTCATCCAACGGGCGCACCCAACCGTGATCGCCCCGTTGCTGCTGGAGGCGTACGGCCTGACCCCCCGGGAGCATCAGGTTGCGCAGCTCTTGTTGCGTGGCGCGACGACCGCGCAGTGCGCTGCGGCGCTCGCGATATCCCCGCACACCGTCGCCGACCACCTGAAGTCGATCTTCGAGAAGACGGATGCGCGCACCCGGGGCGAGCTCTCGGCGAAGGTCTTCTTCGGCGAGCATCTGCCCCGGATCCAGCGGGCCGTCCCGATCGGCGACGACGCCTCGTTCATCGACGCGCCGCGGCCGCGCGGCGCGCAGGACGTGGATTGGGCGCACGAGGGCGCTGCCGCCGGGCATCCGGGGTAGCGCTCTGACATGGCAGACGGCGAGGACCTCTGGTTCCTGGGCACGCTCGTCCGGATCAAGCTCGACGGCCGTGAGACCGCCGGGCGCCTGAGCGCCTTCGAGATCCTCTACCCGCGAGGGGCTGCGCCGCCGCTTCACTCGCACCCGCAGGACGAGACGATCTGCCTGCTCGACGGTGAGCTGACGGCCTGGATCGTCGACCCCGATCTGCTCGGCCGCGAGGGCACGGACCCGTCCGCCTGGCTCGAGAGCTGCGCGCAGCGCTGCACGCCGGGCGCGGTGGTGTACGCGTCAGGTGGAACGCCACATACGTTCCGCGTGGAGTCCGACACGGCGAGGGTGCTCACGCTCAGCACGCCCGCGGGGATCGAGGACTTCGTGCGAGCGTTGGCCGAGCCGGCGCGCTGGCCGTGGCTGCAGCCGCCCGCCGATGGGCCGCGGGTGGCGCCGGATCGCCTGGAGGCGGTCGAGCGGGAGCTCGGAGTGGTGCGCCACGGGCCGCCTCCCCCGCAGGAGGGCTAGCCGGCCCACCAGTCGCGTTCGCCCTCGACGTCGTCGCGCGGGTTCGCGCCGAGGTGGGGCGCACCGATCACGAGGATCTCGAGGCCCTCGGGCCCCGCCTCGTAGCCGCGCCAGGTCCCGGGTGGGACGCGCACCGCATCCCACTCCTTCACGTCGATCACCTCGTCGTCGAGCTTCATCCGGCCGCTGCCGCCCACGACCACGAACACCTCCTCCTGCTCGAAGTGGGTGTGGCCGTACGGAAAGCGGTAGCCCGGCGGGACGCGCTGGTAGCAGAGGCCCGATCGCTCGAGCTCCAGCGCCTTGTTCGCCGAGCGGAACTCGAGATCCGGCGCGCCGTCGAAGTTGCCTCCGAGGTCCTCCAGGTCCTCTTTCAGGTTCCGGTGCGTGAACGGCACGGCTCGATCCTACGGCGCCCGCGGCCCTCAGGAGTCGGGCACCGCACGAGCGGCTCCTACGCGTTTGCGGAATCGGCTGCACGTCGCGCGGCGGCGAACGTGACGAGCCGGCGACCGTCCTCGTCCCAGAGCTTCAGCCGCGTGGCGCGCAGCCCGGCCCAGAGGCTCAGCGTGGGCACCGTGTGGAAGATCTCGTTCTCGTCGTGCGCCCGCTTGAGGTTGTAGCTCGGGATCCGCGCGTTGAGGTGGTGCACGTGGTGGTAGCCGATGTTGCCCGTGAAGAAGCGAAGCACCGGCGGAAGCTTCAGATACGAGCTGCCGTGAAGGGCGGCGTCGGCGTAGGTCCAGCTCCCCGAGGCGGCCCAGTAGGCGTCCTCGAACTGGTGCTGCACGTAGAACAGCCAGATCCCGGCGGAGCCGGCGAGCATCGCCGCAGGGCCGAACACGAGGAGGTAGCCGGTCACGCCCATCAGCCAACAGGCAAGGCCCACGAGCGCGGCCAGCGCCGCGTTGGTCCCGAGCACGCTGCGGCGCATCCGAGGGCGCGCGTCCTTCGCCACGATCCGCGGACCGATGACCATCGCGATCAGCGGGCCCAGCCCGAACATCACGAAGGGATTGCGGTACAGCCGGTAGGCCGCGCGGCCACGCCGATCCCTGGCCCTGTACTCCTTGAGGGTGAGCGTGGGAACGTCCCCGGTGCCGCGCCGCTCGAGGTCGCCCGAGGTCGCGTGATGGATCGCGTGATCGTGGCGCCAGCGCAGGAACGGCGAGTAGAGCAGCAGCCCGGTGGCAATGCCCAGCCTGGCGTTCCATCGCCGTGACGCCAGGAACGATCCGTGCGAGCAGTCGTGGAAGACGATGAAGGTGCGAACGAGGAACCCGGCCGCGGGAACGGCGAGCGCCAGCACCAGCACGAGCGAGACGTGGAGGAGCTGCCACATCGCGATCGAGAGCGCGAGGTACGGCAGCACCGAGGTGGCGATGCTCGACATGGCCAGGGGCAGGCTGGGTTTCGCGTACGGTGCGAGCTCGCGCTGCCAGCGTGAGAGGTCTGGCGGGGCCTGCGGGTCGCCCGGGACCTCGCAGGACGCGGTGGGCGCAACCGCTCCGTATCCGCCCGCGGTGTGTTCGTCGGGACCGCTCAAATGTCTCTCCTGCTCCGTGGAAGGGAACGCGGGGCTCCGACGGCCCCGACGTGGGAGCGAAACTCTACGCCGCTGCCAGAACGGATGCGCGACACCCGTCCAGCGCCCGAGCTTCGGTCCTGCTCCTTCGACCCCGCCGCGCCCTTCGAGCGGCCATACACTCGCGGCTGTGTCCGGCCCCCAGCAGCCGCAGTTCGAGCTCACGCCCGTCGCGATGGTCCAGTCGCCGCTCGCCGATCTCGACTCGGCCCCGAATCAGGGTGACGAGGGCGCCCCGCCGGCGTGGATCGTGTTCGAGCGGGGCGTCATCGGCGCGCTCGACGGCATCCGGCCGGGAGACGAGGTCATCCTGCTCACCTGGCTCGACCGCGTAAGCCGCGACGTCCTGCGGGTGCATCCGCGCGGCGATGAGTCCCGGCCCCGGCAGGGGGTGTTCAGCACGCGCTCCCCTGCCCGGCCGAACCCGATCGGGCTCCACCGGGTCAAGGTGGACGCGCTCGACGGCAGCCGGATGCGGGTGCTCGGCCTCGAGGCGATCGACGGCACCCCGGTCCTCGACGTCAAGCCGGTCCTCAGCGCCGACATCGGTGAGCGGTGAGCGGTGACGCGGCGAGCGCCTAGCGCCTTGCGCCGAGCGCTCAGCCGTGCGTCTGGAAGCGTCCCTTGGAGGTGATCGGCGTGTGCACGACGACGTCGGGCAGGTACTCGTCCAGGAACACGCGCGCGACGAGCTCCTGGCGCGAGCCGACCCCGAGCTTCTCGTAGAGGCTCTTGATGTGGTCCTGGACGGTGTAGGGCGAGAGCACGAGCGCGTCGGCGACCTCCGCGCTGCTGAGCCCACGTGCGAGCAGCGTGGCGACCTCCCGCTCCCTGGCGGTCACGCCGTTCACCTCCAGGCGAAGCGTCGCCGACTGCGGCCCGGTGGCACGTTCCAGCACGATCGCGACGCGCCCCGCCCGCGCGCCGTCGGGGAGCGAGGCGTGCAGCGTGATCCAGCCGAGCGCGCTGGGGACGGTGACCTGGTTGACCAGGGCTCCCGCGTGTCCCTCCCTGCGGGCGAACGCGGCGAGCCCGAGGACGGGGGCGGGCGGCAGCAGGTCGGGGTACACACCCGCGTCAGAGCGCATCGCCGCGATCAGCTCGCGGGCGGGGGGCGTGGCGAGCTCCACCTCGTTGGCCGCGTCCAGGAGGATCATCCCGGGCGCCTCCGCATGGTCGCCCCGGCGTGCCGCATCGATTCGCAGCGACGCGCGGATCGCCTGTGCGATCGAGCCTGCGACACGAGCGAGCATGGCGGCGTCCGCGTCGCTGAACGCGGCCGAGGAGGCGCGGCGCGCGATGTGCACCGCGCCCCAGGCACGCCCGCGCAGGACGAACGCAGCACGAAGCTCGTGCGGGATCCCCGCGGGAACGAGCAGCTCGCGGTAGCGGGCGCTGCGCTCCGGCCGGCCGCGCGTGGCCTGCTCCAGCGAGCCGACCGGAACCCGCTTTCCGGCGAGGCCGGCGAACGTGTTGAAGTCCTCGATCAGGTACTCGCTGCGGACCATGCGCTCGCCCGCGACTGCGGCGCCCTGTGCCGTGAACACGCCTCGCTCGATCAGCTCGGCGGGCGCGTCGGTGGTCATCAGGCGCGTGAAGGGGTCGAGCGTGTGCCAGCAGCTCGCGTCGCTGTCGATCACCTTGCGCAACCGCGGTGCGAGCTCCGCGAACAGCTGCTCCGGCGGCAGCCCGCGCGAGGCGACGATCGCGATCTCGTCGAGCACGCGCTGGGACATCGCTCCACGGTACCGCTAGCGCGGCGAGCACGAAATATCCCCGGATGCGGGGGATGGTGGCGCGCGGCTCCGCCCGGGAGGATCGGGTCGTTCCGATTCCGACCAGTAGGAGGCAACGCATGACAACGCAGATCGCAGCACCCGTCCCGGTTGCGCTCGGCCCCGGCGAGGGCGACGCGCGCTGGTTCTTCGGTGGGCTCACGACGATCAAGGCGACGGGCGCGCAGACCGCGGGTCGCGTCGCCGTCACCGAGAGCCTGATGCCGCGCGGCGCGGGGTCGCCGTTGCACGTCCACCATCGCGAGGACGAGTGGTTCTACGTGATCGAGGGCGAGCTCACGCTGTGGGTGGGCGGCGAGACGATCGTCGCGCCCGCCGGCTCCTTCGTCTACGGCGCGCGCGACGTACCGCACACGTTCGTGGTCAGCTCCGAGCAGGCGCGCTTCCTGCTCGTGACCGAGCCGGCCGGGTTCGAGGACTTCGTGCTCGCGCTCTCAACCCCCGCGCAGCGGCTCGAGATCCCCGCTCCGGCGTCCGAGCCACCCGACCTCGACGTGCTCGTTGCGACCGCGGCGAGCTACGACATGGAGATCCTCGGGCCCCCCGGCATCCCGGAGTGACGCGCGCCGGCGGACGCTCGAACCGACCGTTCGTCCGCCGGTGACGGCACGGCCCGGCGCGCGCCTATAGTCGAGCGTGGATGCCGACGCTGCGACACACACGGCGCGCCGGGCTCGTGCTCGCCGCCCTGGCGGTGCTGCTCGCGCTGCCGGCGCTGACGGGCACGGCGGGCGCTGCGACCTCGTGCTCGCAGGTCCCCACCGTGTACGGGATCCCCCCGTGGGGCTTTCACACCGGCAGCTACACCGGCGAAAGCAGCTTCGCCAAGGGCCACGGCAACATCGACCTCGGCGCGAACACCGTCTCCGGGGTGATGTGCCAGCAGGACCGTGCCGGCACGATCATCATGGCGGTCGCGCACCACCTCGGCTACCACTCCCACTTCGCGATGATGTGGGGGTACCCGGGGAACATCATGAAGATCCGGTTCCGGGTGACCCGCAGCACGGACCCGCATTGCGCCGTCGGCACCCCCGGCCGCGCGACGCTCTACGCCAGCTACAACGGGGTGCGCAGCGACAGCGTGCAGTTCTTCTTCCCTGCGGCCTGCAAGGACCAGCGACGCCTCTACCACGGCTCGCAGGTCAACAACCAGGTGCCGCCGCTCTAGCGCGGCCCCCGGCTCTGACCTTCGACCGGCCTTCGGGCCTACGCCGGGCCGGCGGCGCTCGCCCACGCGTCGACCTCGGCCTTGATCGAGGGCGCGGCGAGCCCGGCGACGTACAGAAGCGTCATGCAGGGTTCGTGGTGCCCGAGCCGCCCGGCAAGGATCGCGCGGCGCCGGTCCGCATCGACCGGCTCGGTGAAGTAGAGCGTCATCTTGATCAGGTCGCCCACGTCCATCGAGGCGGCCTCGAGGTTGCGCAGCACGTTCGCCAGCGCCAGGTCGAACTGCTCGGCGACGTCCTCGGGCATGTGCCCGTCCGGCGCGACTCCGACCTGACCGGCGAGCACCAGCATGCGATCCTCGCCGCGCAGCTCGATCTGGTGGCTGTAGGCGCCGAACGGCGCGTGGATCGACCCCGGGTTGCGAGCCTCCCTCACCCGCGACACCTTATCGGTGCCGCGGGCGAGGCGCGGGCGTTGCGCCCTTCCTCGGGCTGCTTCGCTCAGGCATGTCGCGTCGCGATCAGGACCCTTCGTTCGTGAACGCCTGATAGGGCCTGCAGGGCTCGTTGCGCAGGCTCGGGCAGGCCGGCAGCGCCGTCGAGACGCTCACCCCCGGGACGACCGGGAGCACCAGCTTGGACGCCTGCGTCGGCGAGAACTTGACCGACACGTTCGCGGTTCCGCCTTCGGGCTCCGTATGCGTCGAGGACCAGATCGGCTGGGTGCCGTTCGGTGCGGCGATCGTGAGCCTGATGCGCGAGCCCGCACGGTAGGCGTGTCCCTCGAAGTAGAGCGGGATCGCCACTTTGGCGAACCCGGTCGGCATCGCCCGCTTCGTGCGGAACGAGGGGATCGGTGCCAGTTCCGTCGGTTCCTGCTTGAACATGTTGTTCGCGGTCGTCGCCAGCGCCCGCTCGCTCGCCCGCAGCCAGCCGTCCTGCACGAACGTCTCGTTGCCGTCCGGACGGACTTCGCTGATCGTCGCCTGGAGGTCGACGTCGGGCGTGGAGGACTTGACCCACGCGTACACGGCGCCCTGCCCGACCACGGTTGCGGTTTCGGTGAGCGGTTCCGAGACATAGGACACCGCGGAGCCCGCGGGGTTCTGCTGCCAGTTGTAGGTCCACTGGGACGCGTTGCCCCACAGCCCGCCGGTGCCGGTGTTGCCGATGTAGTCGTTCGGTGGCAGCGCGCTCGCGTCGGAGGTGTAGGAGTCTTCGCCTTTCGTCGAGGTGGGCGATTCGGTGAGGCTGCCGTGCGGCCCGAGGTACCACGCGCGGGCCGTCGTGCCGGGCACCGGAATCGACGGGAACGTCGCTTCGAAGCCGGCGTACGGATTGCCGGCCGTGGTGGTGCCCAGCGGCGAAGCGCCCGCACCGTTGTCGAACATCACGCGGACCTCTGGGAGTTTTTCGAATTCGGCGAGCGCCGATTCGTACGTCGGCTGCAGCTGGATCGGATCCAGCGGAAGCGTGACGACGTCTTCCTTCGGGAGCCCCATCGCTTCGTCGTAGAGCACGGGTGACGCCGCCTGTATCACCGCGGAGTTGATCAACGGCGCCTGATGCGCCACGTACAGCTCCAGGAAGTCGTACATCCGGTCGATCGTCGCTGGATCGAGCGAGTCGATGTGCGCTCCGTTGGTGAACGTGAACCACTTCTTCGCGGTCCCCGTGAAGTGCTGGACGAGGTTGGCGCAGTGACCGCCCGTCTGCTCGTCCTCCCACTGGCACGCCAGGAACGTGGGCACGTTGATCTTGTTGACGAACGTGTCCGGGTCGAGTTCGTCGGCGACCTTCGGGTTGTAGGTCGAGTTTTCGTTGATCTTCTGCAGCAGGTTGGCCGCCTCGCCGTGCAGCGCCTGGTTGGCCGCGCACGTCGTGTCGCCTTTTTCGATCTGTTCGGTGGCCCACGCCTGGCCGTGGCCGGGCGATGCGGGTTCGGCGTTCTGCTGGCGCTGTTCGCCCCATGCCACCGCGAAGCCGTCGTTGAGGATGCCTCCCGGGTAGAGCGTGGTGGCCGTCGCGTCGATCACCGACAGGGGCGCGATCGCGGCGAGGCCGGCCGGCTGGGTCTGAGCCGTGAACAGCTGGCTGATGCCGCCGTAGGAGATGCCCATCATGCCGACCTTGTGGTTCGCCACCCACGGCTGTTTGGCGATCGTTTCGATCACGTCATAGCCGTCGAGGTTCTGGTTGTGTTCGAAGAAGTCGAAGGCGCCGCCGGAGCAGCCCGTGCCGCGCATGTTCACGTCCACGACCGCGAAGCCCATCAGGTTCGCGATCACCGCGATCCCGTTTTCGGGGCCTTTCGGGTTCGCGTAGCCGTAGCCGGAGTACTCGATCAGCGTCGGGTACGGCGGGGTGTAGCTCGGCGTCGGCACGCCCGGGATCGGGAGCGTGGGCAGGTGGATTTCCGACGGCACGCCCGGCTCGCCCGCGGGGCTCGTGGGCGGGTGCACGTCGATCGCCAGCTTGGTGCCGTCGCGCGTGGTCAGGTACGTGTAGCCGTTGTCGGGGATTTCCTGTTCGTAGACGCTCGGGTCCCACGGCGCAGACGCGTTCGAGTGGACTTCGACGACGCCCGACGTTTCGCTGCCGGAGCTAACGCGGTACTTGCCGGGTTTCACGTTGCGGAACAGCACGCCGCCCTGGGCGTCGGCGGACTGGGTGCTCACCGTCGCGCCGGTCGTTTTCAGCAGCGACACCTGTGCGTTCGGCGCGAGCCCCGTGGCATACGCCTGCCCGGCGCTGCCCTGGGCGTCGAACGCCGAGGCGCCCGCCGCCGTCGCCAGCAGCGCGAGGAGCGCGGCGAGCGTCGCCGCCAAGCCCACCCGTACACGGCGTCCACGCGTGGACGCCTGCAACACACGATCAGTCCGCATCCGCATCAAACTGCCCCCAGACCTGCGCCTGCGCGCAGTGCATCGGCCCCATGGTGCGGCTCCATCCGGCCGGCACCCGAACGTGCGCATAGCTACCCACGCGCGCGGGCTCTAAAACACGACCCGCCGGATCTGTCCAGCCTGCAGACGCGACGCGCCGCGAGGATCGAGCTGCGAGCCTTCGGGCAGCGTCCCCGTGCGCCCTTCGGTCGCGGCGCGAGGTGGGCTCGTTTGACCACGCTCACACACCGGCGCACACTGACACGCGAGAGTTCGAGATGCCGGCGCGGGGGCAGTGCGCTCCCGAGGCGGCGGGGCGCGCCCCTGACAATCGGAGGAGGACAGATGAACGCGAACAGAGCGCTCTGGGAAAAGGGCGACTTCACACGGATCGCCGCGACGATGCGCGAGAGCGGAGAGGCGCTCGTGCGGGACATCGGCGTCACGGGAGGGATGCAGGTGCTAGACGTGGGATGCGGCGACGGGACGACCGCGATCCCGTCGGCGCAGCTCGGCGCTCAGGTGGTGGGGGTGGACATCTCCGCGAAGCTCGTCGACGCGTGCAACGCCCGCGCGAGCGAGCTCGGGCTGGAGAACTGCCGCGCCCGGGAGGGAGACGCCTCGACGCTCGAGGGCATCGAGGACGAGCGCTTCGATCTCGTGATGAGCATCTTCGGGGCGATGTTCGCGCCGCGTCCGGTGGACGTCGCGAAGCAGCTCGTACGGGTGACGCGTCCCGGCGGCCGGGTCGTGATGGGCAACTGGATCCCCGGTGACCCGACGCTCGTCGCCCAGCTCCTGCGGATCAGCTCCGCCTACTCACCGCCGCCGCCGGAGGGGTTCATCAGCCCGATGACGTGGGGCGTCGAGGACGAGGTGGTGGAGCGCTTCGCTGCTGCGGGGCTCGCGCGCGAGCAGATCTCCTGCGAGAGGGACATGTTCACGTTCCTCTCGCCCGGCACGCCGTCGGAGTTCCTAGCCGCGTTCAGGGACTACTACGGCCCGACGATGAACGCGTTCGAGGCCGCCCGCGCCGAGGGCCGCGAGGGCGACCTCCAGGCGGAGCTCGACGCGCTGTTCAACGAGCACAACACCGCGGCGAGCGGGACGTCGATCACGGCGGCGTTCATGCGCGTGACGGTCCAGCGCTAGCCCCCGCGTCTCCCGCGCCGTCCAGCGCGGAGAGCGCCGCGTCGAGGTCCGGGAGCTCGCCCGCGTGCGCGGGGAGCGAGCGCCAGCGGACGATCCCCTCGCGATCGATCGCGAAGGTCCCTGCCGACTGCCAACGCGTCCCGTCGGGGTGGCGGTTGCGGATCCCCGCGCGGGCGAGCTCCGCGACCGCGCCGAGCGATCGCCGGCCGAGGAAGTGCGCGAGGCTCGTCCGGCCGAGCCCCCACGCCGCATAGGCGCGGCGAGAGGCGTCGCTTGCAACCCGCACGCCGCCCGTGCCCCCGATCGCCGCGCACCAGCGCTCGGTGTCGGCGGCTGTGGCGTGGCTGATCGCGACCCACCCGACGTCGCTGCGCCGCGCAGCGCCCTCGCGCAGCATCTGCATCGTGCGCTCTGCGAAGGGGCAGCCGGTGTGGCGCAGGAACGCCACGATCGTCGCGCGCCCCGGCGCCGGCGCCAGCGGCAGCTCGCGCGAGCGCTCGCCCTCCGCGGGCGCGTCCGCGGTGGGGAGCGCGGGCGGCCTGAGGAACGTGCGCGGGTCCACGCGCCGAACCTAACGGATCGTGCGCCAGGTGCTCACGCGGGGGTCGGCAGCGTCGCCCGGCGCTTGGCCGAGCGCACCGCTTCGGTGAGCGTGTCCAGGTCGTAGACGCCGTAGTGACGCCGCCCGTTGATGAAGAACGTGGGCGTGCCCGCGACGCCGCTTTCGTCGGCGCTGGCGACATCCGTGAGGATCCTGTCGGCGTGCGCGTGACGGCGCAGGTCGGAGTCGAAGCGATCGAGGTCGAGCCCGAGGTCGGCCGCGTAGCGGCGAAGCTCGCCCGGGTCGAGCGCGTCCTGGTTCTCGAGCAGCACGTCGTGCATCTCCCAGAACCTGTCCTGCGCGGCGGCGGCCTCGGCCGCTTCGGCAGCGGTCTGCGCGGACGGATGCACGTCGTTGAGGGGGAGATGGCGCCACACGTAGCGCACGTCGCTGCCGACCGACAGGAGCAGCTCCCGGATCGCGTGCTCGGCCTGGCCGCAGTAAGGGCACTCGAAGTCGCCGTACTCGAGCAGGGTCACGGGCGCGTCGTCGGGCCCGCGGATGTGGTCGTGCTCGGGATCGACGTCGTCGACCAGGTCCGGGATGTCCTCGGCGGTGGCCCCGATCTGGCGGTCGCGCAGCTGGCGCGGCAGGCGGCGCACGACCATCAGCACCAGCTTGGTGAGCACCGGGGCGAGCACGATCGTGCTGAGCGCGGCGAGCTTCGCCTCGCTCAGCACGATGCCCTTGAACGCGAGCGTGGAGATCAGCAGCGAGACCGTGAAGCCGACCCCCGCGCACGCGCCCGCCGCGGCGAGGATCGGTCCGCTGATCAGCGCGCGCGGGCCGCGCAGCATCGGGCGCGTTGCGAACCACGCGCCGGCGGAGATCCCGATCGGCTTGCCCGCGAGGTAGCCGATCGCGATCCCGAGGAACACCGGCGAGCCGATCGCGGTTTCGAGCAGCGAGCCGGTCACGTGCACGCCCGCGTTGGCGAGCGCGAACAGGGGCAGCACCCCGTAGCTCACCCACGGGTGCAGCTGGTACTGGAGGCGTTCGTTCGCGGAGATCGCAGACGTCACGCTGCGGCGCAGCGATCGCGCCAGCTCGGGCGTGGGCTGCTCGCGGAACGAGCGCGACAACGCGCTCGCCTGCTCGAGGTCGTCGCGGGCGGGCGGGTAGGCGGAGGTCACCAGGCCGAATGCGAGCCCCGAGACGACCGGGTCGATCCCGGCTTCGAACACCGCCACCCACAGCGCGATCGCCACGGCGATCGACGCGGGCGTGCGCGCGACGGGCAGGAAGCGCAGCGACACCAGCAGCGCGAACAGGCCCGCGGCGACCGCGAGCGCGACGCCGTCGATCGACCCGGTGTAGGCGATCGCGATCACGACCAGCGCGGCGAGGTCGTCGAACACGGCGAGCGTGAGCAGGAAGATCCGCATCCGCGTCGCCGCCCGCGGCGTGAGCAGCGCGAGCGTCCCCATCGCGAACGCGGTGTCGGTGGACATCGCCGCGCCCCACCCTTGTGCGCTGGAGCGCCCCGCGTTGAACACGAGGAACAGGAGGATCGGGACTGCGATCCCGCCTGCAGCAGCAGCCACGGGGATCGCGATCCTGCGGCGCTCGCGGAGCTCGCCGAGGTCGATCTCGCGCTTGGCCTCGAGCCCGATCACGAGGAAGAACAACGTCATCAGGCCCTCGTTGGTCCAATGGCGCAGGTCCATCGCGATGCCGGTGCTCCCGATCCGCACCGACAGGAGCGTCGACCAGGTCGAGTCGTAGGAGTGCAGCGCCGCGTTCGCCCACACGAGCGCGACCACGGTCATCGCGAGCATGACCGCCCCGCCGCCCGTCTCTGCGCTCAGGAACGAGCGCACGGGCGCAGCGAGGTTGCGGCCCCACGCGGTGGCGCCCGACGACTGCGCCGCTTCCCTCTCGGTGGCCAGCTCGCTGCTCCCTACCTGTGCAGCACGCCCTCGCGCGCGAGCGGAGCGAGCAGCGGCCGCGTGATCGCCACGTCCGCGAGGGCGCCGTCGATCGCGGCGAGCGTGTCCTCGCTAAGGTCGATTCCCGAGGCTGCGGCGTTCGCGTGCACCTGCTCCGGGCGCGAGGCGCCGACGATCGCCGACGCGAGCTCGCCGCGCCGCAGCACCCAGGCGAGCGCCATCTCCGCCATGCTCAGCCCGGCGCCGTCGGCGATCGGGCGCAGCCGTTCGACGGCTTCGAGGATCGGGTCGGCCATCAGGGCGGCGATGAACGTGCCCATCGACTCGTCCGCCGCGCGCGAGCCGGCGGGCGGCGGAGCGCCGGGGGTGTACTTGCCCGTGAGCACGCCCTGGGCCAGCGGCGACCAGACGATCTGTGAGATGTCGTTGGCGGCGCACAGTCCGAACAGCTCGGGCTCGGGTGCGCGCCACAGCATCGAGTACTGCGGCTGGGATGAGACGAACAGGTCAGGGCCGGCGATCGCGAGCGCGGCCTCGATCTGCTCTGGGGTCCACTCGCTGAAGCCGAGATAGCGCGCCTTGCCTTCGCTCACCACGCGCTGCAGCGCCTCGACGGTCTCCTCGATCGGGACGTCGGGATCGAAGCGGTGCGCCTGGTAGAGGTCGACGTGGTCGGTCTGCAGCCTTCGCAGCGAGGCATCGATCTGCTTGGCGATCTGCGGAGCCGACAGGCCACGGTCATCGGGGTCGTCGGACATCTGCCCCCAGACCTTGGTGGCGAGGATGTAGGAGTCGCGCGGGCGGCCGGAGAGGATCTCGCCCCACGCGGTCTCCGCAGCGCCGCGTCCGTACACGTTGGCGGTGTCGAAGAAGTTGATGCCGGCGTCGAACGCTGCGTCGGTGCACGCGCGGGTCTGCTCTGCCTCGATCCCGCCCGAGTACGTCAACCACGATCCGAGCGAGATCTCCGAAACCTCGAGGTCGGAGCTTCCGAGCTTGCGGTAGCGCATGTTGCCTCCTGGGTCGACGCCGGGTGCTGTGCCCGCGTCAGTCTCCACCTTGCGGCTCCGCCGCGCGTTCCGCCTCCTGCCGAGCGTGAGGGAGGGCGGGCCTCAGAGCAGCTCGAGCGCGCGCTCGACGGGGCGCGCGAGCAGCGCCCGCTCGCCACGCACCACGATCGGGCGTTGCACCAGCGCGGGGTTGGCGATCATGTGGGCGATCAGCTCGTCGTCGGAGATCCCCTCGTCTTCGAGGCCGAGCTCCGCCACGAGCGGCTCCCGGGTGCGCAGCACCTCGCGCGGCCCGCAGCCGATCTTGGCGAGCAGACCGCGCAGCTCGCCCTCGTCGAGGCCCGTCGCGTGGTAGTCGATCGACTCGTAGTCCACGTGCCGATCGTCGAGCAGCGCACGCAGCCTCACGCACGTGCTGCACGTGGGCTTTTCGTAGACGGTGAGCGTTGCCATCGCCGCCCGATCCTAGCCGCGCGTAATGTGCGCGGCGATGAGACCGTTGACCGCCGGTGAGCTGGCCACCCAGCTGCGCCTCCAGACGCCCGTAGTGCAGGCCGGGATGGGCGGCGGGGTGGCGGGAGGCGCGCTCGCCGGCGCCGTCTCGCGAGCGGGCGGGCTGGGGACGGTCGGGATCATGGCGCCGCCCGTGTTCGCGGCGGCGCTCGCGCTTGCCAGGCGCCTCGCCGGAGATCGGCCCGTCGCCGCGAACCTGCTCGTCCCGTTCGTCCGCGAGGCCCACGTGCGCGCGTGCGCCGACGAGCGTGCTGCGCTCGTCGTGCTCCACGGCGGCCTCGGGCGCCGGTGGATCGCCAGGCTGCGGGAGCGCGGGCTGCACGTGCTGGTCACCGTCGGCACTCAGCGCGAGGCGGAGCAGGCGCTCGCCGCGGGCGCGAGCGGCGTCGTGGCGCAGGGCGACGAGGCCGGAGGGCACCTGCTGGGGGTGGAGCCGATCGAGCGAGCGCTGCCGCGGATCCTCGCCGCCGCCGGCGACGCCCCCGTGCTGGCGGCGGGCGGCGTCGCCCACGCGCACGACGTCGCGCGGCTGCTCGCGCAGGGCGCGGCGGCGGTGGTGGCGGGCACCCGCTTCCTGCTCACCGAGGAGTCCGCGGCGAACGACGAGTACAAGCGGCGCGTCGCCTCCGCGCGCAGCACGATCGCGACGGACCTCTTCGGCGTCGGGTGGCCGCTGCGCCATCGCGTGATCGCCAACGCCGCGACCGAGCGCTGGTGCGAGCGCGATCCGCACGGGCCGGCGCCGTTGCGCGCGGCGCTGCGGCTCAGCGCGCCGCTCGGCCGGCTGACGCCGCTCCGCGCGATGAGCGGGCTCGCGGCGCTCCAACGTCCGGCGCTCCCCCTGTTCACGCCCGCCGTGCCCCTCGCCGGGATGCCCGAGGCGAGCGTCGATCGCTGCGCCCTGTACGCCGGGGAGACGGTCACGCGGCTCGGCGACGTCCTGTCCGCCGCCTCCGCCCTGGAGCAGCTCGCGCCCTGACCTGGCGCCCCCGCCTCGGGCTCACGCCCCGGCGGGCGCCGGTAGGCTTGCGCCCGAGTGCGGCGGCGAGACGCCGCGCCGGTCGAAAGGGGAGGGATGCGGTGAGCGAACGGGTGCTGGTGCTCGGCGCGGGCTTCGGCGGGCTGGAGCTCGCGAGCACGCTCTCGGAGGAGCTCGGCGACCGGGTGCAGGTGACGGTGATCGACCGCAGCGACTCGTTCGTGTTCGGGTTCTCCAAGCTCGACGTGATGTTCGGCCACGCGACCGCGGAGTCGGTGCGTCTGCGCTACACCGACATCGCGAAGCCGAGCGTGCAGCTGCTGCGCGAGACGATCACCGCGATCGACCCGCAGGCCAAGCGCGTGACAACGGACGCGGGCGTCCACGAGGCGGACACCCTCGTGGTCGCGCTCGGCGCCGACTACGACTTCGACGCGACGCCCGGACTGGCGGGCGCGAACGAGTTCTACTCGGTTGCGGGCGCGGCGCGGCTCGCGGGCATCATCCCGACGTTCGCGCAGGGTCACGCGGTGATCGGCGTGTGCGGCGCCCCGTTCAAGTGCCCGCCCGCACCGAGCGAGTGCGCGCTGCTGCTCCACGACGAGCTCGTGCGCCGCGGCGCGCGAGAGGCGTGCGAGATCACGTTCGTGATCCCGCTGGGCCGGCCGGTGCCGCCGTCGCCCGAGACATCCGAGGCGCTGGAAGCGGCGTTCGCCGAGCGCGGCATCACCCTGATGACCGGAAGGAGGATCGCCTCCGTGGACCCTGCGGCCGGGCGCACCACGCTCGACGACGGGACCGAGCTCTCCTATGACCTGTTCCTCGGCGTCCCCAAGCACCGCGCCCCAGACGTGGTGATCGAGAGCGGCATGACCGAGGACGGCTACATACCCGTCGACCCCGCCACGCTGCAGACGGCCTACCCCGACGTGTACGCGGTCGGCGACGTCGCCACCGCGGGCGTTCCGAAGGCCGGCGTGTTCGCGGAGGGGGCCGCGCGGGTGGTCGCGCAGGCGCTGATCGCAAGGGCGCGGGGCGAGGACGCGAGCGCGCGCCATCTCGGGCAGGGCACGTGCTACATCGAGTTCGGCGCGGGCCGGGTCGGCAGCGTGGACATCGACTTCCTGTCCGGGCCCGAGAAAACGGGAACGTTCCACGCCCCGAGCGCTGCGCTCGTCGCCGAGAAGGAACGCTTCGGCTCCACCCGCCGCGCGCGCTGGTTCGGCGCCTGAGCGCCGTGGGGCCCGCCTACGCCGCGGCCGCAGGGGCGCGGCGTGAGGCGCGCGCGGGTCGAGCGGCCTTGCCGGTGAGCCGGTCGAGCAGCGTGTCGACGGCGGCCACCGCCTGCGCGTGCGCCGCCTGCTCGTCCTCGGCATCGGCGATCAGCAGCGCGGCCTCGTTGAGCGCGGCCAGCCACACGTTGGCGAGCACGTCCGCCTGCGCCGGGGGCACGGCGCCCTCCTCGGCGAGGCGCGCGAACGCCGCGCGCAGGGCGCCGAGCGAGTAGCGCTCGTCCAGGTCGCGCCAGCGCCGCCATCCGAGCGCCGTCTGCGGATCCAGCAGCGCGATCCGCTGCACCGCGGGGTCGCGCGCGAGCCCGAGCCACGCGTGCGAGCCGGCGCGCAGACGCTCGCGCGGCGTGCGGCGCCCGCGGGCCGCCTCCCACGTGCGGTCGGCGATCTCCACGAACACCTCCACCGCGACGGCGTCGAACAGCTCCGCCTTGCTCGCGAAGTGGTGGTAGAGCGCGCCGCGCGCCACCCCCGACGCCGCGAGCACGCTCTCGATCGAGGTGGCCTCGTAGCCGTGCGCGCCGAACAGCTCCCGCGCCGCGGCGAGCAGCCGTTCGCGCGTTGCTTCGCCCCGCAGGATGCGGCCATCGCTCATCCCCACATTATAAACCGACTGACGGTCTGATATGTTGCGCCTGCGTGCGGCGAGCCCGTCCGCGGAGGCGCGGTCGAGCGTCGTGAACGGAGAGAAGGGGAGGGCGATGAAGGTCGAGATGCTCAACGTCGGATGGATCGCCTCGTCGGCTGCGGTCTGGCGTCAGGGGGATGATCCCGAGCGACGCCTGCGGTTCCCCGTTCCCGCGTTCCTGATCGAGACGGACTCCGAGCGGATCCTCGTGGACGCCGGCCTGCACCCCGACGCGATCGCTGACCCCGCGAGCTACTACCGGCCCGAAGCGGGCGCGTTCGAGCTCGAGCTCGAGCAGCACATCGGCGAGCTCGTCGACACGAGCACGCTCACGCGGATCGTGCTCACCCACCTGCACTTCGACCACGCGGGCGGGCTCGGGCTGCTGCCGGCGTCGATCCCGATCGTCGTGCAGCGTCGCGAATGGGAGGCGGGCGCCGAACGCGCGGCGATCGAGCGGAACTTCTTCTACCCGCGCGACTACGCGCTCGACGAGCGCGAGCTCGTGCTGATCGACGGCGACCACGACCTGCTCGGTGACGGCTCGATCGAGCTGCTGCTGACACCCGGCCACACGCCCGGGCACATGTCGGTGCGGGTGGGGGAGAGCCTCGTGATCGGCGTCGACGTGGGCCACTTCGCGAGCACGCTCGACGATCACCGCTTCCCGGCGTTCGCCGACGACTTCGCCGAGCAGGGTCGGTCCGCCGACCGCCTGCGCGCGCTGCGAGACTCCGGTGTCAGCGTGCTCCCGGGCCACGACCCCGACGTGCTCGTGGCGGGTCCGATCGCGCTCTAGTCCTGGCGGGGCGCCTCGCCGCACCGCGATGCGGCGGATGTGCGTGCGCCCGGCTAGATGATTGATTCCACGGTTTTAGGCGCAGTAGTCGGCGAGTGCGCGGCTGGGGCGGCCGAGCTGGTGGTTGAGGGTGATCGCGGCAGCGAGGGTGAGCAGGCGTTGCAGGATGCGCTCTCTGAGGCCTTGGAGGGTTCGTGCTCCGTGGCGCTCGAGGGTGAGGGTGCCCTTGCAGGTCCAGAAGATCGACTCGATGCGTTGGCGGATTGGTGCCAGGTGGGGGCCGCGGCCGGGTTCGTCTTTGCGGCGGGGTCTGAGGATCGTCGCGTCGAGTTCGCTAACGGCCTGCGCGAATGCTTTCCCGGCGTAGCCCTTGTCGCCGATCAGCGTCTCGCCACCCGCTCGGCGGGTTCGTTGGAGCAGTTCCAGGGCGACGTCGCGCTCGTCGCGTTTGGGCGAGGCGACGGTCACCGCGCGGGGCGTGCCGTCCGGCGCGAAGATGCCGTGCAGCCGGAAACCCCAGAAGAAACGGGAGTGGCTGCGGCAGTAGCCGTAGTCGGCGGCGTCCGCGAGAGCGGAACGCTTGACGGTCTCGCGGCTTCTGGCGCACTCCACGGGCGTGGAGTCGACCAACAGCAGATCGTCGTAGAACCCGGGGCTCTGGCTCGCGAACACGCTCATCAGCCACTCCAATGTGTCGGCGAGCCGGCGGCGGCGCTTGAAGTACCCGGCCTGCCCTGGGAGCGTCGGGAACAGGTCGCGCAGATGCTTGCGAGCAACCCTCAAGAAACGCCTGTCGGAGGGTATCCCCATGATCGCCTGGGCGACACAGAGCGTGACGACCTCCGGGTCTGTGATCCTCCGTCTAGCGTTCCCCGGCCGGTCAGGCAGGAGATCGTCAGCCGTCACGAAAACGGCAGTGAGCAGCAGGTCGAGGTCGGCGTCCATCGAGGCCCCCTTCGGTCGGCGATGCGGGTTAGCACCGCCGACTTCGACCCTGCTGCTCAAAAACCCCCCGCATTCACGGCCCCCGCCGTGGAATCAATCATCTAGCCGGGCTGCAGCCCGCGCGCCACGCCTCAAGTCGCCATCGCGGCTGCCGATCACCAGAGGGCAAGGCACGGACGCCGGGCTCCTTTGCCGTGCCCGGCAATCTGCGCTCCCTCGATAGCGACAGAGGTTCGAACGACGCAATGCTTGAAGGT
>JAICYC010000063.1 GCA_025934395.1 Solirubrobacteraceae bacterium | reverse complement strand
CTGCGCGCCGAGGCCGTCCACGGCGCCGTCGAAGTCGCCGAGCTTCTCCTGCTCCACCAGGAACGCTGCATCGCAGGCCACCCGCTCGTGCTGCGGGTCGTTGACGAGCGCATCCACGAACAGGGGGGAGAGCTCCTCGACGATCTGCTGGCACTCCTCCAACGCGATCCCTTCCACGGTCTGCGCGACCTCCTGCCCGAGCTCGATGCGCTCGTAGTAGGTGGCGTCGGGCGGCTTGTCGCGCAGCGCCTCGCTGAGGGCGAGCACCTTCGCGTTGCTGCTCACCACGTCCTCCATCAGGGCGGCCTCGTCGA
Organism: Solirubrobacteraceae bacterium; assembly: GCA_025934395.1. Taxonomy (GTDB): domain Bacteria; phylum Actinomycetota; class Thermoleophilia; order Solirubrobacterales; family Solirubrobacteraceae; genus Palsa-744. Next base: position 14,851 of record JAICYC010000063.1, on the reverse strand, counting down.
ACACGGCACGCAGATGGAGCTCGACCTTCCCGTCGAAGTCGTGCAGCTGCTCGGAGAGCTCACCCGCGAACGCGCCCAGCAGCTGCTCGCGAACGACCTGCTCGTCCGGCACCACCACGCCGAACTGCATCGGCAGCACCGGTCCGGACTCGAGTGCCCGCTGCAGAACGTCAGCGTGCGTGGTCAGCTCATCCTTGCCCGCCTGCACCGGCGGCGTGATGTCGCTGACGAGCGCCGCGCAGGCCTCCTCGCGGATGACCTGCAGCGGGCGGCCGCCGATGCCCTTGCCCTTCGGCGCCGCTGCGTCTGCAGCGACCACCCCGTATACGTACTTCTCCGTGGGCATCGGCATCGGCGAGGTTCCTCAGCGGCTCCTCGCGCCCGACCGGCCGCGGCGCGAGCCGGCTTTCTGGCCGCTTTCGCTGCCTTCGTCCTCGTCGTCGTCGGAGCCGAACAGCGACTGCTTGGCTCCCTCCAGCACGCCTTTGGTCTTGTTGCTGGCGCCGTTTTCGGTGATGTCCTCCATCAGCTGGGGGATGCCCTCGCTTTCGTTGGAGGTGATCTCGAGCCGGTTGACCGCCTCCGCGAAACGCAGATAGGTGTCAACGCTCGCGATCACGATGCGGGCATCCACCGTGAGGAGCTCGATCCCCACCAGCGAGACTCGCAGGAACACGTCGATCACGAGCCCCTTGTCGAGGATCACGTCGATGATCTCGTAGAGCCCTCCGCTGCTGGAGCGTTGTACGTATGCGCCGCCCGGGCGCTGAACGGTGGCCATTGGCCTTACCTCCTCGCCATCTTGGATTCGTTGGTCCCGAGGTCGCTACTGCTCGTCGTCGTGTTCGTCGTCGTAGTCGTCGTCTTGGTCGTGCTCACCGCCGGAGCCGTTCGAGGACAGGAGCTCCTCGTAGACGTCCGGGCTGATCAGCTCGACGTCTGCCTTGAAGCTGCGCAGCTCCGACTCCACGCGCCGGTCGGCGATGTGGGTTGCGAGCGTGGCCGCTTCCAGCAGGTGCACCGGCTTGATGTCGAGCTCGAGCTCGATCCGCGTGAGCCGCTCACCGAGCGGGTGGAAGGTCACGAGGCCCGCGCTGTCGGAGCCTTCGGTCGAGCGCCACGCGAAGCTCTCGTGCTCGCGCTCGTCGAGCACCTCCGCCTCCCAGTCGGAGCGCGCCACGCCCTCGAGGCGTCCGAACAGGGTGTCGCCGTCGCGCTCCACATCGCTCACGCGGTTGGCGCCTTCGGGTAGGTGCTCGAACTCCAGCCACTGATCCCACGCGACCTCCACCGGCACCGCCACGTCGACGGACCGCTGGATCGGCAGCTTGCGTGCGTGCTCGGAGACCGCCTCGGCGCCCGCTCGCCCTGCTCGCCGGGCCGCCCGGGCCGCACCCTGCGCCGACTTGCGCGCCCCGAACACGAGCGCCTTCTTCGTCATCGAGAACGCGGCATGCCGCATCTGCTTGCGCGCCTTCTTGCCCACCGCGTCGGGTACCTCCTCTGCGACCGAAGCCGCTTTGCTGGCGCCTCGTTTGGCCGCCGATGCCGCCCTGCGGGCTTTCGATTTCGTGCGGGACCCGGACCCGCCCCCGGCGCCGCCGCTCGCGCCCCCGCCCCGCCGCGGTTTGGACGTGCTCCGCCGGCCTGTCGCCGCGTCCGCCTGGCGCGCCGCTTTCGCCTTGGCGCCTTTGGCCTGGGGTTTCGCCGCTTTCGCGTCGGCGCGTTCGCTGCGGGGCTTCGCCGTCTTCGCCTTCCCCTGCGATCGGGACGCTTTCGCCGAGCTCGCAGAGTCTCGCCGGGAGCTCGCCGAGCGTTTGGCCGAGCCGGCGGAGGCTTTTTTCGAGGCCGAGGCTTTGCTCGAGCCGGCCGAGCGTTTTTGCGCGCTCACCGACGCTTTAGTCGAGCTCGCGCCGCGTTTCGCCCCGCCCGCCTTCGGCGAGGAGGCTCGTTTCGAGGAGCTGCTCGTTTTCGAGCTGCGGGAGCGCGCTGCGCTCCCGCCATCCTCTTTGCGGCTGCGTTTGCCGCCTCCGCGCCCGCGTTCGGAGCGGCCGGACGAGTCCCCGTCTTCGCCTCGCGTGCGGGGTCGCGAGGTGCGATCCGACCGCCGCGAGCTGCGACGCTGGCCGGTGTCGCCGCCCTGGTCGTCGTCCTGCGTGTCGGCGACCCGGAGCTCGTCCTCGGCGCCGTACACCTCGTCGAGCGGGACGCCGAGGTATCCGGGCGCAGACGCCCGGCCCTCGCGCTCGGCGGTGCGCGCGTGCGCGCGCCGCACGGGGCTCTCGCGTTCGATGGCCTGCTCGTCGACCTGTGGCTCGTTGTCGGTTCGGGCCATCGTGCTAGCTCAGCGCCTTGCCGATCTCCTCCGCCTTCTGGCGGGCCTCACGCACCTCGCCGGCGAGCTTGCCGAACTGCTTGCCCGCCTGGTTGACGCTCTTGGCGAACTGCGACAGGCCGCTGAAGTCGACGTCGGCTTTGCGCTGCGTGGGCAGCTTCACGCCGAGCACCTTGCGAGGCTTCTTGGCGGCAGCGGTGCGCCCGAGGAGCACGCCCCCGGCGATGCCCGCGGCGGCGCCGATCGTGCCGGTAGCCACCGACAGGCCCACCTGCTTGGCGACGTCGCCCACGTTCTCCAGGGCGGGGCTCACTGCGCTCGTCACGCGCTCGCGTGCGGATGCGTCACCGGAGCCGTTCGAGGACCGCGAGGCGCTGCCGTTCGAGGACCGCGATGCCTGTTTGCTCGAGCCGCTGCTCGAGCGTCCGCGGGTGCGGCTCGCGCTGCTCGACCGGCTGGTCGAACCGTTGCCGTTGCTGTTGGTGGTTTTTTTGGACGCAGATTTGGCTGTGCTGCCCGAACGCGCAGCGCGCGTCGCTGCGGCGCGCCCGCCATTTCCGTTCGAGCTCGCTTTCGACGAGCTCGCGCCCGACCTTCCTTTGCCTCCCGCGCTGGTTTTCGACCGCTGCGTGGCAGTGGGCATGACTAACCTCCCTCACCCACCTAGAGACGTGGGTATCCGAGAAAACAAGAGTCGCGTTCAGGCTCTACCCGTTGGTTGCAGGGGAAAACGAACGCCGGTGTGGCTGGCGCGCGCGTTGCAGCCCGCAGACGTGAGCCCCACGGGCGCACGGACGTGCGCCTGGAACGGGGACCGCGCGGCTACCGTGGAGTGATGGCGGCGAGCCCCGAAGAGCGCAAGGTGTGGGTGCTCGACACCGAGACGAAGGGTACCGGCGCGCACGTCGCTCCGATGCGCAACAGCCCTCCGTCCGCACGCACGGAGCAGCCGCTGTCGCTGGTGGAGCTCGGGCCTCCAGACGGCGCCCGCGGCGCGTCCTCCGCGCCCGAGCCACAGCCGCGCGCTCCGCTGCGCTTCAGGGTGCTCGACGTGATGAGCTCGCGCGTGCTCGTCGAGGACGTGGGCGCCCACGAGGCCGTTGCAGCGCTCGAACGGGTGCCGCGCGCGGTCGATGCGCTCGTGTTCGTGCGCTCGGGTCCGCAGGGACGCTGGCGGCTGCTCAGCATCGAGGAGCGCCGACGACTGTGGGCGTTCCGCGGACGGCTGGCCGACGGAGCGCGCGAGCGCGCCGGCGCCGCCGACCGTTAGCCTCGCCGCGAATGACATCACCGCCGCTCTTGGCGGTCCCCAACTTCTCCGAGGGCCGCAACCCCACGACGATCGACGCGCTCGCTGCGGCGCTCGAGGGTGCGCCCGCTGCGGGCACGCGCCTGCTCGACGTGCACACCGACCTCGACCACCACCGCTCCGTGTTCACGACCGCGGGGGAGGCCGCGCAGCTGGTGGACGCCGTTCTCCGTGCAGCGCGCGTCGCGCGCGACCGGATCGACCTCAGCGCCGAGCACGCCGATCCGGAAGGCGGCGGCCAGCACCCGCACGTGGGTGCGCTGGACGTCGCGCCGTTCGTGTACCTCGGCCCTGAAGCGCGCGGCGCCGCGTGCGCGGCAGCGCTCGCGTTCGCCGACGCGCTCGCTGCAACGCTCGCGATCCCCGCGTTCCTCTACGGAGAGCTCACGCAGGACGGCAAGCATCCCGCGCGCGCGCGCGCGGAGCTGCGCCTCGGCGGGCTCGCGCGCCTGCAGCAGCGCATGGCCGACACGGGGGAGCGCCTGCGAGCGGACTTCGGCCCGCACCGGCCGCATCCGACCGCGGGCGCCACGCTCGTCTCCGCGCGCCCGCCGCTGGTGGCGTTCAACCTCCAGCTCGCCCCGCCGGCGAGCCTGGATGACGCGCGTGCGATCGCAGCGCGCGTGCGTGAGGGCGGCAGCTCCGGTCTTCCCGGCGTGCGCGCGATCGGGATCGCGCTGCAGCGAGGCACCGTGGCGCAGGTGTCGATGAACGTGGAGCGGCCGTTCGAGGTGGGGCTCGCCGAGGTGGTCGCGCACGTGCGCGAGCTCGCGCCCGTGGCGAGCGCCGAGCTCGTGGGCCTCGCCCCCGCGGCCGCGCTCGAGGGCTTCCCGGGCGACGTCGAGATCGTCGGGTTCGACCCGCAGCGCCACGTGATCGAGAACGCACTCGGTGCTTGATCATCTACGCTCCTAGCGATGGCGCAGACCAAGCGCAAACGTCAGACCAAGCACCGCGGCAACGCGGCCGGAGTGGTGGAGTCGCGCGGACGCACCGGGCGCAAGCCCACCGCCGCGGAGAAGGCCGGCGCGAGCGGGGACGCTCGCGCCCGAAAGCGCAGCGAGGAGCGCGCCGAACGCGAGCCCACGTGGCGCGGAGCGGTGGTGCGCTCGATGTTCGCCGCGGTGATCATGCTCGCGATCCTGCTGATCTTCAAGCTCACCAGCGCGGGGGCGGCGATCGCGCTGTTCCCGATCGTGCTGGTGATGTACATCCCGGTGAGCTACTACACCGACCGCTGGTCCTACAACCGCAGGCAGCTCAAGAAGGCCCAGCAGCGCGCGGGCTCCAAGGCGGCGCGATGAGCGCGCTCGACGTCCGCTCGTTCACCGTGGGGCCCGTGCAGGAGAACTGCTACATCGTGCGCGCCCACCCGCAGGCGAGCGCGGCGGTGATCGTGGACCCCGGCGACGAGGCGGAGCGACTGCTCGACGCGGTCGACTCGCTGGGCGTGACGCTCCAGGCGATCCTCCTCACCCACACGCACTTCGACCACATCGGCGCGGTTGCGCCGGTGGCGCGCGCGACCGGCGCGCCCGTGTACTGCCCCCGGATCGAGCAGCCGGTGCTGGCGGACGTGATGCGCTGGGTGCCGCCCGGGTTCGGCCCGTTCGAGAGCCACGACGCCGAGCACCTCGTGGCGGGCGGCGAGCGCCTCACGCTCGCGGGCATCGACCTCGACGTGATCTTCACACCGGGGCACAGCCCCGGCCACGTCACCTACGCTGCGCCGGGCGCGCTGCTGTCGGGCGACGTGCTGTTCCAGGGCTCCGTCGGGCGCGTGGACCTGCCGGGGGGCGACTGGGCCACGCTGGAGCGCTCGATCGAGGGCCTCGTCACCGATCACCCTGCCGACACGGTCGTCTACCCGGGGCACATGGGCGTGACCACGCTCGGACGCGAGCTCGCCACGAACCCGTTCCTCAGCGAGATCCGCGCGCGCAGCGCGAGCCCCGCGCCGGCGGGTCCCGCGCACGCGGAGCGTTGACCGACGCGAAGCTGAAAGCCCCGCGCGGCACGTTCGACGTGCTCGCCGAGGACGCGTGCGCGCGCAGCGCGATCGAGCAGCGCGCACGCGCGGTGCTCGGCAGCGCGGGCTACGAGCGCATCGAGACGCCAGCGTTCGAGTCCACCGAGCTGTTCGCACGCGGGGTGGGGGAGTCCACCGACATCGTGCGCAAGGAGATGTTCACGTTCGAGGACGCAGGCGGGCGCTCGCTGACGCTGCGCCCCGAGGGCACCGCGCCCGTGTGCCGCGCGTATGTGGAACACGGCATGCACAAGCGCCGCCAGCCGGTGAAGCTGTGGTACCTGTCGAGCTTCTTCCGCCACGAGCGCGCACAGGCGGGGCGCTACCGCCAGTTCTGGCAGGTGGGCGCGGAGGCGCTCGGCTCCGACGATCCTGCCGTCGATGCCGAGTCGATCGCGCTGCTCTGGACGCTGCTCGACGAGCTGGAGGTACGCGAGGTGCGGCTGCGACTGTCGAGCCTCGGCAGCCTCGGCGCGCGTGCTGCCTACCGCGAACGGCTGCAGGCGCATCTGCGCGCGCACAGCGACGAGCTCTCCGGCGAGGTGCGCTCGCGGATCGAGCTGAACCCTCTGCGCGCGTTCGACTCCGAGCATCCCGGCACGCGCGCGGTGATGGCCCACGCGCCGCGCCTGCTCGACGAGCTCGACTCCGAGGACGCGGAGCACTTCGCCCAGGTGCGCGCGCTGCTCGACGCAGCGGGCGTGACCTACGAGGTCGACCCCACGCTGGTGCGCGGCCTGGACTACTACACGCGCACGGTGTTCGAGTTCACCTCCGACGCACTCGGTGCGCAGAGCGGGGTGGGGGGCGGCGGCCGCTACGACGGGCTCGTGCAGGAGCTTGGCGGGCCGCCCACGCCGGGCATGGGCTGGGCGGCGGGGATCGAGCGCCTGATGCTCGCGGGAACCCCGCCCCCCGCCGCACCCGAGGCGGTGGAGCTGTTCGTCGCGCTCGACGGCAGCGAGCGCAACCTCCAGGCCGCCGCGTTCACGCTGCTGAGCGAGGCGCGCTCGGCCGGGCTGAGCGCGCAGATGGACCTCGGCGGCAGATCCTTGAAGGGCCAGCTCGGCCACGCCTCAGCGCTCGGCGCACGCTTCATCGCGACCGTGGGCGCCGAGGGCGTGCTGCTGCGCGACGTGCAGTCGCGAGAGGAGTCGCAGCTCCCAGCGGACGCGGTCGTGCACGCGGTCCTGCGCGGCCATCACGCGCTCTGAGCGCGCTGTTTTCCGGGCGCCTGCGTCCATCGGTCCAACAAGCGCTCAACTTCTGGGCGCGAGATGCCGAAGCTAGCCGCGATGGCAAACATCTCGCGCCCCTTCCAGATCGCATTCCTCGGCATCGTGGTGCTGGCCGGTGTGTGGCTGTTCGCACTCCACGGCAACTCGTCCACCACCACGGCGAGCACTCCTCCCACGCCCGTTTCCACGCCCTCGTCCTCGAGCGCGCCCTCCTCCTCAGCTGCTTCCTCCGCGCACGCGTCCACGAGCGCACCCGCCGCCGGCAAGGGCGCGTCGTCATCCTCGAGCCCCTCCGCGCCCGGCGTGACGGGCCTCGCCAAAGACGTTGAAAAGGCGCGCGGTGCAGTTGCCAGCTCCCAGCAGAACGCAAAGCAGCTCGAAACCCGCTCCGCGCAGGCGAGCAGCAGCTCCTCCTCCTCCTCATCCTCATCCTCCTCCAGCTCCGCGCGGACGAGCGCCCCCGCCGCAAGCACGACGCACAGCGCCCCCACGCACGGCGCCAGCACCAGCGCCGCAGCGCCCGCGCCGAGCGCCACGCGCTCCTCCACCCCTTCGACGAGCAGCAAGAGCACCAAGGCCGCCGTCACGAGCCCCACGCGCCAGCACGAGGTGGAAGCTCAGCTCGCCAAGGGCAAGGTCGTGCTGCTGCTCTTCTGGAACAGGAAGGGCTCCGACGACCGCGCAGCAAAGGCAGCGGTTGACAGCTTCGCGGGCGGCCACGCCGACACCGCGGTGGTCACCGCGAGCGGCAGCGAAGTTGCTGCGTTCGGCACGATCACCCGCGGCGTGCAGGTGTTCGGCACCCCTACGGTCCTCGTGGTGGGCAAGAGCGGCAAGGCGATCGTGCTCACCGGCCTCACCGACGCGTTCTCGCTGAGCCAGGCGATCCGCCAGGCTCGCCACCCCGCCGCCTAGCCGCCTCGCGCAGCACGCAGGTCTTCCCCTGCCACAGCCAACCGTGTGACTGTGTCACACAATCGGCCCGTCTCATCTCGGGACACCGCACCCGCGCACTCCTCCCGGGGCACTCCCACCGGGGCACTCCCCACCGGGGCACTCTTCCGGGCGCGCGCAACGCGGGCTCTGCCACCTAGACTCGCTGGGAGGATGTCGAGCGCAGAGCTGCTGAGGACCCACCTCGAACGGCCGCAGCGGCGCGGCCACACGCCCGCACGCGCGTTCACGGGAGCGGCGGGCGGCGCTGCGTGCGGCGACCTGATCCGCGTGTCGCTGGCGATCGACCCGGGCGACCCCGGCGGCCGCATCGCCGACGCGGGCTTCGACGCGAGCGGCTGCGGCGCGACGATCGCTGCGGGGAGCGCGACGACCTCGCTGATCACCGGAGCGGCGCTGCTCGATGCGGCGCGGATCGGGCCGGATCAGATCGCCTCGGAGCTGGGCGGCCTCGCGCCCGGAAAGCAGCACGCAGCAGAGCTCGCCGCGGACGCGCTCCATCGCGCGCTCGGCGCGGCCGCGCGAGCGGCGCAGCTGGCGCCGGCAGCGGGACGGCACGCGCGTACGCTCGTGGCGATGAGCGGCGGCGTTGACAGCGCTGTGGCGGCGCTGCTCGTCTCCGGCGACGGCGCGGCGGCGGTGGCGGTGACGCTGGAGCTGTGGTCGGACCCGGAGAACGACGGCGACCTCAGCTGCTGCTCGGCGCAGGCGGTGCGCGGCGCGCGCAAGCTCGCGCACGCGCTCGGGATGCCGCACCTCTCGATCGACCAGCGCGAGGAGTTCCGCGCGGGCGTGGTGGACCACTGGCTCGCCGACCACGCAGCGGGCCTCACGCCCAATCCGTGCGTGCGCTGCAACGGCAGCGTTCGCCTCGACGCGATGCTCGAGCTCGCGGACCGGCTCGGCGCGGGCGCGCTCGCCACGGGCCACTACGCGCGCGTGCAGCACGGCGGGGGCGCGCCGCTGCTGCGCACGGCAGCGGACGAGGCCAAGGACCAGAGCTACGTGCTGTGCGGGCTGCGCCCCGCCTCGCTCGCGCGCCTGCGCTTCCCGCTCGGCGAGCTGCACAAGCCCCGCGTGCGCGAGATCGCACGGGAGGCTGGTCTGTCGGTGGCGGGCAGGCGCGACTCGCAGGACCTGTGCTTCCTGGCGGGCACCCGCAGCGACGCGTTCCTCGCCCGCCACGGCGGGCTGCAGCGCCGCCCGGGCGAGGTGGTGGACGTGGCGGGACGCGTGCTGGGCGAGCACGCGGGCGCGCACGCCTACACGGTGGGCCAGCGCAGAGGCCTGCGGCTGCGCACGCCCGAGCCGCGATTCGTGCTCGCCACCGACGTGGACACGAACACGGTCACTGTGGGCGCGCGCGAGGACCTGCGAACGAGCGCGATCGCAGCGCGCGAGGTGACGCTCCATCGCCCGGCCCACGCGGTTGACGGCGTGCGCGTGCGCGCGCACGGCCGGCTGCTGCGCTGCGCGATCGAGCAACGGCTGGCGCCGGGTGAGCACGAGCGGGTGACGGTGGCGCTGGACGCGCCCGCGGAGCGCACCGCGCCGGGTCAGCTCGCGTGCCTGTACGCGGGCGACATCGTCGTCGGCCACGGCACGATCGCGGCCTGAGCGCGGGCGGCGCGCGCGCCGCGCCCGCCGCCCACGACCTCGGCCTAAGATCCGTTGGGCATGAAGACCGACGAGATCCGCGAGCGCTACCTGGGCTTCTTCGAGGCGCGCGGTCACCTGCGCATCCCCTCGGCGTCGCTCGTGCCCTCCGCGCACGATCCCTCGGCGCTGCTCACGGTGGCGGGGATGCACCCGCTGAAGCCGTACTTCCTCGCCGAAGAGGCGCCACCCTCGCCGCGCCTGACGAGCTGTCAGAAGGTGTTCAGGACGGTGGACATCGACAACGTTGGCAACACCGCGCGCCACCTCACGTTCTTCGAGATGCTGGGCAACTTCTCGTTCGGCGACTACTTCAAGCGCGAGGCGACAGCGTTCGCGTGGGAGCTCTCGCGCGAGGTCTTCGGCCTTGCCGAGCAGGACATCTGGGTGACCGTGTTCGCAGGCGACGAGGCGCTCGGCCTCGGGCCCGACGAGGAGGCGATCCAGTGCTGGCTCGACCTCGGCGTGGCGCGCGAGCGGATCGTCGAATGCCCGCGCTCCGAGAACTTCTGGCAGGCGGGACCGAGTGGCCCGTGCGGGCCGTGCTCGGAGCTGTACCTCGACCGCGGCGTTGGCTACGGGTCGGAGTCCGACCTGCCGGGCGGCGAGAACGAGCGCTTCCTCGAGTACTGGAACCTCGTGTTCATGCAGTACGACCAGCAGCAGCAGGGTGGCGGCACCTCGACGCTCACGCCGCTGCCGGGCAACAACATCGACACGGGGCTCGGCCTGAACCGGATGGCGGCGATCCTCCAGGACAAGCAGTCGGTGTTCGAGACCGACCAGTTCCAGCCCCTGATCGAGCTCGGCGAGGAGCTCTCCGGCCGGCGCTACGGCACGGACTTCGACACGGACCGCGCGCTGCGCATCCTCACCGACCACACGCGCGCGATGACGTTCCTCACCGCTGACGGCGTGGTGCCGTCCAACGAGGACCGCGGCTACGTGCTGCGCCGCGTGATGCGCCGCGCGATCCAGCAGGGTCTCGCGCTCGGCCTCGCGCCCGGCTTCCTCGTGCGCTACGCCGAGCGCGTGCGCGAGATCATGGGAGCGAGCTACCCGGAGCTGACCGAGCAGGCGAGCTCCACCGACATGTGGCTGTCCTCGGAGGAGGAGCAGTTCGGGCGCACGCTCGAACAGGGGATGGCCACGCTGCAGACCCGCATCGAGGAGACGCGTGAGGCGGGCGGGGCGAGCGTGCCCGCTGCGTTCGTGTTCGCCCAGTACGACACGCACGGGTTCCCGATCGAGATGACCACCGAGCTGCTCGCCGAGGCGGGGCTGTCGATCGACGGCGACGTTGACGCGCTGATGGAGGAGCAGCGCGCGCGCAGCCGCGCGGCGTCCGCGACCGCGGGCGCGGGCGCCAGGCCCGCCGGCGAGGGCTTCGGGTCGCTGGAGGGCACCACGCCCACCGAGTTCACCGGTTACGAGACCGAGGAGCAGCGCACGACCGTCGTGGCGGTGATGGACGACGAGGCCGCCCCTGAGGGCGGCCAGGACGGTTCGCCCGCGGGTGCGCGGCGCCTGGTGAAGATCGCGGAGTCGCCCTTCTACCTCGCGGGCGGCGGCCAGATCTCCGACGTGGGCACGATCGAATGCGCGGACGGCGACTGCCGTGCGCACGTCTGGGACGTGCTGCGCGTGGGGCAGGACCGCGTGCTGCGCGTGGTGGTGCAGGAGGGCGAGCTGCACGAGGGCGAGCCCGTGCTCGCGCGCGTCGACCACCGCACGCGCCACGCGACGGAGGCGAACCACACAGCCACGCACCTCCTCCAGGCGGCGCTCCGCAAACAGCTCGGGGCGCACGTGCGCCAGGCGGGCTCCTACGTCGGACCCGACAAGCTCCGCTTCGACTTCAGCCACGGGAGCGCGCTGACCCCGGAGGAGCTCCGGGGTGTGGAGGACACCGTCAACGACTGGATCGCGCAGAACGACCCGGTGCGGCCGATCACCACCACGCTCGAGGAGGCGAAGCGGCTGGGGGCGATGGCGCTGTTCGGCGAGAAGTACGGCGACGTGGTGCGGATGGTGGAGGTGGGCGACGGCAACTACTCGCGCGAGCTCTGCGGGGGCACGCACGTGCGCTCCACCGCGGAGATCGGCGTGTTCCGGGTGCTCTCGGAGACCTCCAGCTCGGCGAACGTGCGGCGCATCGAAGCGGTGACGGGCCCCGAGGCGGTTGCGCTGCTGCGCAGCCACGACCGGCTGCTGAACGAGATCGGCGCTGAGCTGCGCTCACGCGCCGAGGACGTGCCCGGTGCGGTGCAGGCGCTCGCGCAGGAGCGCAAGCGCCTCGAGAAGCAGCTCAAGAGCTCAGGCAGCAACGGCGCGCGCGGCGCCGACATCGACGCGCTCGCGGGGCAGGTGCAGGACGTCGGCGGTGCGCGCGTGCTCGCCGCTGCGGTGGACGTGCCCGACGCGAAGGCGCTGCTCGACGTGGCCGACCGCGTGAAGGGCCGGATCGGCGAGGACGCTGCGATCCTGCTCGGCAGCACCGCAGAGGGGCGCGTGCACCTCGTCGCCAGCGTTGCGCCCGCGCTGGTGGAGCGCGGCGTGAAGGCCGGCGCGGTCGTGAAGGTCGCCGCGGGCGTGGTGGGCGGCGGCGGGGGCGGCCGCGACACGATGGCGCAGGCGGGCGGCCGCGACCCCGAGAAGCTCGGCGAGGCGATCGAGGCGGCGCGCGAGGCGATCGAGGCGGCGCTGGCGCGCTGACGCGCGTGCGCGTTCTCGCCCTCGACTACGGGAGCGCCCGCTGCGGCTGCGCGGTCAGCGATCCCACCGGCACGATCGTCACGCCGCTGGAGCTGATCGAGCGGCCCACCTCCAAACGCGGGTGGGCGCGGCTGCGCGCGCTCGCAGCCGAGTACGGGCCCCAGTGCGTGGTCGTGGGGCTGCCGCTCGCGCTCGACGGGAGCGACAGCGACCAGACGCATGAGGCACGCGCGTTCGCAGCCAAGCTGCAGGAGCAGCTCGGCAACGGCACGCCCGTGCAGCTCTACGACGAGCGCTTCACCACGAAGCTCGCGCAGCGCGCCGCGGGCCGCTCGCACGCCAGCGAGGACTCGCGCGCTGCTGCGCACCTGCTCGACAGCTGGCTGTCCGCCCAATCCGGTTAGGGTCATTCTCCTTGGCACGCGGCGACCGATCACACGGGGGCGGACGCACCGCTGACGAACGCGAGCGAGACCGCCAGGAGCGCGAACGAAGACGCGCAGAGCGCAGCGGCGCGGCGCCGCCCTCGACTCCGGCGGCGACTCCGGCGGCGACTCCGGCGGCGACGCCGCCCGCGACCTCCTCAGCGCCCCCCGAGACAACCGCTCCGCCGCCACCGGAGCAGCCGTCTGCAGCGCCCGCAGCCGCTGCGGAGCACCCGCGCCTCACCGCGGCGCAGGCCGCAGCGCGGGAGGCGCCCTTCCCGCAGGAGAACCCGCTGGCGACGCCGATCGAGCCCGTCCACGAGCCGCCCGCCGGCGGGGCTGCCGGTGCCCCGCCACCCCCGCCCCTGCCCACGCCCTGACCAGCGTCAGCAGCAGCAACACCGTTACCGGGCCCGGGGCGGGCGCCAGTTACGGCTACAACAACGCCGGGCAGAACATCAGCCGTGCGTCAGGTGCCGAATCGCTGACCTGGACTCCCACCGGACAGTTGCAGTCCGACACGGCGGGATCGGCGGGCAGTTCCTTCATCTACGACGCCGACGGCAACCTGCTGATCGAGAGCGACACCTCCACCAACAGCGAGACCTTGTTCCTGCCGGGCGAGCAGATCACGTACAACACCGGCAACGGCGTCAAGAGCGGCACCCGCTACTACACCTTCAGCGGCGTCTCCATCGCCGAGTCCACCGGCACCGCCGGCGCGCTGTACTGGCTCGCGGGCAACGTGCAGGGCACCGCATCGGTCGCGGTCAACGCCTTCCATACCGCTACCGTCACCCGGCGCCTGCTCACTCCCTACGGAGGCAAGGCCGCGGGCTCCGCGCCCTGGATCGATCCGCGCTCCTTCCTCGGCGACCAGCAGACCTCCACCGGCCTGATCGACATCGGCGCACGCGAGTACGATCCCGTCCTCGGCGTGTTCCTCAGCGTGGACCCGGTGCTCGATACCGGCACTCCACAGTCGATGACGGGCTACGAATACGCCGATGACAATCCGGTGGGCAAGTCCGACCCCACCGGCATGGACCCGGGGCAGTACGGCACCGGGGTCGGTGGCGGCGCGCCGGACTGCGGGATCGGCTGTGATGTCGGCGAGTCCAACGGGAACGGTCCGACGTCGAACGGCTGCGTGGTCACCGCGACCGACGACTGCGGCGGGACCAGCCTGGCGACTCTCAACGCCGCGATCGCCCGCGACACCCGCCACGAGAGGGCGCTGAAGGGCTTCCTGACCGAGCTCAAGGGCTGCCAGGACATGGCCGGTTGGGGTGCCGACTGTGAGATGTCGGCGGTGCGGGACTACGAGCTGGCTGATGGTCAGATCTCGCTTGCCGATGCGTTGGTCGGATTGCTCGGCAGCCTGCCGTTGGCGTTCCTGACCGACGGGCAGTCGGCGGATGAGGAGGACCCGGTCGCGAGTGGAGCGCTGCGATCGATGGAGCAGAAATTCTATGAGCTGATCGGGAAGGACGACGGCGCGGCGATCGACGCGGCGGTCTCCAGCGATATCAGCGCGGTGCAGGGGAAGATCGCGCAGGAGAGAGCCACGGTCGGCTGCCTGACGGCGGGCGGGCAGAGTTTCACCCCGGGCACGCTGGTGCTGACCGCGTCCGGAAAGGCCGTGCCGATCGCCACGCTCAAGGTCGGCGACAAGGTCCAAGCGTTCGACACCGCGACCGGCCGCAAGACGGTGGAGACCGTCGAGGCGGTCCTGGTGAACCACGACAGCGACCTCTACGACCTGACCGTAAGCACCCCGCACGGCCCGCAAACCGTCCACACCACTGCCGATCACCCCGTCTGGGAGCCCGCCGCCCACGCCTGGGTGACCGCAGGCAGCCTGCCCCTCGGCGAGCACCTGCTCACCGCCGACGCCACCAGCGCCACCGTCGCCGGCGGCACCACCCCGCCGGACCCGCAAGGCTGGATGTGGGACCTGACCATCGCCACCGACCACGACTTCTATGTCCTGGCGGGCGACACGCCGGTCCTCGTGCACAACGACGGGAATGGTGATGTCCCGGCCTTTATCAACGGAAACCTGTTCGAGTGGACGATGAACACGCCCAATGGTCAGGTCGGTATGCTCGCTGAGACCAGTGTTGACAATGGCACTCTGACTCTCTCGGACGTTGCGGTCTATGGTGATGGCATGGAGCGAGGCGCGCT
>JAICYC010000046.1 GCA_025934395.1 Solirubrobacteraceae bacterium | reverse complement strand
TGCACTAACGGGGTCCGCTCGCCGGCGGCGCGCCTCCCCCGGGCTCGTTCCGAGCACCAGGCGTTCGGCGCGGGCGGGCGTCACTTCTGCCTCGGCACCGCGCTCGCGCGCCTCGAGCTCAAGGTGATGTTCGAGGAGACGCTCGCCCGCTACCCGCACATCACGCTCGACGGCGCGCCCGTGCCCGCGCAGGCGATGTTCGTCAACCAGCTCAAGACGCTGCCCGTGAAGCTCGCGGCGTGAGCCGCGTCGACCCGAGCGCCGAGCAGGTCGCGCGCCTGGCGGAGCTGCCCGCCGAGCAGCCCGTCGTGATGATCAACCTGCTCGCGTTCAAGCCGGACGGCGGAGCGGAGAGCTACGCGCGCTACGCCGCCGAGGTGCAGCCCCATCTCGAGCGCGTCGGTGGACGTCTGATCTTCGGCGGCAGCGCCCTCCAGATGGTGATCGGCGAGCACCCCGACCCGTGGTGGGACGTGGTCCTCGCCGTCGAGTACCCCTCGGTGCAGGCGTTCCTCTCGATGGTCGCCGACCCCGACTACCAGGCGATCCACGTGCACCGCGAGAACGCGCTGCAGCGCGCCGAGCTGATCGCCACCGCACCGGGCATGTAGCGCGTGGTGGCGGATCCCGTCGTTCGCACCTCGCGCGGGGCGCTCCGCGGCCGCACCCACGCGACCGGCGCGATGTTCGGCGGGATCCCGTACGCCGCGGCGCCCGTGGGCGAGCTGCGCTACCGCGCGCCCGCTTCCGTGGAGTCGTGGGACGGCACCCGCGACGCGCTCGGCCCCGGCCCGCCGCTGCCCCAGCCCGAACGCACCCTGCCGGGCCTCTACAGCGGGCCGCTCCTGGGCGGCTGGGACGGGGAGGACCCCGCGCTCACGCTCAACGTGTGGACGCCCGACCCCGCCGCGCGCGGCCTGCCGGTGTTGGTATGGCTGCACGGCGGCGCGTTCGTCGCCGGATCGCCTGCTCAGACGGTCTACGACGGCGCCGCGTGGACGCGCGACGGCGTGGTGCTCGTCACCGTCGGCTACCGCCTGGGGGTGGAGGGCTTCGTGCACTTCGGCGGCGGCGAGACGAACGTCGCGCTGCGCGACCAGCTCGCCGCCCTCGAGTGGGTGCAGGAGGAGATCGCGAGCTTCGGCGGCGACCCGGGCCGGGTAAGCGTGGCGGGGCAGTCCGCAGGCGCGATGTCGATCGGCTGGCTGCTCGGGTGCGAGCGCTCGCGCGGCCTGTTCGCGCGCGCGATCAGCATGAGCGGGGGCGTCGATCTGACCTACTCGCCCGAGCAGGCCGAGCGCGTGGCCGCGCACGTGGCGGGGAAGCTCGGCGTGGCGCCCACCGCAGAGGCGATGCGGGGGGTGCCCGTGCAGCGGGTGGTCGAGGCGCAGGCGTCGATCACCCCCGACCAGCTGCAGCTCGACACCGACGACGACCGCGACCCGGGCGCGGGGCTCGTTTGGGTTCTGCCGGTGCGCGACGGCGACGTCGTCGCCGAGGAACCGCTCGCCGCGATCGACCGGAGCGCCGACGCGGGTCTGCTGGCGGGGCACACCAGCGAGGAGGGCCGCCTGTACCTCGCCGGGGTCCCGGGCGTCGAGCAGATGCCCGACGAGGCCGTTGCGATGCTCGCCGCGCGGATGTTGACCGATGGCGAGGGCGTGCTCGACCGGCTCCGCGCGGAGGATCCCGGGGCGGGGCCGCTCGCACTCGCCGCGGGCGTGCTCACGCAGGCTGCGTTCGCGGGGCCCACCGAGCGGCTGCTCGCGCGCCATGCGGCGTCCGGCTCGGGTGCCACCCACGCGTACCGGTTCACGTGGCGGTCCGGGGCGCTCGGCGGGCGGCTCGGCGCTGCGCACGCGGTGGACCTGCCGTTCGTGTTCGACACGCTCGACACGCCGGGGTTCTCAGGCGCCGAGGACCGCCTGCTCGGGGTCGATGGCGGCTCGCAGGAGCTCGCAGCCCGCATGCACGCCGCGTGGGTGCGCTACGTCTGCGACGGCGACCCCGGCTGGCCCGCGTACGAGCACGTGGAGGTGTTCTGAGGCGGCGCTCGGATGGCGCGCCGCGGGCCGCCCGTCAGGCGCCCGTTCGCGCCTCCTCGGCCGACCCCGCCGGCTGCTCGTCGACCCAGGCCATGATCCCGCGCGTGTGCGACAGCGTCGTGCCGTCGGCGAGCTTCAGCGTGGGCAGCTTCGTGTCTCCGGTCGCCGCGCGCAGCTCCTCGCGCGAGCCTTTGCGCAGGAACGGGATCGGGTTGCCGTGGCCGGCGATCACCTTCTCGTAGGCGATCCCCTTCGCGCGCATCGCCTTCTGCACCTTCGCGCATGGATGCATGCCGGGGCTTTTTTCATCGCCGTGGCACACGTACAGGGTTGGCGTATCGGCCATGTCTCCTCCTCGGCTGGACTGCCGCGCAGCCTACCGCCAGACCGCGGGCGGGGTTGCGCTCAGCGTCGCTGCCGGCTGCGCCCCCACGCAGCCGGCTGCGAACTCCCCGAAGCGGCGGCTCGGCCGGGCCGAGACGCCGTTCGACTCACGCGCGTCTGGTTTCTATCCCCAGCGCACGTCGAAGCGGCTCGCGCATCAGCAGCCGGTAGGCCACGTCGCTGGCAGCGAGCGCGGTGATGAGCATCGCGCCGTGCCAATGAGCCGCAACATCACGTCTTGCACGGCGTAGCGCCCGCCGTGTGCCGTCCGTAGCTGCTGCCCCCATCTCCGTTCCTCCTTGAACGCCCCCGCGTCGCCCGGGGCCCCCCTGGCCCCGCCTGCTGTCACGGCGCCTGCGGAGGGTAGGGGATCCATCGCGCGCGGTCAACTCGCGCATCGCCGGGCCCCGCCGCGGGAGGGCGGTTGGGCGCCGCGCGGCGGACGCGCCGCCCGATGCGAGCGATGGGAACGGCGCGGGCATCACGCCGCCGTTGCGCGTCCCGGCTCGTAGCCGGGGTGGATGCGCACGATCGGCGTTGCCTGCACGCGGGTCGGGCCGGCGGCGGCCCGCCGCGATGGGGCGGAGGCAGAGACGAGCCGCCGGGCCTCGTCCAGAAGGACGAGGACGCCGGACGAGGTGACACCACGCATCTCGCCCGGGCACCCGGCGGCCCGCTCATCGCACCCCCACTTGGTGCAGCTCGGCCCCGGAAGATCCCGATTCGGGCAGCTCATGTCGTCCCTTTCGGGCAGTTCGGGCCGTCTTTGGAGCGATCGGGCGAAAACTGGACGGCAGTTCGACGGGCGCTGGCTGCGTGAGCCGCTTCGTCGCCGTCCTCGGCATCGCCGCGATCATCCCAGAAGCTCTACGCTCGGTGGCGATGCCGAACGTGCACGAGCCCGAGTTCGACGAGCCGCGCGAGCACCCGGGCTTCAGGGCGCTGCGCGCACGCATCGGGCGTCAGGCGGGCAGCGAGCGCCTGGGCGCGAGCGTATGGGAGGTGCAGCCGGGCGAGGCAGCCTACCCCTACCACTACCACCTCGGCGAAGAGGAGATGATCGTGGTGCTCCGGGGCGCGCCGAGCCTGCGCACGCCCCGGGGCTGGCGCGAGCTCAAGGCGGGCGAGCTGCTCGCGTTCCCGCGCGGCGAGGCGGGCGCCCACCAGCTCGTCAATCGCACCGGGGAGGTGGTGCGCTTCCTCGCGGTCAGCACGCAGGGCGACCCCGACCTGGTCTTCTACCCCGATTCGCAGAAGATGGGCGGGTGGGAGCGCCTGCCGCAGGGGGGCGGCTACGGCGCCATGTTCAGGCTCGCCGACGAGGTTGACTACTACGAGGGCGAGCGCCCGCCCGACACGTTCGAGCCGCGCGCCTGAGCAGGCGTCCACAGTTCGGTGCCGGTGCCGCCCGTGCCGGCGGCCGGTTCCTGCGCGGGGCGATCCTCGACGATCGCGCAGAACACCTCGACGAGGCTCGGGTCGAACTGCGTTCCGGCGCACCGGCGCAGCTCGGCGAGCGCGTCCTCCAGCGGCATCCCGGGCTTGTAGGAGCGCGCGCTCAGCATCGCGCGGAACGAGTCGCAGATCGTGATGATGCGCGCGCCGAGCGGGATGCTCTCGCCGGCGAGGCCGTCGGGGTAGCCGGCGCCGTCCCAGCGCTCGTGGCTGGCGCGCACGAGCGGGGCGACCCGCTGCAGCGACGGACCGGCGGCGGCGATGATGCGCTCGCCCATGACCGTGTGCTGGCGCATGAACTCCCACTCGCGGTCGGTGAGCGGGCCGGGCTTGCTGATGATCTCGTCGGGGATCCCGAGCTTGCCGACGTCGTGCAGGTCGCCGGCGGCGATCACCATCTCGACGGCTTCGTCGTCGAGCCCGACGGCGCGCGCGAGGCGCTCCACGTCGGTGGCGACGTCGCTGGAGTGCTCGTCGAGCTCGGGGTGGCGCTCGGCGAGCGCGGCGTGCAGGACGGCGGTGACGAGGTCGGCGCTGCCGGTGCGGGTGGCGGCCTTGTCGCGGTACATGTGCTGGTCGGCGATCCGCAGCGCCACCTCGGGGTCGCTCGCGTCGCGAGGGATCTCGACCGCGCCCGCGGACGCGCTGACGGCGAATGCGGCGCCGGTTTCGCTGAGCGCCGCGCGCGCGGCCTCGAACCGCTCGAGCGGGTCCTGCAGCGGCGCGGTGACGAGCGCGCAGAACTCATCGCCGCCGAGGCGGTAGGCGCGGCCGTGAGAGCCCACGGTGTCGGCCAGGCGGCGGCCGAGCCGCGCGAGCATCACGTCGCCGGCGAGGTGGCCGAACGCGTCGTTGTAGCGCTTGAAGCCGTTGAGGTCGAAGAACCACAGGTAGGCGGGGTCGGACTCCCCGGCGCGCTGGCAGGCTCGCTGGAGGTCGTCCATCAGCGCCCTGCGGTTGTGCAGGCGGGTGAGCGGATCGGTGCGCAGCTCACGCTTGGTGCTGCGGCCCGCTGCGGCGAGCGCGGCGGCGGACCCGATCAGCATCAGCAGCGCGAGGCCCAACATCGCGATCCGTCCCGCATCCCACGCGGTCAGCAACGTCGGGTTGGGCGCCGTCGCGGTGGCGAGCACCGCGAGCTCGCGGTGGCGGTCGGCGACCACCAGCGGCACGACCGCGGCGATCTGGCGGTGGCCGCGGGCGTCGAGCGACCACGGGCCGTCCTGTGCGGCGCTCAGGTGCACGCGTTGCAGCGCGGCGCGCCGCAACGGCTGAGAGCCGCCGCCGGGCAGGAGCAGCTGACCGCGTTCGTAGCCGCCGAGCGCGAGCGACACGCCGGGGACGTCGTCGATCAGCAGGCGTGAGCCCTCGATATAGGCGAGGTCGACGTCGAAGTGGGCGAGGCCGGGCGGGCCGTGGGCGCCGGGGAGCGCCGAGACGACCGCGACCGAGAGGCGCCCTGTGACGGGCGAGATGAAGGGGCGCGAGCCCGCGCCGAGAGGGGCGGCGGAGGCGAGCGCGGCGAAGCCGCTGGTGAGGAAGGAGGGGAGGGGGATATGCCGGCGCGGGACGCACGCGAGCTGCACTCCGCCGCGTTCGATGCAGGCGGAGGACAGCGGCAGCAGCGCCTCGCGGCGGAAGTCCGCGAGAGCCGTGCGGGCGTCGGCGGCCTCCCGATCGCGCGCGGCGGCGGGCTGCGTGGCGCCCGCGAGCAGCGCCCGGATGGAGGGGTTGGCGACCATCTGCGTCGCGGTTGCGTGCATCTGGCGCTCGGCGCCGAGCACGCGTTCGATCTGGCGCCCGGTGGCCTCCTCGAGCGCGCGGTCCTGGCCGTTGCGTCGCGTGGCGGCGGTCTCGGCGACGCTGAACACCGACAGGCCCGCAACGAGCAAGGCGAGCAGGACCCCGACACACGCGAGCGGTCGCATGTGGACCCTTCGTCGCACGCGCGCGTCGGACTTGAGCGCTGCACGCCGGGCGCCGGGCCCCGGCGCAACCGGCGCCCTATCAAGGATGCGGCGGCGCGGGTCGATGGTGAGGACGTGGGATCACCTCCACGCAACGATGCGCATGCCGCACGCGCGCGCGAGCGCGCCGACGAGGTGGCGGATGCGACGCTGCGCGAGCTGCCGGACGCGCTGGTGCTCGCGTTCGACACCAGGCTCCGGTTCATCCTGACCTCCGGCCAGCCGATCGAACGGCTCGGGAGCCCGCGCGCGTTCCGCCCCGGGGAGCCCGTGGCGAGCGCCTTCCCGGGCGAGCTGTGGGAGGCGATCGGCGGGCTGTTCGAGTCCGCCCTCGAGGGCGAGACCCGCTCCCGCGAGATCTGGACGACCGACGAGCGCTGCCTGACGATCGACATCGGGCCGCTGCGGCTCAACGAGATGGGTCAGGTCGAGGAGGGCGCGGGTGTCGTGGGCGGCATGGCGGTCGTGCTCGACAGCACCGCGCGCCGCACCGCGGACGTGCTCGGCGGGGCCGGAAGGGATGGCTTCGAGCAGATCTTCGAGCGCGCGCCCGTCGGGACCGGCCTGCTCGACCGCGAGGGACGCTGGCTGCTGGTCAACCGGGCCCTGTGCGAGATCACCGGGTACACGTCCGGGGAGCTGGTCGGAAAGCGCTTCGACGGCATCATCCACCCGGAGGACGCCTACAACGACGCCGAGCAGCGCGAGGCGTTGCTGGCAGGCGAGGTCAGCGCCTACCGCATCGAGAAGCGCTACTTCGACGCCTCGGGCGAGATCGTCACCGCGATCCTCTCGATGTCGCTGGTCCGCAACGTCGACGGCGCGCCGCTGCACTACATCGCGCAGCTGCAGGACGTCTCCGAGCGCAAGGCGTTCGAGGAGCAGCTGCGCGCCCTGGGGGACCACGACCCGCTCACGGGCCTGCGCAACCGCCGGCTGTTCCTGCACGACCTGCACCTCCAGGTGGCGCGCTCGCGCCGCTACGGAGAGGTGGCGGGGCTGATGGTGATCGACCTGAATGCGCTCGGCGAGCTCAACCGGGCCTACGGGCACGAGGCGGGCGACACCGCGCTGCGCTCGGTGGCGCGCGCGCTCACGCGCCGCCTGCGTCAGACCGACCTCGTGGCGCGGATCGGGGGCGACGAGTTCGCGGTCCTGCTCCCGCACATCGACGAGGACGGCGTGGCGGTCGTGGCGGAGGGCCTCGCGCGCGTGATCCCCGCGTGCACCGTGGACGTGGGCACCACGGTCGTGCACCCCACGGCGCGCGTCGGCTGGACGCTGATCGACGACCAGACGCGCAGCGCCCAGGACGCGCTCGGCGCCGCAGCACGCTCGCTCGGCGGGCCCGCCGCACCCTTCGCCTGACGCGCGCGCCGCGGCTGCGGGCGCCCTCCGGCGCGGCCAATACGCTCAGGATCGTGGAGCCCGGAACGCGTCTGGCGGTGATCGACCTCGGCTCGAACTCGTTCCGGCTGGTGGTCTTCCAGGCGGGCGAGGGCGGCTCGTGGCGGCGCACCGATGAGATCTACGAGCCGGTTCGGATCGGCGAGGGGATGGACGCCACGGGGGCGCTCGGCGAGGAGCCGATGGCGCGCGCGCTCGCCACGCTGGACGTGTTCAGCCACTTCTGCCGCGCGAGCGGGCTCGGGGCCGAGGCGGTCGACGCGGTCGCCACGAGCGCGATCCGCGACGCGAGGAACGCGGAGGAGTTCCTCGCCCGCGCGCGCGAGCTCTCGGGGCTGCCGATCCGCGTGCTCGGCCGCGAGGAGGAGGCGCGGTACGGCTATCTGGCGGCGGTCAACTCGACAACCCTCGCCGACGGCTACGTGCTCGATCTCGGCGGCGGCTCGATGCAGCTCGTGCGGGTGCAGGAGCGGCTCGAGCGCGAGCGCTCCTCGTGGCGCCTCGGCACGGTGGTGATGAGCGAGCGCTTCCTGCCGCCCAACGGCCCCGCCAAGCGCAAGCAGCTGCAGGAGCTCTGCGACCACGTCGCGGGCGAGCTCGCAGCCGCCGACTGGCTGGCGGACGCCCCCGCCCGGGGGCGGGGCCGGATCGTCGGCATCGGCGGTACCGTGCGGAACCTCGCGGCGGCTGCGCAGCGCGCTGCGGGCCTGCCGACGAACGGCGTGCAGGGCACCGTGATCGATCGCGACCGGCTCGACGAGCTGGTGGAACGGCTCGCGGCGCTCCCCGCGTCCGAGCGCGCGAGCGTGCCGGGGGTCAAGCCGGCGCGCGCGGATCTGATCCTCGCGGGCGCGGTGGTCGTGAAGGGAGTGCTGCGCGCGGGCGGCTTCGACGGGCTCGAGACGACCGAGGCGGGCCTGCGCGAGGGGGTGTTCTACGAGCGCCTGCTCGCAGCGGTCGATCCGCCGCTGTTCGAGGACGTGCGGCGGGCGAGCGTGCTCAACATGGCTGCCCAGTACCACGTGGACGCGGCCCACACCCGGCACGTGGCGCTGCTTGCGCTGGGGATGTTCGACGAGCTCGCCGCGCTCGGGCTCCACGACGGCGACCCGCGCGAGCGCGAACTGCTGTGGGCGGCGTGCGTGCTGCACGACATCGGCATGTCGATCGACTACGACGACCACCACAAGCACTCGCGCTACCTGATCCTCAACGGCGGCCTGCCGGGCTTCGAACCGGTGGAGACCGCGATCGTGGCCCAGGCGGCGCGCTACCACCGCAAGGGGATGCCGGCCCCCGGTCCGATGGCGCGCCTGTTCGGCGAGGGGGACGCCGAGCGCCTCGACCGCTGCGCGGTGCTCCTGCGCCTCGCGGAGGACCTGGAGCGCTCGCGCGACCAGCTGGTGCGCAGCACGAGCATCGCGCTGAGCAACGGAGAGGTGCAGCTGCAGCTGTGCGCCGAGGGCGAGTCGGCGCTGCCACGCTGGGCGGCCGGGCGCGAGCGCCCGCTGTTCGCGCGCGCCTTCGGGCGCGAGCTGCGCGTGACGGTGTGAGCGCCCTCAGCCGCGCAGCGCCTTGGCGTCGCCCTCGCAGTCGAACAGCGTGAGGGCGTCGAGCACGTAGCGGATCGGGCTGTGCCAGGTGTGCAGCGAGAGCTGCTTGCAGGAGCGCAGCACCGCGGCGGTGGCCTTGTTGCCGCCCCGGGTCGAGTAGTCGCCGCCGAGCAGCACGTACCGCGCTTCGCCACGTTCCACGAGCCGCGCCATGCCCGGGCCGTCCAGCGCCGGGTCGCTGCCGCTGTAGCCGCCCAGCGCGGCGGCGTCGAGGTTCATGAGGATGAACGGCGCCGCCTGCGTGGAGGCGACGGTCAACAGCGGGTAGCGCGTGCCGGGGTGGTGGCTGCGGACGTAGGCGAGCAGCGCCTTGTCGACGGCGAGCTCGGGGTCGGTGATCCCCACGCCGCCCGTGCCGTCGGCGAATTTCGGCCCGGCAGCGGGGAACGTGCCCTCCACGGGCGCCGACCAGGTCGTGCGCGAGTAGGCCAGGGGGGCGATCAGGAACACCGCGAACAGCGCCACGAGCGCGGGCCGTGCGAGGCGCTTGGAGGCGGCGAAGGCGACCAGGCCGAGCGCACCCACCGCGATCAGGACGGGCACCAGCCACGTGAGGTAGTGCTCGCGGTATAGCAGCACGGCCTGCGCGGCGATGCTGCCCGCGACGGCCAGGGCGGCAAGCATGAGCGAGGAGCGCCGGCCGGAGCTCTCGCGCAGCCGCGCGAGCGCCAGCGCGCCCACCCCCGCCATCGCGCCGGTGCCGGGCGCGAGCGCGGAGACGTAGTACGGGTGCACGATCCCCTTGGACGCGGTCAGCACGACCACCTCGACGATGAACCACCCGCCGAACACATACAGGAACGGGAGCAGCTCGCCGCGCCGGTCCACCCGCGGCGCCGGGGTGGCCTTCGGCGCCGGGGTGGCATTCGGCGCCGGCGCGTCCTCCGCCGCCGGCTCCTGCCTCGCCGCGCCCGCGCCGTTGACGCTCGAATCGGCGCGGGGCGGCCTCTTGCGCCGCTCGCGCAGCGCGAGCACGAGCAGCGCTGCGGTGCCGAACAGCGCGAAGGGGAGCGTCCAGCCGTCCTGGTCGCCGAGCCCTTTGCCCCACAGCCGCACGGGGCTGGGCGGGCTGCCGAACGGGATCGGGTTGCGGTAACGCCCGTTGGGCAGGAACGTCGAGCTGTTGCTGCCCTTCGTCGGCGCGTGGGCTGCGCCGACGGTGCTCTGGCTGCCGGCGGAGACGTGCCCGTGGTGATGGAAGACCGGTCGCGCGCCCGGGAGCGTGAGCACGTTGTCGGGGCCGCCGAGCTGGCCTTCGACGCGGCCGAAGCCGTTGTATTCGAACGTCAGGCCGAGCTGCGTGTTGTCGGTGGAGCTACCCGCGAACGGCCGCTTGCTCGCGGGCGTCGCTTCGAACGCGGCGATCCACGCGAACGACACCGCGACGAGCACCACGCCTCCGGCGAGGAGCCCGAGCGCGCGCCTGCGCCAGCTCACCGGCGCGCACAGCAGGTAGCCCGCGGCGATGCCCGGCACGCACAGGTAGGCGGCGAGCGTCTTGGTGTTGAACGCGAGGCCCACGAACGCTGCGCTGCCCAGCAGCCAGCCCAGGCGGCCGCTCTCGGCGGCGCGCAGCCCCATCCAGCACGCGACCAGCATCAGCAGGATCAGCAGCGGGTCGACGCCGTTGTCGCGGGCGACGGCGACGAACGACGGGAACACGGCGAGCGCGAACGCGGCGGCGAACGCGGCGGCGGCGCCGAAGCGACGTGCGACGACCACGTACAGCAGCGCCACGGTGAGCACCCCGATGATCGCCTCCGGCACCAGCAGGGAGAGCGGGGAGAACCCGAACAGCTTCGCGCTGACGCCCTGCACCCAGAGGCCGAGCGGGGGCTTGTCGATCGTGATCAGCCCGCCCGGGTCGAACGACACCCAGAAGAAGTTGTGCCAGGAGCGGAGCATCGACTTGATGCCCGCCGAGTAGAAGATGTTGGCGTAGCCGTTCTGCGAGAGGCGGTGGAGGTTCAGCACGGCCGAGACCGCGATCACGACCGGCAGGCCGGCGTGGCGCGCGAGCAGCATCGGGATGCTCGCGCCGCGGCGGGGCCGCTCGCCGGACGGGAGGGCGACGGCCGCGGGGATCTCGTGCGTGGCTGTGTCGAGGCTGCTCATGGGGCCGTGGTCCGTGGGCTGGTGCGCGCCCTACGGGCGGCCGTTCACGGGGAGAGGGCCGCCAGCAGCCGCTCGAGGTCCTGCTCGTCGTTCCAGGCGCCGACGGACGCCCGCAGCCACGGACGACCCGGAATGTTACGCACCACCACCCCCGCCTCGGCGAGCTGCGCACGCTCGGTCTCCGCGTCGGGGCTCTCGAACGACACGAGCGTGGTGCGGTCGCGCGGCGCCGGCTCGCGTCCCCGCTCGGCCAGGCGCTCGGCGAACAGCTCCGCGAGCGCAGCGGCGCGCTCGTGGATGGCTGCCCAGCCGTAGTCCTCCAGCAGCGTGATCGCGGCGAGCGCGCACGCGTTCGCCTCGGCGCTGAGCGACGCGCTGTCGAATCGCCTGGCGTCGGCGTGGAGCTTCGCGGACAGGCCCTCTCCGGCGTCGGCGAGGTTGCCGTAGCCGCGGCGCTCCACCGCGAGCCGCTCGCGCAGCTCGGCGCTCACGAACAGCGCCCCGCTGCCATCGGGCCCGCACGCCCACTTCTGGCCCGCTGCGGCATACGCGCTGCAGCCGATCGCGTGCACGTCGGTGGGGACGGCGCCCATGCCCTGCGCCCCGTCGAGCAGGACGGGCACCTCGAGGCGGGCGAGCTCCGCCGGGGCGAGGGCGCCGGTCATCCAGCTGACGTGCGAGCACGCGACGAGCCGCGTGCGCGGGCCGACGGCGCCCGCGACCTCGGCGAACGGGACCTCGCGGATCACCGCGCCGCGCACCTCGCGTGCGGCGGCGAGCGCGCCCTGCAGCCCCGGGTGCTCCTCGTCGCTGGTGACGATCTCGTCGCCCCGCTGCAGGGGGATGCCCGAGACGACCTGCCCGATGCCCTCGGTGGCAGAGGTGGTGAGCGCGACGTCCGCGGCGTCGCACCCCAGCGCCCGCGAGTAGGCGGCCCGCAGGGCGCTCGACAGCTCGCCGCGGCGCTCGAAGTGGGCTTTGGCGCGGCCGTCGCGCAGCTCGCGCTCGAGCTCCTCGGCGGCGGCGCGCACGGCGCGCTCGGGCAGCGGGCCGTCGGTGCCGGCGTTCAGGTAGGCGAGCCGAGAGAGCACGGGGAACTCGGCACGCAGGCGCGTGGCGTCCACGATCGGCGAGAATAGCCGCATGGCGGACGCTGACAGCCCCGCTCTGCTGTGGACGCCGCCGCCGCAGGCGGCGGAGGCGGTGGAGATGACCAGGTACATGCGCTACGCCGGCGAGCGGCGCGGCGCCCCGTTCGGCGGCTACGAGGAGCTCTGGCGCTGGTCGGTGGACGAGCTCGAGGACTTCTGGGCGAGCATCTGGGACTTCTGCGGGGTGCGCGCCTCGCGGGGCTACGAGCGCGTGCTCGGCCGCCGCGAGATGCCGGGGGCGAGCTGGTTCGAGGGCTCGGCGCTGAACTACGCGGAGAACCTGCTCCACGGCCGCCCCGACGAGGAGGTGGCGGTGATCCACGCCTCCGAGCTGCGCCCCGACGGGGAGCTGACCTGGGGCGAGCTGCGTGGTCAGGTCGCCGCTGCGGCGGAGGGGCTGCGCGCGCTCGGCGTGCAGCGCGGCGACCGCGTGGTGGCGTACATGCCCAACATCCCCGAGACGCTCGTCGCGTTCCTGGCGACGGCGTCGCTCGGCGCGGTGTGGTCGAGCGCGGCGCCCGAGTTCGGCGCGCGCAGCGTGATCGACCGGTTCGCGCAGATCGAGCCGAAGGTGCTGCTGGCCGTCGACGGCTACAGGCACGGGGGCAAGGACTTCGACCGCAGCGACGCGGTGGCGGCGATCGTCGCGGAGATGCCCACGGTGCAGCACGTCGTGGAGCTCTCCTACCTCGGCGCCGGCGGGCCGGCCTCCCCGAACGGGTCGGGGCCGCCGCGGATG
This sequence comes from Solirubrobacteraceae bacterium, assembly GCA_025934395.1. Lineage (GTDB taxonomy): Bacteria > Actinomycetota > Thermoleophilia > Solirubrobacterales > Solirubrobacteraceae > Palsa-744. The sequence goes on along the minus strand of JAICYC010000046.1, from coordinate 9,490 downwards.
ACCTTCGAGCAGCTGCTCGCCGGCGGCGGCTCCCCCGTCCTGGAGTTCGAGCAGGTGCCGTTCGACCACCCGCTGTGGGTGCTCTACTCCTCCGGCACGACCGGCCTGCCGAAGGCGATCGTGCAGGGGCACGGCGGGATCCTGCTGGAGCAGCTCAAGAAGCGGCTCCACCTCGACCTGCGCCCGGGCGACCGGATGTTCTGGTTCACCACGACGGGCTGGATGATGTGGAACTTCCTCGTCGGCTGCCTGCACTCGGAGGCGGCGATCGTGCTCTACGACGGCAGCCCCGTGCACCCGGACCTCGCGAGCTTGTGGGCGCTCGCGGAGCGCACCGGCATGACCTGCATGGGCGTCAGCGCAGGCCTGCTGGCGAGCATGGAGAAGGAGGGCGTGGAGCCCGCGCGCGATCACGATCTCAGCCGTCTGCGCGCGATCGGCTCGACGGGCTCGCCGCTGGCGCCGGAGAGCTTCCGCTGGGTCTACGAGCACGTGCGCGGGGACGTGTGGCTGTTCTCCACGAGCGGCGGCACCGACGTGTGCACGGCGTTCGTCGCGGGCTGCCCGCTGCTGCCGGTCTACGAAGGCGAGATCCAGTGCCGCGCGCTCGGCTGCGCGGTGGAGTCCTGGGACGAGGACGGCAACCGCCTCGAGGACGAGGTGGGCGAGCTGGTGATCACCGAGCCGATGCCCTCGATGCCGCTGTTCCTGTGGGACGATCCCGCGGGGGAGCGGCTGCGCGAGTCCTACTTCGCGATGTACCCGGGGATCTGGCGCCATGGCGACTGGATCCGGATCACGCCGCGCGGGGGCGCGGTGATCTACGGGCGCTCGGACTCGACGATCAACCGCCAGGGCGTGCGCATGGGCACGAGCGAGATCTACCGCGCCGCCGCGCGGGTGGAGGACGTGCTCGACGCGGTCGTGGTGGACATCCCCACCGGCGGCCCCGCCGGCGAGCTGCGCATGATCCTGTTCGTGGTGCTGCGCGACGGGGTCGAGCTGGACGAGGCGCTCGCCGCGCAGGTCAAGCAGCGGATCCGCGAGGACTGCTCGCCGCGGCACGTGCCCAACGAGGTCCGCCAGATCGCCGAGGTCCCGCGCACCCTCTCGGGCAAGGTGCTGGAGGTGCCGGTCAAGCGGATCCTGATGGGCTCACCGCCCGAGCAGGCGGCGAGCAGGGAGTCGCTGGCCAACCCGCAGGCGCTCGACTACTTCGTGGCCCTCGCGGGAGAGCTCACCTCCGCCTAGTCAGGGCCGGCGTGCCGGCATGCCCCGCGCGGCGCGGAAAGCGCCCGCCACCTCGCGCGTCTCGCGCTCGGCGCCGAGCGGGAACACGTGCAGCGCGTCGACCCCGTCGAGCGTGGCGAGCTCGGATGCGAGCCGCGTTGCCAGCTCGATGCCGTCGCCGCGGGCGATCGCTCGCTCTGCCCCTTCCGGGATCACCACGCCGGGGAGGCGTGCGGCGCGCTCTCCCATCCGGCCGCTGCGCAGCAGCGCGACGCTCGCATAGAAGCGGACGCCCGCGAGCAGATCCGCTGCTCGCTCCAGGAAGCGCGCAAGGCGGTCGAGGTCGAACACCATCTGCGACTGCACGAACGAGGCTCCCGCTGCGACCTTGCGCTCGAGCAACCGCAGCTCGCGGTCGGCGTCGTCCACGAACGGGTTGACCACGGCGCCGGCCTCGAGCGTTCTCGGGGCCGCCCACTCCCACACGCGACCGATCAGCTCCGTGGCCTTCAGGTCTCGCACCGGGGGCGCCTCGCCCGCGGGGTCGCCCTGCACGCAGAGGACGCCCTCGGAGCCGAGCGCTGCCGCGCCCAGCACCTGCGAGCGCAGCGCGAGCCGGTTGCGATCGCGGCAGGAGACGTGGACGATCGTGCGCACCCCCTGCTCGCGGGCCAGCGCGACGGCGGCCAGCGGCGACATCCGCGCCTGCCCGGCGTGGTTGTCGGTCAGCCCGACGATGTCCACCGTGTCGGCGAGCAGCGCGATCCGCTCCCGCACCTTGACCGGCTCGGCGGTGCCCGGCAGTGAGATCTCTGCAGAGGTGAGCGCGCGCGTCGGCATGAGCTCAGCGTATTGCGGTCCGCGACTCCTCTGCCGCGTGCGATCGGGCCGTCCCGGCAGCTACAGGCCGAGCGAGCGCCCGATGATCTCCTTCATGATCTCGTTGGCCCCGCCGTAGATCCGCGTGACGCGGGCATCCGCCCACGCGCGCGCGATCGGGTACTCGGTCATGTAGCCGTAGCCGCCGAACAGCTGCAGGCAGCGGTCGGTGACGCGCCCCTGCAGGTCGGTGCACCACCACTTGGCCTTGGCGGCGTCCTCGGGGGTGAGCTCGTCCTCGTCGAGCGCGATCGCGCAGTGATCGACGAACACGCGCGCGATGTCGACCTCGCTGCGCAGCTCGGCGAGCGTGAAGCGGGTGTTCTGGAACGAGCCGATCGCCTGCCCGAACGCCCGGCGCTCTGCGACGTAGTCGAGCGTCCACGACAGCGCGGCCTCCGACGCGGCCACCGCGGCGGCGGCGATCGACAGCCGCTCCTGGGGCAGGTTGCTGACGAGGTAGAGGAAGCCTTCGCCCTCGGTGCCGAGCAGGTTCTCGGCCGGCACGCTCACGCCGTCGAAGGACAGCTCGGCGGTGTCCTGGGCGTGCTGGCCGATCTTCTCGAGGTTGCGCCCGCGCTCGAAGCCCTCCATCCCGCGCTCCACGATCATCAGGCTGATCCCGCGATGGCGCTCGCTCGGGTCGGTCTTGGCGGCGAGGATCACGAGGTCGGCGTTGATGCCGTTGGTGATGAACGTCTTCGAGCCGTCAACGACGTAGTGGCCGTTCTGGCGGATCGCGCGGGTGCTCATCGCGGCGAGGTCGGAGCCGATCCCGGGCTCGGTCATCGCGAGCGCCGTGATGAGCTCGCCGCTGACGATCCCGGGCAGCCAGCGCTCGCGCTGCTCGTCGTTGCAGTAGCGCAGGAAGTAGGGCAGGCAGATGTCGTTGTGGAGCGTGATGCCGAGGCCGAACGAGCCGACGCCGGCGCGCTGGCACTCTTCGCTGATGACGAGGTTCAGGCGGAAGTCCTTTGCGCCCGCGCCGCCGTACTGCTCGGGCACCTCCATCGCGAGGAAGCCGCCTGCGCCCGCGCGGGCGTACAGCTCGCGCGGGATGATGCCCTCGCGCTCCCACTCGCCGTAGCGGCCTTCCTCGCCCACCACCTCGCGCTCCAGGAACGTGCGAAAGCTCGCGCGGAAGTCTTCGTGGAGGTCCTCGAACAGGGTGCGCCGCACGCGCGCCACCCTACCGAGCGCGCGCTGGGCTACGGCGCCCGGTAGCTCGGCTTGGCGAGCACCAGCTGCACGTCGCGCACGCGCCGCTCGCGGAAGCCGCCCTCGCAGTAGGAGAGGTATAGCTCCCACATCCGCCGGAAGCGCTCGTCGTAGCCGAGCTCGGCTACGCGGTCGCCGGCGGCGAGGAACCGCTCGCGCCAGCAGCGCAGCGTGGTGGCGTAGTGCTCGGTGATGTCGTGCAGCGAGGCCTCGCGCAAGTCGGTGACGCGCGCGAGGTTCTGCGCGATCACCTCGAGCGAGGGCAGGCAGCCGCCCGGGAAGATGTAGGTGTTCATGAAGCTGCGGCCCGCCTTCTCGACCTCGTACGCGCTGTCCTCGATCACGATCGCCTGCAGCAGCATCGCGCCGTCGTCGCGCAGCAGCTCCGAGCAGCGGCTGAAGTACGTGGGGAAGTCGCGCCAGCCCACCGCCTCGATCATCTCGATCGAGACGAGCTTGTCGTAGGGCCCCCGCGCATCGAGCTCGCTGCGGTCGCGGTAGTCGCTGAGCAGCACCGTCACGCGGTCCTGCAGGCCCTCCTGCCGGACGCGCGCGCAGGCGTGCTCGTACTGCTCGCGCGAGATCGTGGTGGTGGTGACGCTGCATCCCCGCTCCCTGGCGGCGTACACGGCGAAGCCGCCCCACCCCGTGCCGATCTCCAGCACGTGGTCCCCGGGTGCGAGCGCGAGCTTCTCGCACACGAGCGCGAGCTTGGCGAGCGAGGCCTCGTGCAGCGTGGCGCCCGGCCGCTCGAAGTACGCGCAGCTGTACATCATCGTCGGGTCCAGGAACAGCGCGAACAGGTCGTTGCCGAGGTCGTAGTGGGCGGCGATCTGCCGGCGCGAGCGCGCGGGCGTGTTGCGCGCGAGCAGCCGTGCCCAGCGCTGCCAGGGGATCAGCACCGGGGCGAGCGCGCGGCGCAGCCGATCGAGGCGGTGCATGTTGCGCGCTGCGATGCGCGTGAGCGCGACGAGATCGCTGCACTCCCACAGGCCCTCCAGGTAGGACTCGCAGAGTCCCATGCTCCCCCGCAGCAGCTCGCGGAAGAACCGCGGCGAGCGCACGCGGATCACCGCGCGCGGAGCGCCCGGAGCGGGCGGGTCCCCGAACACCTGCGAGCGCCCGCCCTCGACGAGCTCCAGCGTGCCGCCGTGCGCGCTGCGCAGCGCAGCGTGCACCAGCCGCCGCGCGACGCGCTCGCGCACCCGCGCACGCGACCCGCGGTCGAGCTCCACCGTGCCCCCGCTCCTGCGGGCGAGCGTGCCGTGGGCGCTCATCGCGCAGGTGCTCCGGTGCGGACGGTTGCGGCGGGATCCTCGTCCGTGGCGGGCCCCGCGAGTTCCCCGGGGGCACCGGCGAGGGCCGGGCCCGGGTGCGGGTGGTAGCGCGCGCCGCGCAGGCGCAGCGACAGCGTGCCGGCGTAGATCCGCGCGAGCACGCGCACGCTCAGCAGCGGGTAGCGCACGAGCACGCGCCGCAGCTCCGCGGCGGTGATCTCCCGGCGGCGCAGCGAGAGCGTGGCGTCGAACGCGCACCCTCCGGTGGCGCGGTCGTGCGAGGCGATGTGCAGCGAGAGACGCTCGCCGGGCTCGGCGGCGCGCCAGTCGTACTCGTGCTCCATCCCCATCAGCGGTGAGACGTGCAGCTCCTTGGCGAACGTGCCGCGCAGGACGCGCGTGCCGCGCTCGCCTGGCTCTGCGCCCGCGGCGAGCACGTAGCTGTGGCGTTCGCCCCAGGGCGTGTTGGTGACCTCGGCGACGGCGGCGCGCAGGCGCTCCTCGCCGGGCTCCTCCCGGTCGAACAGGTAGTAGAAGCTCACGGGGTTGAAGCAGTGCCCGAAGCAGCGCAGGTGGGTGAGCATCCGCACGGGCCCCTCGATCTGCTCGCCGGTGCGCTCGCGCACGAGCGCGCGCACCTCCTCGGCGAGCGGGCGCGCGGGGTCGCCGAGGTAGTCGCTGCGCCGGAAGCGGACGGGGGCGCGGCCGCGCGTGGAGAACAGCCGGCTGCAGTCGAACACGTGGTCGAGCTCGTCGAGATCGAGGTAGCTCATGAACAGCGGGAACCGCAGCTCGGAGCGCACCTCGGCAAACCGGCGGTGGCGGACCTCGCCCACGTAAAGACAGCTCTCCATCACTGCAGGGCTACCCCGAACGGGGCGCACGCGCGCAGGGCGCTGCGCACGCCGTCCTCGTGGAAGCCCCAGCCCCAGTAGGCGCCGCAGTAGTGCGTGCGCTGCTGCAGGCCGCTGATCTCGGCGTGGCGGGCCTGGGCGGCCACGCCCGCGGGCGTGTAGACGGGGTGCGCGTACTCGATGCGGCGGATCACGCGCTCGGGGTCGATCGCCTCGCTGCGGTTGAGGGTGACGCAGAAGTCGCGATCGGCGCGCAGGCGCTGCAGGTGGTTCATGTAGTAGGTGACCGTGGACAGCGGCTTGGGGTCGCGCAGCAGGTGGAAGTTCCATGCGCAGCGGGCGGCGCGCCGGCGCGGGAGCATGCGCGAGTCGGTGTGCAGCACGGCCTCGTTGCGCTGGTAGGGGATCGCCCCGAGCACCTCCCGCTCGCGCGGCGTGGCGTCGGCGAGCAGTGCGAGCGCCTGGTCGGAATGGGCGGCGAGGATCACCTGGTCGTAGCGCTCCCGCTCGCAGCCGTCGGCGCGCACCAGCACGTGGTCGTCTGCTCGCTGCAGCGAGCGCACCGCGCACCCGAGCCGGATCCGCTCGCGAAACGGCGCGGTGAGAGCGTCGACGTAGCGCGCGGAGCCGCCGCTGACCGTGGACCATCGCGGCCGGTCGCTGAAGCCGAGCATGCCGTGGTTGGCGAAGAACTCCGCGAGGAAGCGCACGGGGAAGCTGCCCATCTGCCGGGGGTCGGCGGACCACACCGCGGACACCTGCGGCACGATCAGCCGCTCCACGAACGCGCGCGAGAAGCGGTGGCGCTCGAGGAACTCGCCCAGCGACTCGCCGCCGTGCTCTGCGCCGCGCCCCTGGGAGGCGGGCGAGAGCAGCTCCCGACAGCGCGCGTTGAAGCGCAGCAGGTCGTAGACCATCCGCTGGAAGCGCGGGCTGAGGGCGTTGCGCGGCTGGCAGAACAGGCCGCGGGGGGTGCCGGCGTACTCAAAGTCCTCGTGCTCGGCCTTCACGGAGAAGCTCATGTGGGTGGGCTGGGTGGCCACGCCCAGCCGGGTGAGCAGCCGGGTGAAGTTGGGGTAGTTGCGGTCGTTCATCACGATGAAGCCGGTGTCGAGGTGATGCGTGGCGTCCTCGGTGTCGACGCGGATCGTGTTCGTGTGGCCGCCCGCATAGGCGGCGGCCTCGTAGACCACGATCTCGTGCTCGCGCTGGAGCACGTGCGCGGCGACGAGGCCCGATATCCCGGCACCGACGATCGCTATTCGCATGTGCAGCCCCTGTGAGTGACCCGGCGCATGTGACCGTCTCTACGCGAGCGGCCCGCCCCGCGGATCATCGCCGAGCAGGGTGCCCCGTGCACGCCGGGGAAGGAGTGGCGGCCGGATGTGTCGAAAAACAGCGCCGATGAAGCGTGCGGGCATCGACACGACCGAGCGGCCGGCGGCCCCTCGCGCAGCGACCAACGGCGCTGCCGGTCAGCACCAGAGCCTCTCGAAGTACATCCAGGCGCGCTTCGACGAATGCTCGCGCTCGCAGAAGGACGTGGCGCAGTACATCGTCGACCACCTCGACGAGGCGGCGTTCCAGACCGCCGAGGAGCTCGCACGCCGCGCGAACACGTCCAGCTCGACCGTGGTGCGCTTCTCCCAGGCGCTCGGCTTCGAGGGCTTCCCGGAGCTGCAGGCGGCCGCCCGCGAGGAATACCGGCGCGTGAACGCGAAGGCCGCCAAGGAGGCGGGCGGCGCCAGCTCCGCGCCGCTGTTCTCGCTCGACCAGAACGAGTTCGAGTCGGCGCTCGCGGCTGACCACCTGAACGTGGAGGACACCGCTCGCAAGGTGTCGCGCAGCTCGGTGGAGTCGCTGATCGCAGCGATCGTCGATGCCGAGAAGGTGCTCGTGGCGGGCACCGACCAGATGGCGTTCTTCGCGAGCTACATGCGCCACCTGCTGATGCTGCTCGACCTGCGCGTGGACGTCGTCGCCAGCCCCTCGCAGGAGGCGCTCTCGCGGCTCGGGCGGATCGACGAAGGCACGCTCGTGATCGGGCTCTCCGCAGGACGGCCCCATCCGCTGGTGGTGCGCGCGATGAAGCTCGCGCGCCACCGTCAGGCGCGCACGGCGGCGATCACCGACGCGACCCTGTCCGAGGTGGCGAAGCTCGCGCAGATCAAGCTCTACTACTCCTCCAACAGCCCCGCCTACGTGCGCTCGCACACGGCGCTGCTGAGCATCATCCAGGCGCTCGCCTACGGCGTGTACGCGCAGGACACCGCGCAGTACGACGACCGCATCAAGGCGTTCCGGCTGAAGTAGCCGGTGCCGGCGGGGGGCCGAGCCCGCCCCGGCCTGCGCCACCGCGCGCGGTGTAGAACGAGTGGACCATCCGGGACGCGGCGTGGGGTGTATGGTTGGGTCCGTGGGGAACGGGGGCCGGCGGGTTTGCGCGTCTGGGTGGCACGCGCTGGCATGCGTGACGGTCGTCGCGCTGCTGGTTGCTGCGCTCGCCGGGGGGAGCGCCGACGCGTCATCGCTCCGGCGTTCGCAGGCGATGCCCGCGGTGGTGGGTGACGGCACGATCGAAGGCACCGTGACGAGCGCATCGACGCATTCCGCGATCGACGGCATCGAAGTCTGCGCCTACGCACCAGAAGCCGAACCGTCCTGCACGTTCACGAACGCTGCCGGCAAATACGCGATCGCGATCCCGCCGGGCGCGTACGTCGTCGAATTCTTCTCGCCCTACGGGAGCGGTCTGAACTACGTGACGATCTACCAGGGAGGCGCGAGCTCTTGGGAAGAAGCCGAAGCGCATCCGCTCACGGTCACCGCGGGCGGAACCGATTCGGGCGTCGACGCGGCGATGCAGGAAGGCGGGCATATCAGCGGCCACGTCGCTTCCGCCGCGCCGCCGGAATCGGCGATCGCAAACGTCGAAGTGTGCGCTGGGCAGGTGGAAGGCGAAGGGTTCGGGTGCGGCCTGACCGACGCGAGCGGCGACTACGAGATCTCGGCGCTGCCCACCGGCGAATATCTCGTGTCCTTCGAACCGCCCGGCACGGGGCCGTCGTTCATCGGCCAGGTGCACGAAGGCCCGGTGGGTGTGACCGCGGGCGCGACGACCACCGGCGTCGAAGCACGGCTCGCGCTCGGGGGCGAAATCGGCGGCAAGCTCACCGCGGCCCCTTCCGGCGGCCCGCTGCCCGGCGCCCAAGCGTGCGCCCTGATCAGCGAAACAGAAGCGGTGGAGTGCGCGCCGACCGACGAGGAAGGCGACTACGCGCTGCGCGGTCTGCCGCCGCGATCCTATGCGGTCGGCCTGGCCAAGCCCGGGTATCAGTGGCAGTACTACCCGAGTGGAAAAGTGTTCGCCGCCGCCGAGCAGATCGATCTGCTCGAAGGCACCGGCGTCGGGCTGCGAACGGTGGAACTGCTTCCGATCGGCTACGTGCCTCCGCCCCCGGTCCAGCCGATCGCGCCGCCGGCCCCGGAACAGAAGCCCGCGCCCACGACGGCCCCGCCCACCCTGGCTGGAGTTGCCGGTGCGACCGGGCGCTCGCCCGCGATCACGGTGTCCTCGACCCGCTTGAAGGCCGTCCACGGGCACGTGCCGGTGAAGGTCGCGTGCAGCAACGCGCCCTGTTCGGGCACGCTGCGGATCACGATGCGCGTCGCCTACCGCGCACGTCGTCACGTGGCGCTCTACCGCACCGTGGTGCTCGCGCAGGGGGTGTTCTCGCTCCCCGCGGACTCGCACGCGACCCTCTCCCTGCGCGAGACCGCCGCCGGGCGCACGCACCTCGGACGCGCCGCTCGCCATCCAGCGCATGCGGAGCTGCTCGGGACCGTCAGCGGAGGCGGGGAGCTCTCGCTGGGCGTGCGCATCGCCTGACGCCTGCGCTTGCTTGCGCCCGGCGGGCCCTGCCCGCGGGCGCGGCCGCGACCGTGCGGGTATGCTCGCGCGGTCATCGTCGACAACGGGGGTTGGCCGTGTCTCGCATCGTCCGCCGCAGCGTCACGACCGCTGCGATCTCT
>JAICYC010000076.1 GCA_025934395.1 Solirubrobacteraceae bacterium | reverse complement strand
GGCTTGAGGATCGACGCGGCGTCAATCGCGCCCTCGGCGGCCCCCGCACCGACGAGGTTGTGGATCTCGTCGATGAACAGGATGATGTCGCCGCGCTGGGTGATCTCCTTCATCACCTTCTTCAGGCGCTCCTCGAACTCGCCGCGGTACTTCGAGCCGGCCACGAGCGCGGCCAGGTCGAGCGTGTAGATCTGCTTGTTCTTCAGCAGCTCGGGCACCTCGGAGCTGGTGATCCGCTGCGCGAGACCCTCGACGACGGCCGTCTTGCCGACGCCGGGCTCGCCCACGAGGACGGGGTTGTTCTTGGTGCGGCGCGAGAGGATCTGCATGATCCGCTCGATCTCGGTCTCACGCCCGACGCACGGGTCGAGCTTGCCGTCGGCGGCGAGCTTGGTGAGGTTGCGCCCGAACTGGTCGAGCAGCTTGGATGACTTCTTGCCCTCGCCGGGGCTCGAGCCGGTGCCCGCGCCCGCGCCGCCGGACTGGCCCTGGCGGCGGCCGCCGGGCCCGGACAGCATGCGGATGACCTCGTTGCGGATCTTCTCGGAGTCGGCGTCGAAGTCGAGCAGGATGCGCGCGGCGACGCCCTCGTTCTCGCGCACCAGGCCGAGCAGGATGTGCTCGGTGCCGATGTAGTTGTGGCCCAGGCTCAGCGCCTCGCGGAGCGCGAGCTCGAGCACCTTCTTGGCGCGCGGGGTGAACGGGATCTGACCCGAGGTGACCTCCTCGCCGGAGCCGACGATGCGCACGACCTGGGCGCGCACCCGCTCGACGGTGATGTCGAGGCTCTCGAGGACGCGTGCGGCGAGCCCCTCCTCCTCACGGAGCAGCCCGAGCAGGATGTGCTCCGTGCCGATGTAGTTGTGCTTGAGCGTCCGCGCCTCCTCCTGCGCGAGAACGACCACCTGGCGGGCCCGTTCAGTGAATCGCTCGAACATTCTGTTTCCTTCCTGCGGGGCCGCACGCCCCCCAAAGGGTCTTTTGGTGGTCCAGATGACGCCTTGCGGAGCAGTCTACCAACCGGCATAACGGCTCCATCGGGGTCATCGGCAGGGTGCCGAGCCGGCTTGACCGGCGATCCGGCGGGGGCCGAAAAGCGCACGCGGGGCTCGCCCGCGTGGGAGCCCAGAGCGGTGCTCAGTCGCGCATCGCGGGGAAGATCACGACCTCGCGGATCGAGTCGCGGCCGGTGAGGAGCATCACCAGTCGGTCGATCCCGAGCCCCGCCCCGCCCGTGGGTGGCATTCCCTGCTCGAGCGCCTGCACGAACACCTCGTCGTGGGGCTGCGCCTCCTCCTCGCCTTCGGCGGCGAGGCGCTGCTGGGCGGCGAACCGCGCACGCTGCACGTCGGGGTCGATCAGCTCGCTGAACGCGTTGGCGATCTCCATCCCGCCCGCGAACGCCTCCCAGCGCTCCACCAGCCCCTCGCGCGAGCGGTGCTCGCGCGCGAGCGGCGAGATCTCCACGGGGTAGTCGAGCACGAACGTTGGCTGCACCAGCTCGGGCTCCACGTACTTGGAGAGCAGGTCGTCCGCGAGCTGCGGCCACGTGAGGTCCTCGGTGCGCATCTGCAGGCCGCACTCGGTGATCGCAGCGGCGAGCGCCGCGGCGTCGCGATGGGCGTATACGTCGATCCCGGTGCGCTGCGCGATCGCCTCGCCGAACCCGACGCGCGCCCACGGGGCGGCGAACGACAGCGGCCCCTCGTAGGCCACGGCCTCGGCGGCGGCGCGCACGATCGCTTCCAGGCGCTCGGCCTGGCGCTCGTAGTCGGCATAGGCCTCGTACCACTCCACCATCGTGAACTCGGGGTTGTGCTTGTGGGAGACGCCCTCGTTGCGGAAGTCCTTGCCGAGCTCGTACACGCGCTCCAGCCCGCCCACGATCAACCGCTTCAGGTACAGCTCGGTGGCGATCCGCAGGTACAGGTCGCGATCGAGCACGTTGTGGTGGGTCGTGAACGGCCGCGCCATCGCGCCGCCGTAGAGCGGCTGCAGGACGGGTGTCTCGACCTCGACGAACCCGTCCCCGTCGAGCTCGGCGCGCACCGCGGCGATGATCCTCGCGCGCGCGAGGAACAGGGCGCGCACGTCCGCGTTCGCGATCAGGTCGAGCTCGCGGCGGCGGTAGCGGGTCTCGACGTCGCTGAGCCCGTGATGCTTGTCGGGCGGCGGCCGCAGCGCCTTGGCGAGGATCTGGAAGCCCTGCACGCTGAGCGACACCTCGCCGTGGCGGCTGCGGATCGCGGCGCCCTCCACGCCGACGATGTCGCCGAGATCGAGCGAGGTGAGCCGCTCGAACCGCTCCGCCCCGAGCACGTCGGCGCGGGCGAGCAGCTGGATCTTGCCGCTGCGGTCGACGAGGTCGAGGAACGCCATCTTGCCCGAGCCGCGGCGCGCGGCGATGCGCCCCGCGACGCGGTGCTGCTCGTCGGTCTCCTCGCCCGCCTGGAGGTGGTCGTAGGAGGCGAGGATCCTCGCCACCGGCTCGGCGCCGGGGAACGAGTACGGGAAGGCCTCGGGGTCCTCCGCGCGCAGTCGCTCGCGCTTGGCGCGGCGCTCGGCGATCAGCTCCTGCAGGCCGTGGCGAGACGGCTCGCCGCCTGACGGCGCCTGCTCGCTCTCGCTCATCGCGGCGAGCCTACTCTAGGCCGACGTCGATCTTGGTGATCTTGAGCTTGCGGGCGGGGCCGCGCGGGACCTTGACCGCGACGGTCTCGTTGCGTTTGCGTCCGAGCAGCGCGCGGCCGACGGGCGACTCGTTGGAGAGCTTGTGTTCGTCGGGCTTCGCCTCGGCTGAGCCCACGATCGTGTACTTGACGGACTTGCCCGTCTTCTCGTCCTTGACGTGCACCACGGAGCCGACCTGCACGACGTCGGTCGAGAGGTCCTTCGCCTCGATCACCGTCGCCATGCGCAGCTTCTCCTGGAGCTGTGCGATCCGGCTCTCGAGCATCGCCTGCTCGTTCTTGGCGTCGTCGTACTCGGAGTTCTCGGAGATGTCGCCGAACTCGCGCGCCTCCTTGATCCGCTCGGCGACCTCGCGGCGCTTCTCGGTGGACAGGACCTCGAGCTCGTCTCGGAGCTTCTCGAGGCCTTCCGGTGTGAGGATGACGTCCTTCGGCATGTGACCCTCGGTGCGGTCCGTGGTTCCTCTCCGACCAGAAAACCCCGCGGGCGCGGGGAAGATGGCTGCTCGGAGGGGGTGAGAGAGCGCAGCAGTATAGCGGGGGCCTCCGGGGCCCCCGCGGGTGCGCTCAGGCGGCCACGGCGGCGTGCTCCTGCAGGTGTGCGAGCGCCCCGCGGACGCCCTCGAGCGCGTCGCTGCGCTGCAGCCGCTCCTGCAGCGCGCGCCGCTCGGCGGGCGCGAGCCCGAGCCGTGCGAGGTACCACGGGTAGAACTTGCGCAGGTACCGCGTGGCGCGCTCCGCGCCGAGGTGCTCGACCGCGCGATCGATCGTCCAGTCGAGCTCGCCGAGCACCTCCGCGCGCGTGGGCGGGCCCTCCCGGCCCGCGAGCAGCTCCGCGAACAGCCACGGGTTGCCCAGCGCTCCGCGCGCCAGCATCACCGCGGCCGCGCCGGTGCGGTCGAAGGCAGCGCGCACGCTCGCGGCGTCGCTGAGGCCGCCGGTGAGGATCACGGGCGCGGGCAGCGTCCGCACGAGCTCGGCGGCGAGGTCGTAGTCGGGACGGCCGCGGTGCTGTACGGCCGCGGAGCGCGGATGGAAGGCGATCGCGTCCACACCCGCCTCGACGACGAGCCGGTGCGCGAGGTCGAACCCGCTGCGCTCCCCGGCGCGCAGCCCGGAGCGGAGCTTGACGGTGACCGCGACGGCGCGTGTCACGCCCGCATCCAGGGCACCTTCCCGGGCTGCACGCGCAACCGCGACCGCACGATCGGGGTCGGCGAGCATGCCCGCGCCCGCGCCGGTCTTGGCGACCTTCGGCACCGGGCAGCCCATGTTGATGTCGATCGCATCCGCGCCCACGCGGGCGACGTGCGCCGCAGCGGAGCGCATCACCGCGGGCTCCTCGCCGAACAGCTGGATCGAGATCGGCCCGGCCTCGCGCTCGCGCGCGTCGATCCGCAACAGCTCGCGCAGCGTGCGCTCGTTGCGGTGGTGGATCGCGTGCGAGGAGACCATCTCCGAGACGGCCATCCCGGCCCCGTAGCGCTTGGCCTGCAGGCGCACGAACCAGTTGCCGATGCCCGCGAGCGGCGCGAGCAGGACTCGGTTGGGCACCTCGATCGGCCCCAGAAACCAGCTCTCCGTCAGCTGCGGCGGGATGGGCACACGGCCATTATGGGTGTCCGGTGCGCCGCCGTGGGCGCTTCGGGTCAGACGCGCAGCTGCGCCCACGCGAGTGCGCGCGCACGAGGGTCGGGATGGGCGGCCGTCGAGCAGGCGCGGCGGCTCAGCTGTTGCGCGCGTGCAGCAGCCGCAGCCCGGTGAGCGTGAGCAGGTCGTCGACGTGCTCGATCTCGTCGGTGTACGGGACGACGAGCGAGGACAGGCCGCCGGTGGCGACCACGTCGGCGGTGCTGCCGAGCTCGTCGTAGAGGCGCCGCAGGATCGCGTCGATCGCGCCGGCGTAGCCGTAGACGACGCCGGCGCGGATCGCGTCGATCGTGTTCTTGCCGACGACGCTCTTGGGCGGGGCGAGGTCGATCTTGGGCAGGCGCGCGCCGCGCTCGGAGAGCGCTTCGAGGGAGATCTCGATCCCGGTCATGAGCGCGCCGCCGAGGTACTCGCCGCCGGGCGAGACGATGTCGAACGTGGTGGCGGTGCCGAAGTCGACACACACCGCCAGACCGCTGAACCGCTCGCGGATCGCGACCGCGTTGACGAGGCGGTCTGCGCCGATCTCGCGCGGGTTGTCGTAGCGGATCGCCATCCCCGTGCGGGTGCCGGGTCCGACGGCATGCATCTCGTGCCCGAGGTAGCGCTCGGCCATCGTGGTCCACTCGGGCTCCAGCCGCGGCACGGTGGAGGACACGATCGAGGCCTGCAGGTCGCCGAACCCGTAGCCGCGCAGCCCGAGCAGGTTGCGCAGCGCAGCGCCGAGCTCGTCGGCGGTCGACTCGCGCACGGTGGCGAAGCGCCAGTGCTCGACGAGCTCCTCGCCATCGAAGGCGCCGAAGTGCGTCTGTGTGTTCCCCACGTCCACGACCAGCAGCATCGGCGCTCCATTATGCTCGGGCGCACGATGGCGCAGCCTCGCGAATGCAAGCTCTACGTCCTGCCGGCCTCGCATCCGTGCGCAGCGGTGGAAGTCGCGATTGGGATCAAGGGGATCGCGTATCAGAGCGTGGTCCTGCTGCCGCTCAGCCAGCTGATGGTGGGCCCGCTGCGCTACGGCGGCGTGACGGTGCCCGGCCTGCGCGTCGACGGCGAGCGCGTGGTGGGCTCGCGCGCGATCATGCGCAAGCTCGACGAGCTCGCGCCCGAGCCGCCGCTGCTGCCCTCCGACGAGGCGCTGCGCACGCGGGTGCTCGACGTCGAGCGCTGGGGCGACGAGGTGCTGCAATCGGCGGTCCGCCGCATCCTCGACGCGGGCTGGGTCCGCGAACCGGGCAGCCTGGAGAGCTTCGCGGGCGATGCGAAGCTTCCGCTCCCGCGCGCGATGCTCCGGCCGGCGATGCCGATGACCGCCCGCCTGATGGCGATCCGCAACCGCGTGAACGACGACTCGGCCGCTGCGGACGTGCGTGCGCTGCCCGCACAGCTTCAGCGCATCGACGAGTGGATCTCGGAAGGCGTGCTCAGCAGCGATCAGCCGAACGCGGCGGACCTGCAGGTGGGCAGCTCGCTGCGGCTGCTGCGGACCGTGGCGGACCTGCGCGACCTGGTCGATTCCCACGCCGCCGCTTCGCTGCTGCGCCACTTCCCGCCGATGGCGGGGGAGATCGCCGCGGGCGTGCTGCCCGCGGAGTGGCTGCCCCGGAGCGGCGCTCTCAGCGGCGCAGCGTAAGCGCGCGGCTCGTCACGGCGGGCGTGCCCTGGGCGGGCGCGATCGCGATCCGCACCGTCACGCGCAGCCGGCCGCGCCGATGCAGCGCGCTGCGCCCCCGCGCGGACACGCGCGCGCTGAACGACAGCGGTCCCGGCCGCAGCGAGCGGCGCACGAGGCGCGCGATCACGACCGGCGCGTGCGCGGAGGCGAGCTGGGCGCGCGCGGCGAGCACCTGCACGGTGAGCGTGCCGCCCGCGCTCGCGGGCGAGACGGTGAGCGAGCCGTGCACGACGGGGCCGTGCGGGCTGCCGCCGAGGTGCAACGCGCTGAACAGGGCCTGCGTACCCCCCGCTCCCGGCACGGACGACGCCCCGGAGGGCGCGCCCGCTGCCGGGGGGGTCGCGGCGCCGGTGGAGGTGGCCCCTCCGCCCGTGGGCGTCGAGGTCCCGGTGCTCGTGACGGTTGTGGTCGTGCCGCCGCCGCCCACGACGATCGTGCCTCGCATCGCGGGGCCGTGGACGGTGCAGTAGAAGGAGTAGGTCCCGGCCGCCGCGAACGTGCAGTCGCCCTTCCATTCGGTTCCCGAGGCGGCGATCCCTTTGCCCACCGGCACGCTGGGTTCGCACGCCGGCGCGCCCGGTCCGCCGATCCATTCGATCCCGTGGGCCACCGTGGTGTTGTTCGCGAACGTGATGCTGGCGCCCGGCGCGATCGAGGCACTAGACGGCGACCATCTGTGTTCTTCTCCGTAGATGCCGCCGCCGATGTTCACCGCTTCCACGGTGGGCGCCGATTCGGTTCCCGCGAGTGCCGGCATCACGCCGAGGGCGCCGCCGAGCAGCACCGCGACGAGCACCAGCAGTGGTTTGCGAAGCGTCACCCCGGAACCGCCTTTCCTCGATCGCACGCCCCATCGCGCGGCGGGGCCCCGCACCTGACAGGACGCCGGGCGCGCGCGATCCTTCCCGCGCGCGCGCGAAGAGCGCGCGAGGAGAGGGGAAGGGCGTGCACGCCCACGCGCAGAGCGCGACCGGCCCCGGGGGGTGCCGCTACAGTCGCACCGAGGACGATCGCGTACGGCGGAGGCCGCGTCCAGCAACCATGCGCAATCTCGATCCACAGTCGCTCACCAACCACGTGGACCGCCTGTACCGCGCGGCGTGGGCGCTGTGCGGCTCGCGCGAGGACGCCGAGGACCTCGTCCAGGAGACGTTCGCTCGCGTCCTGGCCAAGCCGCGCGTGCTCCGGGGCGACGACGAGCTCTACTACCTGATGCGCGTCCTGCGCAACACCTTCCTCACGAACCGCCGCACCGCCTCGCGTCGTCCGCAGACGGTGGCGACGCTGGAGGACATATCGCCGGCGGACAGCAAGCCGATGGGCCAGCCCGAGCGCGCGCTCGAGGTGAGCGAGCTGTACGCCACGATCGGGAAGCTGCCGGAGGACTTCCGCCTCGCCCTCGTCGCCGTTGACGTCCTCGGCCTCTCCTATCGCGAGGCGTCGCGGTCCCTGCGCGTGCGCGAGGCGACGCTCACGACGCGCCTGCACCGCGCGCGCAAGCAGATCGCTGCGGCGCTGATCCCGAATGATCCGGGCGCCGCCCCGGCCGGCCGGGGCGGCGCGGACGGCGTCGAGCTCGCCGAGCGGGGCGCGGAGGCTCGGGAAGAGCCGCGCCCGGGCGGAGTCTTGTCGAGTGGAGGACCACCATGACCGAGCCCCGCCCCCAGACCGAATCCGAGCTGATCGAGCGCCTGCGCGCGATCGAGGTCCAGGCGCCGCCGGAGCTGCACCAGCGCGTCAACGCGATGATCTCCGAGCACGCTGCCGGGGATCGCCGCGCGCCGCGGCCCACCCTCGGCCTGCGCTGGGCGGGAGCCTCGGCGCTCGCCACGGCCGTGGCGATCGTTGCGATCGTGCTCGCCGTGGGCGGCGGCAGCTCGTCGGCCCCCGCGCTCACGCAGGCGGCGAAGCTGACGCTGCGCCCGGCCACGCTGCCGGCGCCGGGCGAGAGCTCCAGCCGGCACGCGACGCTGACCGCGCAGGTGGAAGGGGTGGCGTTCCCGTACTGGAAGGACCGTTTCGGCTGGAACGCGAGCGGCGCGCGCACGGATCGCGTGGACGGACGGCTCGTGCGCACGGTCTTCTACCGCGACGGCAACGGGCGCCGCATCGGCTATGCGATCGTGAGCGGCGGCGCCCCCGCGAGCCTGTCCGCGGAAGGCGGCCGCTGGGTGCAGCGCAGGGGCAGCGAGTACCGCCTGCTGAGCGTCGACGGCACGCAGACCGTGGCATGGCTGCGCGGCGGCCACCTGTGCGTGGTGTCGGGCCGCGGCGTGGATGGCGCAACGCTCGTACGGCTGGCCAGCTGGCGCGAGGGCTCGGAGAGCCGGGCTTGACCCGGGGAATGTTTTCCCGGAGGAGGCGTCCTCGCAGATGCATGGGCGCAGAGCGCCGGGACCACGAGCAGCAGGAGGCATCGCGATGAAGAGGATCAGGATCGGTCTGCTGGCAGCGATGGCGGTTGCGGCCGTGGCGCTGGTGCCGGGAGTCGCCTTCGGCGGCGCGAGGGCGGCATCGAGCCACACGGTGACCCTGCACGAATTCCGCTTCCACCCGGGAACGCTCACGATCAACCGCGGCGACACCGTGAAGTGGGTGTGGCACGACGCGGTGGAACACAACGTGAGCTTCCACGGCTTCCACTCCAGGACGCAGGTGCACGGCAGCTACTCCGTGCGCTTCACCCACGCGGGCACGTTCAAGTACGTGTGCACGATCCACGTCAGCGAAGGCATGCGCGGCAAGATCATCGTCCACTGACCTCGAGCGGCGGGCCGGCCCAGCGCACGCCCTCCTCGAGCGTCAGCTCCGCGAGCGCGTCGGCGAGCGACGCGCCGCCGGGGGTGCACAGGTCTCCGTCCAGCTCGAGCGCGGGCACGAGCACGAACCGCCTGCTGAGCAGCTGCTGGTGGGGGAGCCGCAGGCGCGGGTGCTCGAGCTCGAGCCCGCCCAGCAGCAGCACGTCGATGTCGATCGAGCGAGGGCCGTGACGCACGCCCGGGCGGCGACCGAGGTCGCGCTCGATCGCCTTCGCCGTGTCGAGCAGCGCGAGCGCGTCCAGGTCGGTCTCGATCAGCAGGCACGCGTTCAGGAAGCTCGGCTGGTCGAGCACCTCGCCGACCGGGTCGGTGTCGTAGGTGGAGGAGCTCGCCAGCACCCGTACACCTGCGCCGGAGAGCGCGTCGGCCGCTGCCTGGAGGTGGTCCCGCCGCTCGCCCACGTTGGAGCCCAGCCCGAGCAGGCCCCGGGCCGGCACGCTAACCCTCCGCTTCGCGCCAGACCTCGACGGACACCTCGTCGACGCTGAGCGCGATCGGGGGCTCGGGCTTGGACGCCTTCACCCACACGCCCTCGAGCGCGTAGTCGGCGAGCAGCCGCTCGGCGATCGTCGCGCACAGCCGCTCGAGCGTCTTGTGCGAGCGCTGCTGGGCGACGAGCGCGACGAGCTGGCAGACCTCGGCGTAGTCGACCGTGTCCTCGATCGAGTCGGTGACGGTCGCGGCCGCCTCACCGACGTCGAGGCGCAGGTCGATCACCAGCCTCTGCCCCACCTCGCGCTCGGCGTCCGTGACGCCGTGGTGCGTGTACAGGGACAGCCCGCTGATCTCGATCGTGACCGACTCGACAGCCTCTTCGGCGTCGTCGTCGAGGCGATCGCCCTCGTCGTCCTCGCCTAGGTCGTCGGGGTCCTCGCCGTGGCCCTCTGCGTCCATCGCCCGCCCAAAGTAGCAGCAGCGACAGCGAGCGCCTCGCGCACCGGGGCGACGTCGTGCACGCGGAACACGCTCGCCCCGCGCTCGAGCGCGATCACGTTCGTGGCGAGCGTCCCGGGCAGGCGCTCCCCCGCGGGCACGGCCTCCTGGAGCCCGTGCGAGGCCGCGATCAGGCGCCCGAGGAACGACTTGCGCGAGGTGCCGATCACGATCGGGCGGCCGAGCACGAGCAGCTCGTCGAGCCGGTCGATCAGCTCGAGGTTGTGGGCGGCGGTCTTGCCGAAGCCGATCCCCGGGTCGATGAGGATCCGGTCGAGCGCGACACCCTCGCCGAGCGCGAACTCGATCCGCGCCTCCAGGAACGCGCGCACGTCGTCGACGACGTCGTCGTAGCGCGGGTCGTCCTGCATCGTTCGCGGCTCCCCGCGCATGTGCATCAGGCAGCAGTCGCAGCCCGCCCGGGCGACCACCCCGGCGATCTCCGGCTCGGCGCGGAACGCGCTCACGTCGTTGACGAGCGTCGCGCCCGCGTCGACGGCCGCCGCGGCGACCGCCGCCTTGGAAGTGTCGATCGAGAGCTGTGCGGTGACGCGACGCTCGCGAAGCGCTTCGATCACCGGCACCACCCGCTCGCGCTCGACCGCCTCCGGGACGGCCTCGGCGCCCGGGCGCGTGGACTCGCCGCCCACGTCGACGATGTCTGCGCCGTCGCCGGCGAGCCGGAGTCCGTGCGCGATCGCATCGGCCGCGGCGAGATGCTCGCCCCCGTCGGAGAACGAGTCGGGGGTGACGTTGAGGACCCCCATCACGCGATACGGCGTGCGCACGCGGCAAACCTATTGGTCGCGGGGAGACGAGCCGGTGCCGGGGCGCCGCGGCCGGACCCGGTGCGCTCGCCCGGCGGTTGCGCTAGGAGACGTCCGGACGCGGCGCGTCGCTGCCCCGCATCTCGGCGGTGCCGCCGGCGAGGCCCGGGCGCGGGATCGTGCGCGGCGGTTCGCGCTCCGCGCGGTCCACCGCGCTCGGCGCGGGCGGGAGCTCGGGCGGCTGGGTCTCCTCGGCGCCGAACACCTCCTCCTCGCTCTTGCCGTCGAGCAGGGCGAGGAACTCCTCCTTCTCGATCGTCTCGCGCTTGACGAGGATCGCGGAGATCTTCTCCAGGGAGTGCTGGTGCTCGGTGAGGATTCCGCGGGCGCGCTGATGGGCGACCTCGATGATCCGCCGCACCTCGTCGTCGATTTCGCGCGCGATCTCATCGGAGTAGTCGGGCTCGGTGGAGAACTCGCGGCCGAGGAACGGCTGCCCGTGGTCGTGCCCGAACACGCGCGGGCCCAGTTTCTCGCTCATCCCGAAGCGCATCACCATCTGCTTGGCGGTCTGGGTGACCTTCTCGATGTCGTTCGACGCGCCGGTGGTGATCTCGCCGAAGATCAGCTCCTCGGCGGCACGACCGCCGAGCGTCATCGCCATCGTGTCCTCGAGCTCGGCACGGGTGGTCAGGAAGCGATCCTCCTGTGGCATCGAGATCGTGTAGCCGAGCGCCTGCCCGCGGGAGATGACCGAGATCTTGTGCACCGGGTCGGAGTGCTCCAGGAAGTGACCCACGATCGCGTGGCCCATCTCGTGGTAGGCGGTGACGAGTCGCTCTTTCTCGCTCATCACGCGCGTCTTCTTCTCGGGGCCGGCGATCACGCGCATGATCCCCTCCTCGAGCTCCTCCTGGCCGATCTCGCGCTTGCCGGTGCGCGCGGACAGCAGCGCGGCCTCGTTGATCAGGTTCGAGAGGTCCGCACCCGTGAAGCCCGGCGTCTGCCCGGCGAGCGCGTCGATGTCGATCACCTTGGCGAGTGGCTTGCCCCGCGTGTGCACCTCGAGGATCTTCGCCCGGCCCTTGCGGTCGGGACGGTCGACGGCGATCTGGCGGTCGAAGCGGCCCGGGCGCAGCAGGGCGGGGTCGAGGATGTCGGGCCTGTTGGTGGCCGCGATCATGATGATGTTGTCCTTGGCCTCGAAGCCGTCCATCTCGACGAGCAGCTGGTTGAGCGTCTGCTCGCGCTCGTCGTGGCCGCCTCCGAGCCCGGCGCCGCGGTGGCGGCCGACCGCATCGATCTCGTCCATGAAGATGATGCAGGGGCTGTTCTGCTTGGCCTGCTCGAACAGGTCACGCACGCGTGAGGCACCGACGCCGACGAACATCTCCACGAAGTCCGAGCCGGAGATCGAGAAGAACGGC
>JAICYC010000087.1 GCA_025934395.1 Solirubrobacteraceae bacterium | reverse complement strand
GCGACCTGGTCGCATCGATCCGAACCTGGATCACCAGCTGGAACGAAGACCCCAAACCCTACGTCTGGCACAAGAGCGCCGATGAGATCCTCGACAGCCTCGCCAACTACTGCCAGCGAATCAACGACTCAGGTCACTAGCTCCCCGCGAGCGCGTCGGCGGTGTGCGCCAGGATGGGTGCACATGCCGATCACGCTCATCACCGGGCCTGCGAACGCGGGCAAGGCCCAGCTGGTGCTCGAGTCCGTCCGGCGCCATCTCGCGCACGGCGGAGAGCCGCGGCTGGTCGTCCCCACACAGGCCGACACGGAGCACTACCTACGCGAGCTCGCAGGCGAGCGGGCAGCGATGGGGGTGCGCGTTGAGCGGTTCAAGGACCTGCTCGCAGAGATCTGCGCGCGCTCGGGGACCGGGGCGCGGGCGCTCGGCGAGCTCTCGCGCGAACAGATCGTCGCGTCGATCGCTCGGGAGCTCGGCGCCACCGGGACCGCGGGTCCGCTTGCGCGCACGGGGCTCGTACGCGCCCTGTGCACGCTGTTCGCCGACCTGGAGGTGCGGCGCGCCACGCCCGCGCGGTTCGCCGCAGCGCTCCGCGCAGGGCTGGGAGACGAGCACGCCACGGCGGTGGGCCTCGATCTCGCGGGACTGTACGGCGCCTACGAGCGCGCGCTCGCCCGCGTGGAGCGCCCCGACGAAGAGCGATCCGCGATGGCTGCGCTCGACGCGCTTCGCGAGCGCCCCGCGTTGTGGCGCGGCACGCCGGTTCTGTTCTACGGCTTCGACGACCTCGCGCGCCTGCAGCTGGACGCGATCGAGACGCTCGGGACGGTCGTGGACGCGGATGTGACGGTGTCCCTCGCGTTCGAGCCCGGCCGCGTGGCGTTCGCAGGACGCGCAGCGACCTTCCACGCGCTCGCCCCGCTCGCGCGTGAGCACCGCGAGCTGGCGCCTCGATCCGAGCACTACGCCCCCGCCTCGCGCGCCGCGCTCAGCCACCTGGAGCGCTGCGTTTTCGAGCCCGCGCAGCGGCGCATGCCGGCAGGCGGCAAGGTGCGGCTGCTCCGCGGCGGCGCGCAGCGCGACGAGCTCGAGCTGGTCGCGCGCAACGTGCGGGAGCTGCTCGACAGCGGCCTGGAGGCCCACGAGGTCGCGGTGGTGCTGCGCGATCCTGCGCGCTCGGCCGAGCTGGTGCGCGAGCTGTTCACGGCGGCGGGCGTGCCGTTCGCGCTCGAACGCCGCCGCCCGTTTGCGGACACGTCGGTCGGCAGGGGGCTCGTGGGGCTGCTGCGCTGCGTTCCCGGGCCGACGGGCGCGACGGACGGATCGACGGCGGACCTCCTCGCGTGGCTGCGATGCCCGGGGGCGATCCGCGAGCAGGCGCTGGTCGACTCGCTCGAGGCGACGTGCCGCCGGCAGGGGATCACCGACGCAACGCGCGCGCGGGCGGCGTGGGAGGCGCAGCGGTGGCCGCTCGATCCCCTCACCGCGCTCGCAGAGGCGCAGGGGAGAGGGCCGGGCGCGCTGCTCGAGCGCGTCGGCAACGAGCTGGGACGGTTGTTCAGCCGGCCGCGCGAGCGTCAGGCGCGGGTGCTCGACCCGGAGGAGGTCGACGAGGCACGGGCGCTCGCGGCCGGGCACGCGGCGCTCGCGGAGCTGCGAGAGCTCGCACGGATCGCGCCGGGCGCCACGCCCGCGCGTGCAGCGGAGCTCGCGGACGTGCTCGCGCGCGTGGAGCTCTACAGCGGCGAGCGCCCCGCGCCGGGCGCGGTGGCTGTCCTCGATCCGCTCTCGCTGCGCGCGCGCCGCGTGCGGGCGCTGTTCGTGGCGGGCCTTCAGGAGGGAGAGTTCCCGCGCCGTGCGCGACCGGAGCCGCTGCTCGCCGAGGACGAGCGCAGGCACGTGGCCGAGGCCTCGGGGCTGCTGCTCGGCGGCGCGCAGGACGTGCTCGACGCGGAGCGCTACCTCTTCTACGCGGTGCTCTCACGGCCCGAGGAGCTGCTGTTCCTGAGCTGGCACGACGCCGACGACGACGGCGAGCCGGTGTCGCGCTCGCTGTTCGTCGACGACGTGTGCGATCTGTTCACCGACGAGCTCGAGCGCGACGCGGATCGTCTGGCGCGCGCGGAGCCGGGGCTGCTGCCCACGCCCGCTGTTGCAAGGGAGCGGGACGCAGGCCAGGGCCTCACGCACGAGCTCCTGCTGCAGAGCCTGCGCGAGCGTATGTGGTCTGCCTCCTCGCTGGAGAAGTGGGTGAGCTGCCCGGTGAAGTGGTTCGTCGAGCAGCTGCTCGAGCCGCGTCCGTTCGCGCCCGACGCGGAGCCGCTCGCGCGAGGTGGCCTCGCCCACGCCGCGCTCGCCGACACGCTCTCTGCGCTTCGCGACCGGACGGGCAGCGCGCGCGTCACGCCGGCCGTGCTGCCGCTCACGCTAGAGCTGCTCGACGAGGCGCTCGCGCGCAACGAGCCCGAGCACCCGCTGTCGGTGAGCGTGGAGCGCCGCGTCGCGGTGCGGCGGCGCCTGCGCGCGGATCTCGCGCGCTACGTGGAGTACGCCGCCGGCCTGGAATCCGCGCTGGAGCCGCGCGAGCTCGAGGTGGGGTTCGGGTTCAGCGGCGAGGACGACCGCGGGGAGGCGAGCGAGCTGCCCGCCTACGACCTCGGCGGCGGCGTGCTGATGCGCGGGCGCATCGACCGCATCGACGTCTCGCCGAGCGGGGACGCCGTGGTGATGGACTACAAGAGCAGCTTCGCCCCGAAGGCTGCTGACTGGCTCGCCGACGGACACCTGCAGATGGGGCTCTACATGCGCGCCGTCGAAGGGTTGATGAAGATGCCCGTTGCTGCAGGCATCTACCAGCCACTCTCGGGCCCGGCGCTGCGGCCGCGCGGGCTCGTCTCCTGCGAGGCGGACCTCGGCCTCGACGCGACCCGCACCGACCTGCGCGAGGGCGAGGAGATCGCCGAGACGCTCGACGGCGTGCTCGCGATCGCCCTGCAGGCCGCCGCGGAGGCGCGCCGCGGCGATCTCGACCCGAGACCGGCGACGTGCGGCTTCCGCGGGTCGGGGTGCGCTTACCCGACGATCTGCCGCTGCGAGTGATGGGCGTCGAACAGCTGCAGCTGGAGGGCCTCTCCTCGCCCCCGCCCGCTCCGGTCGCGCAGACGGAGCGCGCGTTCACCCCCGAGCAGCAGGAGGCCGTGGACCGGCGCGGCGAGCCGCTGCTGCTGTCTGCTGCGGCCGGGAGCGGAAAGACCGCGGTGCTCGTCGAGCGGTTCGTGCGCGCCGTCGCCCACGACGGCATCCTCCCGGCGAGGATCCTCGCGATCACGTTCACCGAGCGCGCGGCGGGCGAGCTGCGATCGCGGGTTCGCTCCGCGCTGCTCGAGCTGGGCGAGCGCGAGGCGGCGCGTGACACGGAGGCCGCGTTCGTGAGCACGTTCCACGGGTTCTGCGCGCGGCTGCTGCGCACGCACCCGCTCGTGGCGGGACTGGACCCGGACTTCCGCATCCTCGAGGAGGGCCGCGCAGGCACCTTGCGCGAGCTCGCCTTCGAAGCCGCGTGCGCGGAGTTCCTCGAAGGCGAGGACCCCGCTGCGGTCGACCTCGTGGCTGCCTACGGGATCGACGACGTCGCAGCCACCATCGAGCGCGTCTACGCGGAGCTGCGCAGCCGCGGGCAGCTGCGACCGCAGCTGCCCGGCGCGCCCGTCGGCGCAGACGACGAGCTGGAGCGCGAGGCTGCGGCGACGCTCGCGATGTACGACCGGCTGCTCGGCCTTTACGCATCCCATTACGAGCGGCTCAAGCGCGAGCGCGCCGCGGTCGACTTCGACGACCTGGAGCTGCTCGCCGGGGCGCTGCTCGCCGGCCGGCCGGGGATCCGCGCGGCGTGGTCGGAGCGGTTCGAGCTGCTGATGGTGGACGAGTTCCAGGACACCAACCCGCGCCAGCTCGCGATCCTCGACGCGCTCGCGCGGGGGAACCTGTTCACCGTCGGCGACGAGTTCCAGTCGATCTACGGATTCCGTCACGCCGACGTCCGCCTCTTCCGCGAGCGCCGCGAGCGCCTCGCGCGTGACGGCGCGAGCCTCGCGCTGAAGCGCAACTTCCGCAGCCGCCCGAACCTGCTCGAGCTCGTAAACCACGTGTACGGCGCGCGCTTCGAGGGGTTTCCCGCCCTCCAGGCGGGCCGCGAGCCCGATCCGCAGGCGCCCGCGGGGGCGCCGATCGAGCTCCTGCTGACCGGCATCCACGGGTGGGACGAGCTCGCTGCAGAGGTGGGCGCGGGCCTCCCGTGGGCGCGCCCGTGGCGCCAGGCCGAGGCGCGCATGCTCGCGCAGCGCGTGGCGGAGCTCGTCGAGGCCGGGGAGGTGCGCGCGCGCGAGGTGGTCGTGCTGCTGCGAGCGACCGCCGACATCGACGTGTTCGAGCGCGCGCTCGCGCAGCACGGGCTGACCACGCTCGCCACCGTGGGCACGTTCTGGAGCCAGCAGCAGATCGTCGACGTGCACATGTACCTCCGCGCGCTCGCCAACCCTCGCGACGAGGAGGCGCTCTACTCGACGCTCGCCTCCCCTCTCGTGGGCTGCTCGCGCGACGCGCTCGCCCTGCTCGCCCGGGCGGCCCGGGACGCGGGCTCCGCTTGGGAGGCCGCGCTCGCCGCGGGCGGGGCCGAGGCGCTCGCCCAGCGCGACCGCGAGCGCCTGGTGCGGTTCTGCGCGTGGCTTGCGCGGGAGCGTGAGGAGGGCGCCACGCGGGGTCCGTCGGAGCTGATCGAGCGCGTGGTCGAGCACGCCGGCTGCCGCGAGCACGTGCTCTGCCTGCCGTGGGGCGAGCGGCGCCTCGCCAACATCCACAAGCTGCTGCGGCTCGCGCGCGCGTTCGAAGCCGACGAGGGCCGCGACCTGCGAGCGTTCGTGGATCACGTGGAGCGCCTGCGCGCAGCGGTCGCGCGCGAGCCCGAGGCCCCCGTCGCGGGGCTCGATCCCGACGCGGTCCGCCTGATGACGATGCACGCGGCGAAGGGGCTCGAGTTCCCCGTCGTGTGCGTTGCGGACCTCGGGCGCAGGCCCAACACCTCCACGCCGGTGCTGCTCGTGGACGGCGAGCGTGTAGGCCTGCGGCTGCGCCGCCTCGGCGAGGGCGAGGCGGTCGACACGCTCGCGTTCGCCGAGCTGAAGGAGGAGCGCCGGCGGCGCGAGGCCGACGAGGAGGCGCGCGTGCTCTACGTGGCCATGACCCGTGCCCGCGACCGCCTGCTGCTGAGCGGCGCGGTGCCGCTGGAGAAGTGGCCCGAGCCCAACGGCGTCTCGCCTCAGATCACGTGGCTCGGCCCGGCGATCTCGAAGGAGGTGTGCGAGCTGGCGGCCGCGAGCGATCGGTCCGCGTGCGAGCTGCGCGTCGGCGCGGGCGGGTCGATCTCGGTGCGCTGCGTGTTCAACCGGCCGGCGGGCTACGGCGAGGTGCTGCGGGCTCCGGCCCGCGTCGACCGCGGCGAGGGGGTTGGGGGAGGGGAGGATGAGGTGCGCGCGACCGGCGCTGCGCGACCGCCCGAGCGCGAGCTCGGGGCCGCGCGCCCGCGCAGCGCCCGGCACCCGGCCCCGGCACCCTCGGAGCGTCCGACGATGCTCAGCTACACGACGCTTGCCGAGCAGCAGCGCTGCGGCTACCGCTACTACCTGGAACGCGTGCTGGGCATGCCCGAGGAGCGCGCCCACGGGGTGGCGGCGCGCAGCGGCTCGCTGACCGCGCGCGAGCGCGGGACGCTCGTTCATCGCCTGCTGGAGTCGGTCGATTTCGCCCGTCCGTTGCCGCCCGACTGCAACCGCGTCGGCGCGGAGGCGGCGGCGCTGGGGATGGCGCCCAGCCGCCGCGAGCGCGAGGAGGTTGCCACGCTGATCGCGCGCGCTTGCGAGAGCCCGTTCGCTGCGCGGCTGGGCGCGGCCGGCAACGCGCGACGGGAGCACCCCTTCGCGTTCGCGCCGCGCACGGCCGCTGCCGACCCGGTGGTCCGGGGGGTGCTCGACCTGCTCTGCGAGGAGCGTGACGGGACGTTCCTGGTGGTGGACTACAAGTCCGATCAGCTCGACGCGACGCGCGACCCGGAGACGATCCTCGAACGCGACTACGCGATGCAGCGCCTCGTCTACGCGCTCGCGGTGCTGCGTGAGGGCGCGCTGGAGGCCGAGGTGGTGCACTGGTTCCTCGCCGACCCCGCGAGGCCCGTGAGCGCCCGCTACACCGCGGCCGACAGGGCCGCGCTCGAGGACCAGCTCGAGCGCACCGTGGCACGCGCCTGGGCGGATCCGTACGCCGTCACCGCCCACCCGCATCGCGCGTTGTGCGAAACCTGCCCGGGCCGCGCGGCGCTCTGCTCGTGGGACGAGTCCCACACGCTGCGTGAGGACATAGCAACAGATATCACAAGGCTGGATCGGGCCTGACCGACAGGGCGCGTGGCGGGCAGCGTCGGGAGCCTGCGCGCATGGGCCCCGGGAGGCCCTTTAGGGCGCTCGCGAAGCGATGAACTCCGTTTTCTAGAAGCCCTTTCGCTGCTACGCTTTCGGGCCCCGCCTCAGGTGTCCGCCCGCCCGCGCCAAAGGGGATCGCGCCGTACGGCGTGGACCCATGCGAGCGCGGGATGCACCGCCCCAGGGAGCACTTCCATGAACTCGCAAACCACGCAGCCTCCAGCGGCAGTCGGCCTCTACGACCCTCGTTTCGAGCACGACGCGTGCGGCGTGGGGATGGTCGCGCGGCTCGACAACGAGCCCACCCACGAGGTGATCAGCAGGGCGATGACAGCGCTGGAGAACCTGGAGCATCGCGGGGCCTCGGGCGCGGACCCGTGCACGGGCGACGGCGCGGGGATCCTGATGCAGATGCCCGACGACCTGATGCGGGCGACAGTGGACTTCGAGCTGCCGCCGCTGGGCTCCTACGGGGTGCTTGCCTGTTTCCTACCAACCGACAGCGCCGCGCGGGCGCGCGCGCAGACGCTCCTGGAGGACACCGTGCGGGCCGAGGGCCAGAAGCTGCTCGGTTGGCGCGACGTGCCGATCGACGAGACGCAGACGGGCGAGGTGGCCGCGGCCGGCCGGCCGGTCATCCGGCAGCTGTTCGTGGGCGCCGAGGGAGCCCAGGCGGCTGACCAGGACGCCTTCGAGCGCAAGCTCTACGTGATCCGCCGCGTGTGCGAGCTCGCCGGCGAGGACAGCGGGCTGTATGTGTGCTCGAGCTCGTCTCGCACCATCAACTACAAGGGGATGCTGATCAGCTTTCAGCTGCCCGCCTTCTACACCGATCTGCGCGACGAGCGCTGCAAGAGCGCGATGGCGCTCGTGCACTCGCGCTTCTCCACCAACACGTTCCCGAGCTGGCCGCTCGCCCACCCCTACCGCGTGATCTGCCACAACGGCGAGATCAACACGGTGATGGGCAACGTCAACTGGATGCGCGCGCGCGAGAGCCAGCTGCGCAGCGAGCTGTTCGGCGAGGACCTCGCCAAGATCCTGCCCGTCGTCAGCGCGGGCAACTCCGACTCGGCGACGTTCGACAACGTGCTCGAGCTGCTGATGCTCGCGGGCCGCTCGCTCCCGCACGCCGCGATGATGATGATCCCCGAGGCCTACCGGGACCGCGAAGACCTGCCCGACCACCTGAAGGGCTTCTACGCATTCCACTCCTGCCTGATGGAGCCGTGGGACGGCCCCGCGTCGGTGGCGTTCACCGACGGGCGCGTCGTCGGTGCGACGCTCGACCGCAACGGGCTCCGGCCGGGGCGCTGGGTGGAGACGAAGGACGGCTACGTGGTGCTCGGCTCGGAGTCCGGGCTGCTCGACATCCCCCCGGAGAACGTACGGCGGCTCGGCCGCCTGCAACCGGGCAAGCTGTTCCTCGTCGACCTCGAGCGAGGCCGGATCGTGGAGGACGAGGAGGTCAAGCGCGAGGTCTCCATGCGCCAGCCCTACGGCGAGTGGTACGCACGCAACGCGGTGCCGATCTCGCAGCTGCCCGCCAGCGAGCAGGTGACGCTCTCCAACCAGCCCCTGCAGATGCGCCAGCGCGCGTTCGGCTACACGCAGGAGGATCTGCGCGTCCTGCTCGCGCCGATGGCGATCGAGGGCGCCGAGCCCGTGGGGTCGATGGGCAACGACCTCGCGCTCGCGGTGCTATCCGACCAGGCGCCGCCCCTCTTCTCCTACTTCAAGCAGCTGTTCGCCCAGGTCACCAACCCGCCGATCGACCCGATCCGCGAGGAGATCGTGATGAGCCTCGCGACCAGCCTCGGGATCGAGCAGAACCTGTTCGACGAGACCCCCGAGCACGCCCACAAGCTCCTGCTGGATCAGCCCATCCTCCTCAACCGCGACCTGGAGACGCTGCGCAACGTGGACCACGACGTCTACGCCGCGGAGACGATCGACATCTGCTGGCCCGTGTCCGAGGGCCCCGAGGGGATGAGCTCGGCGCTCCAGCGGATCTGCGCCCAGGCCCACGACGCGATCGCGCAGGGCGTCAACATCATCGTGCTCTCCGACCGCAGCCTCGGGCCCACGCGCGCGCCGATCCCGTCCCTGCTCGCGGTCGCTGCGGTTCACCACCACCTCGTGCGCGAGGGCACGCGGCTGCGCGCGGGGATCATCCTCGAGTCCGGCGAGCCGCGGGAGGTGCATCACTTCGCCACGCTGATCGGCTACGGCGTGAGCGCGATCAACCCGTACGTGGTGCTGGAGACGCTCGACGCGATGGTGATCGAAGGCCGCCTCTCCAAAGGCCTGGACCAGGAGCTCGAGCCGCCCTCCGGCGAGGAGCTGGGCGAGCTGATGGAGCAGGCCGCGCAGAACTTCATCAAAGCCGTCGGCAAAGGCCTGCTCAAGACGATCTCCAAGATGGGGATTTCGACGATCCAGTCCTATCGCGGCGCGCAGATCTTCGAGGCGGTGGGCCTCGAGCAGGCGCTGATCGACAAGCACTTCACCGGCACCGCATCGCGCATCGGCGGGGTCGGGGAGGAGGTGCTCGCCACCGAGGCGCTCGAGCGCCACGCGCGCGCGCAATGGAGGGGCTCAGCCGTACGCGAAGCGCTGCTGCCCGTCGGCGGCGTCTACGCATGGCGTCGCGACGGCGAGCACCACATGTGGAACCCCGAGACGATCGCCTCCGTCCAGCACGCCGTGCGGGCGGCCAACGGCGACGTCGCCGCTGCGCTCGGCGGCGACGCGGAGGCCCACGAGGCTGTGAGGACCAGCCCCGCCTACGAGAAGTACCGCGAGTACGCCCGGATGGTCAACGAGGACGCAGCCCGCAAGGCGACGCTGCGCGGCCTGCTGGAGATCGGAGGCGGTCCTGCTGCCGCGAGCGCACAGCCGATCCCGCTGGAGGAGGTCGAGCCCGCGGCGGAGATCGTGCGCCGCTTCTGCACCGGCGCGATGAGCCTCGGCTCGATCTCGCGTGAGGCGCACGAGACGCTCGCGATCGCGATGAACCGGCTCGGCGGCCGCTCCAACACCGGCGAGGGCGGCGAGGATCCCGTGCGGTTCGTACCCGACCCGAACGGCGACCGCCGGCGCTCGGCGATCAAGCAGGTCGCCTCGGGCCGCTTCGGCGTGACCATCCACTACCTCGTCAACGCCGACGAGCTCCAGATCAAGATGGCCCAGGGCGCGAAGCCCGGCGAGGGCGGCCAGCTGCCGGGCCACAAGGTCGACGACTACATCGGCTCGATCCGCCACACCACGCCCGGCGTGGGCCTGATCTCGCCGCCGCCCCACCACGACATCTACTCGATCGAGGACCTCAAGCAGCTGATCTACGACCTG
>JAICYC010000065.1 GCA_025934395.1 Solirubrobacteraceae bacterium | reverse complement strand
TGCTTTGATGTTCTTGGTGATGACGGCTCGGGATGTCGGCCGTGCTAACTAGTGGGGCGACTTGTCGGCCTGAGACCGCGTGCGTTACGACCCGCTCTCAGCTGCTCGGGCCGACAATTTGCCCCCTCCTTTCTCATCTGACGGCGGACATCCCGAGGCCCGCCCGGCGAGGGCCCAGGCAGACACGACCCGCCGGGCAGGAGTCCGCAAGAGCGCCACCCCGCGGACGACAGACCACTCTCCTTGGTTGCCTGTCCCTGACGTACAGGGCCGGACCCACCTCCCGGCAAGTCCTGACGCTCCATCCACGGCTTCAATCCCTGACCTCTCGACTGTTGGCCCCTTCGGGCGGTCGAGCGGGTTTCGTATGCGCCCGGGGCTACTCCGTCCCCGGTCACCGTGCTCACGACTCGCGGCCTGCCGCGCGGAATCTCTCACGGCGAGGCTGGATGGCTGCATGCGTCCTCCCGGTATGTACGTCTCCAGCGCCGGGCCGCTGGAGCCAGATCGGTCGGCACGCCCCTCTATGCTCCGGGCACACCTCCTCGTTGACCCACGAACACGTGCAAGAGCCGCCCATTCCACGGGCGGCTCTCTTCGTTGCTGTCCGGGCGGGTACGATCCCGGCGTGATCGAGCTGGGCGATCAGGCGCCAGACTTCGAGCTGCCGGATCAGGACGGCCGCGCGATCAAGCTCTCGGACTTCCGTGGCAAAGCGGTCGTCCTGTACTTCTACCCCAAGGCCGACACCCCCGGGTGCACCGCCCAGGCGTGCGGCGTGCGGGAACACCACGCCGACTACGACGCGGCCGGAGCGGTGGTGCTCGGCGTCTCGCCGGACCCGGTGGCCAAGGTGAAGAAGTTCCACGAGAAGCAGGATCTGAACTTCGCGCTGCTCGCCGACGAGGGCCACGCGGTGGCCGACGCGTACGGCGTGTGGGTAGAGAAGTCCATGTACGGGCGCAAGTACTTCGGCAACGAGCGCAGCACGTTCGTGATCGACGACGGCGGGAAGGTGGCGGCGGTGCTGCGCAAGGTGAAGCCAGCAGAGCACGACGATCGTGTGCTCGCCGCGCTCGCTGAGTCCGCGCCCGGCTCGGGCACGCCCTAGCGAGGCTCGCCGCGGCCATACGCGTGCCCCGGCACCCGCCCGGCCGCGTTTCGCGCTGACGCACATCGCTGCCGGGGGCGCTAGTGTGCCGCGTTCCGCGAGACCAGCGCACGCGACCGAAACGACAGCGGGCGCGCGGATCGCGCGGAATCACCACAAGCCGCTGGGAGCGGGCCAGCTGCGGGACGGCGCTCGCTCCACACATACCGAAAGGACCGTCGCATGTCATCTAGCGTTCGCTCTGGCACGTCCAGGGCTGGGTGGAGGAGGGCCGGACTGGCCGCACTCGTGGTCGTAGCGGGCGTGCTCGCCGGTGGCGTGGCCACCGCGGGCGCGGCAACGCTGCCCACTCTGTCGATCTCTCTCGGACCCAAGTCGATCGCCGTCTCGGGGCCGACCCAGTCCGGTGCCGTGAACGTCGTCGCCACCGCCACGGGTGGCCTCAAGGAACCGTCCGTGACGCTGTTCGCGCTGAAGCCCGGCGCGACAGCCGCCGAACTGCTGGCGTACATCGGCAACAAGCACAGCGATCCGAACGGCGTGGGCAAGATCGGCACGATCGTCTTCGGCAACGAAGCGCGGCCGGGCAAAGGCAGCGAAGCGCAGACGGTTCTGACGCCGGGCAACTACGTCGCGCTCTACCTCGGGGAAGAAGGCGAACCGATCGCGCACACCGAGTTCACCGTCACGCCGTCGCCGTCGCCCGCGGCGCTGCCCGCGCCCGAAGCCACCGAGACCTCGATCGAGTTCGGGTTCCGTGGGCCGACCACGCTCCACAACGGCGAGCTCGTGCGCTTCGAAAACGAAGGCTTCCTCGTGCACATGATCTTCGCGGTGCCCGTCAGGAGCCGCGCGGCCGCGAAGAAGTTCACCAGGGCGCTGATCGCCGGCAAGGAACACCAAGCGTTCAGGATGGTCGCGGGCCAGCCGCTGGCATGGTTGACCCCGGTGTCCAGCGGCGCCTTCCAGCAGACCACGATCACCGCCAAGCCGGGGATCTACGTGGAGGTCTGCTTCATGGAAACCCAGGACGGGCGTGACCACACGCGCCTGGGCATGGAGCGCACGATCAGGATCACCAAGTAGACGCGGGCATCGCGCCGGCTCGCCTCGCGCGGGCCGGCGCCCACCGCGCCGCCTACCGGATCAGCCGGTCCATGCGCGCGGCGGTGATCGTCTCCCGCAGCGTCTCCAGCGCCCCGTGCCGGGGGCGCCAGTTCAGCTCCGTGCGGGCGCGGCTCGTGCTCATGATCACCGGCTCGCGGAACGCTGCGATCCACTGTGCCTGGGCGGGGAGGAAGCCCAGCCTGCCAACCATCTCCGCGGCGGCGTCCACGGCGAGATCCGGCACCGGGATCGAGTACCAGCCGAGCTCGTTGGCGAGCTGTCTCACCGTCAGGCGGCCGCTGCCGGCGAGGTTGTAGGCCCCCGGCGTGCCGTGGCCCACGACCGCGGCACGCATCGCCGCGGCCACGTCGTCGTGGTGAACCAGCTGGAAGGGGGTGCCCGGGTCCGGGAGCACGGGCTTGAGGATCGGGACGCCGTCGAGCAGGTTGAGCACGGGCCCGGGCAGCCGCTCGGTGAGCTGGGTGTAGGGCAGGCTGTCGATCAGCAGCGGCGCCCCCGGCCCCGCGACGATGCACGGGCGGAACACGTAGGAGGCGGTCGCGCTGCCGTCGACCGTCTTTCCGAGCACCTCCTCCACCTCGGCCTTCTGGGCGGAGTAGTAGTGGGAGTCCGAGCCTCGGGCGGGGACGTCCTCGGTGAGCGGCTGGGGGTTGTCGCGGTGGAACCCGTACGCGGCGACCGACGACGCGTACACCAGCCGCTTGGCCTTCGAAGCCACTGCCGCCTCGAACACGTTGCGTGACCCGTCGAGGTTGACCTTGCGGCTCTCCTTCTCGCTGCCCATGATCATGAACGCGAGGTGCACCACCACATCTGCGCCGTCCACGAGCTCGCCCACGGCGTCGCGGTCCAGCACGTCTCCCTGCAGGTAGGTGAGCTTGCGCAAGCCCGCCGCCTTGGCGTCGAACGGCCGGCGGGCCATCCCCACGATCCGCTTGACGTCGCTGGAGCGCTCGAGAGACTCGATGAACGCGTGGCCGATCTCGCCGGTGGGCCCGGTGACCGCCACCGTTACGCCTTTCGCCGAGCTCCCGCGCGCTGGCATGGCCCACGTTCTAGCGCATCAACACGCCGCCCGCCGGCGCTAGATTCAGCTGATGACCGGAGCGAACGCCGGGCTCGCCCTGTCCGTGTACCTCGCCTGCTCGGTGGAGGCCGTGGAGGCGCTCACGATCGTGCTCGCCGTGGGCCAGGCCCGCAGCTGGCCGTCGGCGCTCGGCGGCGCGGGCGCCTCGCTCGCCGTGCTGATCCTCGCGTGTGCGGGGCTCGGCACGGCCCTCGAGGAAGTGCCCCTCGGCCCGCTGCGGGTGGTCGTGGGCGTGCTTCTGCTGCTGCTCGGCGGGCAGTGGCTCCGCAAGGCCGTGCTGAGAGCGGCGGGGCGCAAGGCGCTGCACGACGAGCAGGGCGAGTACGCGAGCGCCACCGCGGCGGCGCGCGGCGCGGCGGTTGGCCGCGGGAGCTTCGACGGCTACGCCTTCGCGGTCGCCTTCAAAGGCGTCTTCGTCGAGGGGCTCGAGGTGGCCGTGATCGTCATCACGTTCGGCGCCACCCACCACGACACCGGGCTCGCCGCCGTCGCAGCGGGCCTCGCGATCGTCAGCGTCGTCGCCGCGGGGTTCGCCGTGCGCGCGCCGCTGGCGCGCGTGCCGGAGAACACGATGAAGTTCGCCGTGGGGGTGATGCTGTGCTCGTTCGGGATGTTCTGGGCGGCTGACGGGGCCGGCGTGGACTGGCCGGGCGGGGACGCGATCCTGCTCGCGCTGATACCCGTCACGCTGATCGCATCGCTGCTGGCGGTGCACACCCTGCGCGTCGCGCCCGGGCGCTGAGGGTCCCGGCGCCGCTGCCGACCGCTCTCGCGCGGCGTTCGCTGCCCGTACGCTTGTGCGTGTGAGCGCGACAGTCGCATCAACGTCGATCGGCCACAGCCTGAGCACGTTCTTCGACGCCGTCGGCAAGTTCTTCTCGGACCTCGCAGCCGTCCACTGGCCCGCGCTGCTGCTCGCGCTCCTGTTCTTCGGGCTCAACCTGACGCTGCGCTCGCGGGCGTTCTTCCACAGCCTGCGGGCCGCCTACCCGGCCGCGCCCTTCCAGTGGCGGCGCGTGTGGGGCGCCTACTTCGCCGCTGTGGGCTTCAACAACGTCGTGCCCGCGCGCGGCGGCGACGTCATCAAGCTGTTCCTCACGCGCTCCTCGATCCCCGGATCGCGCTACCCCACCGTCGCGGCCGCGTTCTTCGTGGAGTCGATCTTCGATGCCAGCGTGGGGGTGCTCGTGCTGATCTACGCGTTCACCCAGGGCGTCTTCCCGAAGCCGCCCGACCTCTCCAAACTCAGCTCGTTCGACATCTCCTACCTCGCCGAGCACTTCCGCCTGACGCTGTTCCTGCTCACGCTGCTCGCGTTCGCGGGACTGGTGGCCTTCGCGCTGCTGTCCGTACGGGTGCAGGCTTTCTGGGCGCGGGTGCGTCAGGGTGTGACGATCCTCACCGACCGCCGCCGGTACCTGCGCGAAGTCGTCTCGCTGCAGGCGCTCGCGTGGCTCGCGCGCTTCGCCGCGTTCTGGTTCTTCCTGGATGCGTTCCGCGTGGGCGGCTCGGTCCAGAACGTGCTGCTCGTGTTCGGCGTCAACCAGGTCGCAGGCGCGGTCCCGTTCACCCCCGGCGGCGCCGGCGTGCAGCAGGCTCTGCTCGTGAAGGTGTTCGCGTCGAAGGGCTCCGGCGCCGTGGTCGCCGCGTACTCGGTGGGCCAGCAGATCGCGATCGCCGCGTTCACCGCGGGCGTGGGTCTCGCCGCGGTCGTGTTCATCTTCCGGTTCCGCTCGTTCAAGGAGGTGATCAGCGCCGGCCGCGCCTCGCGCGAGGCGGAGCGCGAGGCCGAAGCGGAGCGCGAGGCCGAAGCAGCCGACCCGCCGGGTGGGCCCGCGTTCGCCTATCCGGAGGACCGCGGCCCGGGCCGCGCCCGCAGCGCGCGCGCCCCCTAGCTACTGCAGCCCCGAGCGGGCCTCGCGCACGAGCGCCACCGCCTCCGGGAACACATGGGCGATCACGGTGCGGATCTGCTCCGCCTGCGCCTCCGCGTTGCCCTGCAGGTTGATCCGCTGCACGGCCGCGACCGTCATGTCCACGGCGAGCTTGATCGCGTTGTCCGCCCACGCGAGACGCTGCTGCCCCTGCATCTGATCGGCGAACTCCGCCAGGCGCCGCTGCAGCTCGTCGGGGTCTCCGAACAGGTCGCCGAAGCCGCTGCCCTCCATGCCCGCATCATAGACTGCCCATCTCGATGCCCAAGCCGGCCGAGATCCGCCAGCAGGTCGCCTCCGAGCTGCACAGACGCGCCCGCCTCGCGGTGCCCGCGTTCGCCGCCGGCGTCCTGTACCTGCTCAGCTCGATCATCATCAGCTCCACGCTGAACGGAGCCCCCACGGTGGGGCTCCTGCAGGGGCTCGCGCCGGCGTTCTCGGGGGTCAGCGAGCCGCCGGTGAGCCCGCGCGCGGGCGAGGTCAAATTCATCAGCCACCACGCCTCTCCGCTGGTCGTGGGGAGCCTGCTCGCGGCGGTGGCGATCGGCGTGCTCACGCTGATCCTCCTGCTCCTGCTGGACGGCGCGCGGTTCAGACGGCCGGAGACGTGGCCGCACGCGCGGCTGCTCGTGCTGGTCGGGGGAATCGGCTTTGCGGTGGTCAGCGTCGCCCATCAGATCGTCAGCTCGATCGAGACGCACAACTTCGCGACCTCCTCGGACCACTCGATCAGCGCCGTCGAACAGGCGCTCACGAAGGGCGCCGCCAACCAGCTCGTGCAGTACCTCAGCCTGTTCTCCGGACTCGCGCTCGCCGCCGGGATGATCGTCACGGCGATGGCCGCGCAGCGCGTGGGGCTGCTGCCGCGCTGGATGGGGATCCTCGGGATCTTCACCGGGCTGCTCCTGTTCTTCCCGATCGGCGGTGCCGAGTTCCAGATCGTGCCCGCGTTCTGGCTCGTGATGATGGGTCTGCTGCTGATGGGACGGTGGCCGGGCGGCGATCCGCCCGCGTGGGAGTCGGGCGAGGCGCGACCGTGGCCGAGCGCGGCCCAGCAGCGCGCCGAACGCCAGGCCGCCGCGCAGCCCGCGGCGGTCGCCGCGGGCGCTGCCGCACCCGGCGCCGCCAACGGCGTTGCAGAGCCCGTCCAGCCCAGCCGATCGCAGAAACGGCGCCAGCGCCGAAAGGGCCGCGGCGGGCGTTCCCGCTGAACGCGCGTGGGCGGGCGTCAGCGTCCGGACACGCGTGTCCGGGCCGGCTCGTTCGGGGTAGAGTCCGGCCATGAGTTCGCAGCAGACCCGCCCGCAGGAGAGCGAGCTCGACCGCGAGCTGGCGAGCCTGCTGGACGTGGAGAGATTCGAGCCCCCGGAGGGCTTCCGCGCGACCGCCGAGCTGCGGGATCCCGAGATCTACCGCAAGGCCGACGAGGACTGGCAGACGTGGTGGGCCGGCCAGGCCGAGCAGCTCCACTGGTTCGAGCCCTGGGAGCACGTGCTCGACGACTCCGAGCCCCCGTTCTACAAGTGGTTCACCGGCGGCAAGCTGAACGCGTCCTACAACTGCCTCGACCGCCACGTCCTCGACGGTCGCGGCGACCGCGTCGCGTTCCACTGGCGCGGCGAGCAGGGCGAGGAGCGGGACATCACCTACGCAGCGCTGCTCGCCGAGGTGCAGCGGCTGGCGAATGCGCTCAAGGACCTCGGCGTGGGGCCCGGGGACGTCGTCGGCATCTACCTGCCGATGATCCCGGAGGTCGTCGTGGCGATGCTCGCGTGCGCGCGCATCGGCGCCCCGCACAACGTCGTGTTCGGCGGCTTCTCGGCCGAGGCGGTGCGCGAGCGCATGGAGTTCTCCGAGGCGAAGCTCCTGATCACGGTGGACGGGGCTGCGCGGAAGGGCAACACCGCTCCCGTCAAGGACCGTGTCGATGAGGTGATGGCCGACCTCGACTCCCTGCAGCGGATCGTCGTCGTGCGCAGCAAGGGCGTCCCCTGCCAGATGCAGGAGGGCCGCGACGTCTACTACGACGAGATACTCGCGGCGGCCGACCCCGAGTGCCCTGCGGCCGAGCTCGACGCGGAGCACCCCCTCTTCATCCTCTACACCTCCGGGTCCACCGCGAAGCCCAAGGGGATCCTCCACACCACGGGGGGCTACCTGACCGGCGTCTCAGCCACGCACCGCTACGTCTTCGATCTGAAGCCCGACAGCGACGTGTACTGGTGCGCCGCCGACGTGGGGTGGATCACCGGCCACTCCTACATCGTCTACGGCCCGCTCGCCAACGGCGCCACCTCGGTGATGTGGGAGGGCGCGCCGGACTATCCCGACAAGGGCATCTGGTGGGACACGATCGAGCGCTACGGGGTGACGATCCTCTACTGCGCGCCCACCGCGATCCGCGCGTGCATCAAGTGGGGCGCGAGCTGGCCCGAGGCGCACGACCTCTCGAGCCTGCGGATGCTCGGCTCGGTGGGCGAGCCGATCAACCCCAAGGCATGGCTCTGGTACCACAAGGTGATCGGCGGCGAACGCTGCCCGATCGTCGATACGTGGTGGCAGACCGAGACGGGCGGCATCATGATCACGCCGCTGCCGGGCCTCACCGCGACCAAGCCCGGGTCGGCCACACAGCCCTTCCCGGGCATCGCCGCCGCGGTGCTCGACGAGTCCACCGGCGAGCCGATCGAGGACGGACAGGGCCTGCTGGTGCTCACCCGTCCCTGGCCCTCGATGCTGCGCACGCTCTACAAGGAGCCGGAGCGGTTCGTGGAGACCTACTTCAAGCGCTACGGGCCGCGCACATATCTCGTCGGCGACGCCGCGCGCCTCGACCGCGACGGCTACTACTGGGTGATCGGGCGCATCGACGACGTGGTCAACGTGTCCGGGCACCGCCTCTCCACCGCCGAGGTCGAGTCGGCGATCGTCGCTCACCCCGACGTCGCCGAGGCGGCGGTGATCGGCCAGCACGACGAGGACACCGGCCAGGCGATCGTCGCGTTCGTGACGCTCCAGGGCGACATGCAGGGCGACGAGCAGACCGTCGAGGGCATTCGCGAAACGGTCGCCGACCGGATCGGCAAGTTCGCGCGCCCGAAGCGGATCATCTGGTCCGACGATCTCCCCAAGACGCGCTCGGGGAAGATCATGCGCAGGCTGCTGCGCGACATCGCAGAGGGACGGGCGCTCGGTGACGTCACCACGCTCAAGGATCCCGATGTGATGGCGAAGCTGCAGGAGCGCGTCACCGAGCTGCAGGCGCAGGAGGAGTAGCTCCCTAGGGGACATCCCCGATGGGCGCCGCGCGCCGCGCTGCGATCATTGGCGGATGGCCGCTCCCGGGGTCACATCACCTGCGAACGCCGAGGAGCCGATCGCCTCCGGCTCACACCGCCGCGAGCTCTACCGCTACCCCGAGCGCGGGATCGTCGGTGGCGTCTGTGCGGGGATCGCCGATTCGATCGGAGCCGATCCGTGGCTCGTGCGCTTCGCGATGTTCGTCCTGATCCTCACCGGTGGCGTCGGGATCGCGGTGTACGCGATCGCGTGGGCCCTCGTCCCGATCGCCCCTCACAGCGAGGGCGCCGGGCGGCCCCCGGGGTGGGCCGCGAAGGCGACCGGGACGCTCGCCGTCGTCTTTGCGGCGTTCGTCGCCGTCCGCCTGAGCGGCCTGCGCTTCGGCGACACCGTCCTCTGGCCGATCGTGGTCGGCGCGTGCGGGCTGGCGCTCGCGTGGCGCGTGATGACGGGCGCAACCCCGCTGATCGGCCCCCGCGGCGGGCAAGAGGCGCCGCGCGAGCGCACCTGGCAGTCGAGCGCGCGCGGGCTGATCGGCGCGGTGCTGCTCGTCGCGTTCGCCTCCTCGGCGCTGCTGCACTCGTTCGGCGTGCTGCGCAACCTCGGCAAGGAGATCGGCGCGGCGGCGATCATCGCCACCACGCTCGCGCTGCTCGTGGGACCGTGGGCGATGCGCGTCGCTCGCAGCCTCGCCGCCGAGCGCTCCGCCCGCATCCGCGAGCAGGAGCGCGCGGAGGTGGCAGCCCACCTCCACGACTCCGTGCTGCAGACGCTCGCGCTGATCCAGAAGCGCTCCAGCGACCCGCGCGCCGTGGCGAGCCTCGCGCGCAGGCAGGAGCGCGAGCTGCGCGGATGGTTGTTCCAGCGCTCCGACACGCCCGAGCGCGAGGGCGCCAAGGCGGCGCTGGAGCGCGCGGCGAGCGAGGTCGAGGCCCTGCACGAAGTGCCGATCGAGGTTGTGATCGTCGGTGAGCGGCCGCTGGACTCGCACCTCGAGGCGCTCGTCGCGGCCGCCCGGGAGGCGATGACCAACGCGGCCAAGTTCGCCGGCAGCGACCACGTGGACCTGTATGCGGAGCTGAGCGACGCGCGCGCGGAGGTGTTCGTGCGTGACCGGGGCGCCGGGTTCGACCCGGCGACGATCCCGCCCGACCGCCGCGGCGTGCGCGACTCCATCATCGCCCGCGTACAGCGCCACAAGGGGCGCGCGATCGTGACCAGCTCACCGGGGAGCGGGACCGAGGTCGAGCTCGTGATGGACTGCGCGGCGG
The DNA here is from genome assembly GCA_025934395.1 of Solirubrobacteraceae bacterium. Taxonomy (GTDB): domain Bacteria; phylum Actinomycetota; class Thermoleophilia; order Solirubrobacterales; family Solirubrobacteraceae; genus Palsa-744. The sequence continues at coordinate 5,312 of JAICYC010000065.1, read as the reverse complement.
CGGGATGAGCGACCAGCCGCGGGTGCTGATCGTCGACGATCACCACCTGTTCCGCGCCGGCGTGCGCGCGGAGCTGGCGGGCGAGGTGGACGTCGCGGGCGACGCGGGCGACGTCGAGTCCGCCCTGCGGGCGATCCGCGACACGCGCCCCGACGTGGTGCTCCTGGACGTGCACATGCCCCACGGCGGTGGCGTCGAGGTGATCCGCCGAGCGGCCGCCGAGGACCTGCCCACACGCTTTCTCGCGCTGTCGGTCTCGGACGCGGCGGAGGACGTGATCGGCGTGATCAGGGCGGGCGCGCGCGGCTACGTCACCAAGACGATCTCCGGCGCCGAGCTCGCGGATGCCGTCCGTCGCGTGGCTGGCGGAGACGCGGTGTTCTCGCCTCGGCTGGCGGGCTTCGTGCTCGACGCCTTCGCCGGGGAGGCCGCGCCCGCCACGGGCGCCGACGCGCGAGCGCGCGATGAGCTCGACCAGCTCACGCCGCGCGAGCGCGAGGTTCTGCGCCACATCGCGCGCGGCTACATGTACAAGGAGGTCGCCGCGCAGCTGCAGATCTCCGTGAAGACCGTCGAGGCTCACGTCTCAGCGGTGCTGCGCAAGCTGCAGCTCTCCAGCCGTCACGAGCTCAGCCGCTGGGCGGTCGAGCGCCGGCTCATCGAGCTATAGCGTAGTGCGTTAGATCGTACTACGATATAACCGCCACCTAGGGGTGATTCCCGATTGCGCGGGAGACCCCCACCGGCGAGATTGAGCGCCGAGGAATCCACGACCCCGCGAGGACGATGACCACCGCCTACTCAGCGGCGCACCACCCCGACGGCCCCGCGATCGAGACGCGCGGCCTGACCAAGCGCTTCGGTGCGCGCGCTGCGATCTCCGCCGTCGACCTGCACGTGCCGCGAGCTTGCGCGTTCGGCTTCCTCGGCCCGAACGGCGCGGGCAAGACCACGATGATCCGCACCCTGCTCGGGCTGACGAGCGCGAGCGAGGGCTCGATGGCGATCCTCGGCCACCCGGTTCCCGCCGAGCGCGCCGCCGCGCTGCGCAGCGTGGGGGCGATCGTCGAGGAGCCGCGCTTCCACCCTCACCTCAGCGGTCGCGAGAACCTGCGGATCGTGGCCGCGGTGCGCGGCCCCGAGGCCGACGCGCGGATCGCACCGGCGCTGTCGCGCGTGGGCCTCACCGAGCGCGCCGACGAGAAGGTCAAGCGCTACTCGCTGGGGATGCGCCAGCGCCTCGGGGTGGCGCGCTGCCTGCTGGCCGACCCGAAGCTGCTGATCCTCGACGAGCCCACCAACGGCCTCGACCCCGGCGGGATCCAGGAGTTCCGATACATGATCCGCGCGCTCGTGGAGGAGGAGCGGCGCACGGTGTTCCTCTCCTCGCACCTTCTCGACGAGGTCGAAAAGATCTGCGATGCCGCTGCGATCGTCGATCGCGGCCGGATCGTCATCCAGGGCGCGATCTCAGAGCTGGCCGGCGGCGGCTCGAGCGCGGAGCTGATGATCGGGACCGGCGCCCCGGAAGACGCGATCGCGGTGCTGCGCAACACGGACCTGGTCCGCGAATGCAGTCCGTCCGAGGGAGGGCTGCGCGTGGTGCTCACGGGCGAGCCCGCCACCGCGGCCGCGGTCAACGCGCTGCTGGTCGAGGCGGGGATCCCGGTGGTGCGCCTGGAGCCCGTGCGGCACAGCCTCGAGCAGCGCTTCCTGGAGATGACCGCGCGGCTCGATGAGCCCGTGCCCGAGCAGGAGGTTCCCGCATGAGCGCCACGATCGCCCTGCGCATGGTCGGCGCGGACCTGCTGAAGCTCCGCAAGAAGCTCGGGACGGTGATCTGGTCGCTCGTGCTCGCGCTCGGACCGGTGCTGATCTTCTTCATCGTGCGCGCCGCGCAGCACGGGTCGAACCCCGCAGAACACGGGCCGGCCGGGGGCGTGGACGGCTTCATGGACTCGATGCGGATCCTCGCGGTCCTGTTCGGCCCGCTCGCCGCGATCATGATCGGCGCCGAGGGGGGCGCCGGCGACGTGGCCTCAGGGGTGTTCCGCGACCTCGTCGTGACGGGCCGTTCGCGGCTGGCGCTGTTCCTCACGCGCGTGCCCGCCGCGATCGCTGTCACCTGGCTCGTGACGCTCGCCGGCTTCGCCCTGGTCCTCGCCGGGACGTTCGCGTTCGCGGGGGGCGCCGAAACGCCCACCGCCGCCGAGCTCGCCAACGGCCTCGCGTTCTCGCTGTTCTCGACCGCCGTGATCTGCATCGTGGCGGTGGGGTTCGCCGCGCTCACCTCCTCCAGGCCCGCCGCGCTGACGGTGCTGATCGGATGGCACCTCGTCGCGAGCCCGCTGCTGGGGTCGATCGGCTCGCTGGGCAGCTCGCGCAAGCTGATCCTCGACCAGGCGATCAACCACTACAGCCCCGTTCGGCTGGGCGACCACAACGCGAACGTGACGATGGGCGGCGCCACCGCCACGGTCGTCGTGCTGGCCTGGCTCGCGATCTTCCTCGCGCTCGGTGCGTGGCGCACGCGCACGATGGACGCGTGAGCAACTCCGTCGCCCGCGTGGCTGCCGCTTCGGCAGGGTGTCCCCGGTCGTGCTCCCCCCACCCGGGGGCGCCGCGGGCGGCGGCAGGGCCTCTACACCTTGCGGTGCTCGGGCACCCAGGAGCCGTCCTCGCGTCGGACGAAGTCCTGGAACAGCTCCGGCGCCTCCGCGAGCATCGTGCGCGCGACCTCGTCGAACACCATCCGCAGCTCCTCCTCGGCGCCGGGGGCGGTGCGCATCTCGATCACGTGGCGCAACGTGCGGACGTTAGCCGTCCACAGGATGTCGGTGCTGAGACCGATCGGCGCCAGCCTCCGCAGCGCCGAGGTGATCTCCTTCTTGACCGCGAACGGCACGCCCTCGTCGTCGAGGCCGAGCTGCTCGGCAGCGCTCACCTGGAACTCCTCGAGCTGCTCCACGAGGCTCAGCACCTGCGCGCGGACCGGCTCGAGCGCGGGCGGGACGCGGAAGCCGATGTCGGTCAGGCGCACGTAGCGCAGGCTCTCCTGGCTGAACGCCGAGCCCGCCCGGTGCCGGACGAGCTCGTGCGTGAAGACCCGCGAGACGCTCCGGAACGCGAACGAGTAGCTCGCGTGCTCGAGCACGCTCCCGTGCAGGCTCGCGAGGATGTTGCCGAAGTACGCGTGACGGTCGGTGCGCACGCGCGTCACGTTGGCGTTCAGCCCGGGCTCCCAGCTGCGGTAGCAGATCCGCCCCGCGAACTCCGCCAGCAGCTCACCCGGGTTCGGCTCGCCCTCCTGCACGCGCTGATCGAGCCACGACTCGCCGCCGACCTCGGCGAGGTAGGCGCGCATCCCCTCGAGGTCCACCGACGGCCGCGCCACGAGGAACACCGCCGGGCGGGTCTCGCGCTTCTCGGAGTCGGTTCTGCTCTCGTCGGTCACGGTGCCGAGGTGTCCTTGCGAAGCGAGGATCGCGGTCATTGGCGGCGCATGTTCCAGTACCGATCGGACGGCTCGGCGAGGCGTGCTGCACCTCTGCCTCCAGCCGTCGTCCGGCCCGGGGCGGCCGGTCTAGACTAGCCGCGAGTGGACGACACCGGCGAGCAGAACGGCGTGGCCCCGATCGTCGCGGCGATGGCGCTGAGCCGTCGCTACGGCGAGGGCGAGGCCGCCGTGGACGCTCTGCGGGACGTCAGCGTGGAGTTCCCGGGCGGGGCGTTCGCCGCGATCATGGGGCCGTCCGGCTCGGGCAAGTCCACGCTCATGCACATCCTCGCGGGGCTCGACCGCCCCACCGCGGGGAGCGTGCGGCTGGCCGGCGTGGAGCTCACCGAGCTCGACGATCGCGAGCTCACGCAGGTGCGTCGCGACCGCGTCGGCTTCATCTTCCAGACGTTCAACCTGCTGCCCGTGCTCAACGCGGAGGAGAACATCCTGCTGCCGCTGTCGATCGCAGGGCGCAAGCCCGACCGCGCGTGGTTCGACCAGCTGATCGACACCGTCGGCATCCGCGACCGCCTCACGCACCGCCCGGCAGAGCTCTCCGGCGGCCAGCAGCAGCGCGTGGCGGTCGCCCGCGCGCTGATCTCGCGCCCCACGGTGGTGTTCGCCGACGAGCCGTCCGGCAACCTCGACTCGAAAGCCTCCGACGACGTGCTGGGGCTGCTGCGAGGCGCCGTCGACCGGTTCGACCAGACCGTCGTGATGGTCACCCACGACGCCCACGCTGCGTCGTTCGCCGACAGGCTGCTCGTGCTGGCCGACGGCCGCATCATCCACGACGGCGCCGCGGGGAGCACGGAGGAGGCGCTCGACCTCATGAAGTCCGTGGGCTGATGCTCGCGCTGGTCGTGCGCGGCTTCATGCAGCGCAAGCTGCGGGTCCTGCTCACGGGCATCGCGATCGCGCTGGGGGTCGCGCTGATGGCGGGCACCTACGTGCTCACCGACACCATCAACAACTCGTTCGCGGCGATCTTCCAGACCGCCAACGCACACCACGACGCGGTCGTCACCCCCGCGCAGCCGCTCGGCCGCAACACCGGCTCGGAAACCTCGCCGATCACCGAAGCGCTGCTCTCCAAGGTGCGCGCCACGCCGGGGGTCAAGCAGGCGGCGGGCGCGATCTTCACACCCGGCGCCTTCCTCACGCCGCAGGGCAAGCGCCTGACCAGCGGCGGCGCGCCCGCCTTCATCGGCTCGCTCGTGCCGCCGCCGTTCAACTCGTTCAAGCCGGTCGAGGGCCACTTCCCGGAGAACGCGGCGCAGGTCGCGATCGACCAGGCCACCGCGGAACGCCACGCCCTGAAGACCGGCCAGCAGATGGTCGTCGCCGGCTCGGCCCCCGCGCGCAGGTACACGATCGTCGGCATCCTGCGCTTCGGCGGCGGCGAATCGTTCGGCGGCGCGGGCGCCGCGATCCTCGTTCCCGCCGAGGCCCAGCGCGTCGTCGGCGAACAGGGGCGCTTCGATCAGATCGACGTGGCCGCCGACCCGGGCGTGACGCCCGCACAGGTGCGCGACAAGCTCCGCGCCGAGCTCCCGGCGACGGTGCAGGTCCGCACGGGCAGCGAAGAAGCCAAGCACGAAACCGCCGAACTGGAAAAGAACCTGAGCTTCCTGCGGACGTTCCTGCTCGTGTTCGCCTACGTGGCGCTCGTGGTGGGCGCGTTCATCATCTTCAACACGTTCTCGATCACGGTGGCGCAGCGCACGCGCGAGTTCGGCCTGCTGCGAACGCTCGGCTCCTCGCGCACGCAGATCATGCGCTCGGTCGTCTACGAAGGGCTGATGCTGGGCGT
>JAICYC010000007.1 GCA_025934395.1 Solirubrobacteraceae bacterium | reverse complement strand
GTGACGACGCCCACCGTGAGCGCGCCGATCTCGTTCTTGGCGATCTCGGCGATCACGGGCGCCGCCCCTGTACCGGTGCCACCACCCTCGCCCGCGGTGACGAACACCATGTCCGCGCCCTTCAGCGCCTCCTTGATGTCGTCGCGCGACTCGGACGCCGCAGCGAGACCCACGTCGGGGTCGGCGCCGGCGCCGAGGCCCTTCGTCGAGTCGTGACCGATGTTCAGCTTGATGTCGGCGTCGCACATGGCGAGCGCCTGGGCGTCGGTGTTGGCGGCGATGAACTCCACGCCGCGCAGTCCGGCGTCGACCATGCGGCTGACCGCGTTGGTCCCGCCGCCGCCCACGCCTACGACCTTGATGACCGCCAGATAGCTCCCGCTCGTCTCCATGATGGTTCTGTCCGAAACCTCTAGTAGTGGTTGAGGGTAGTCCGGCACACGCGGCACCCCGGGCGCAGCGGGCGCACGTTATGCAGGGAACTTCGCCCTGTCAACGACGGGTTGGAGTCTCGCAAAAATCGTTGCAGATTGCAGGAGTCTCGACCAGACCCTGAGATCGACCCTGATCAGCCCTTGACCTCGACTCGAGGTTGAGTGTCAGTGTGCGGTTTCGCCGGACCCTTCCGAGGCCCCTTCGGCTTCGCCCGTTTCGGCTTCGCCCGTGGTGCTCGATTCGTGTTCGGATGACCCTTCGCCGCCCGAGGATCCGGATTCGCTTTCGGTGCTCGTCCGGGTGCTGGGGTTGGCCGCCGCGAGCCCGGCCGCGAGCGCGCCCACGGGCGATTCGCCGGTGGTGGGGACTTCGCCTTCGCCCTGGGCGGCTGCCGCTTCGGGGAAGCTCGGCGCCGAGCCTTCGGGGAAGCCGGCGGCCGGTCGCGAGGGCAGTCGCACGTCCACGTAGGAGGCGCCGGCGGAGCTCGGATCGCCGAGCACGCGCGCGAGCGAGAGCCACTTCGCGTGGGGGCGCGTGGCGTCCCCGAAGTAGACCAACAGGCCGTTGCGCATCGTGACGCTGAGCCCGCGAGGGCCCGTGTAGACCGACTGCACGTGGCGCACGAACGCCGCGGGCGCCGCCCCGAGGAGCGCGAGCTCGGCGAGCTGGTCGGTGCCCTGCACGCGCGCGCCGGTCGCGGGCTCGTGGACGGCGGCGACGGTGGGCAGCGCACCCGAGAGCAGCCCGGTGCCGAGGGCGATCCCGTCCGCGGAGACCGCAGTGCGCACCCCGCCCGTTACGAGCGCGGCGACGGCCGTTCGCTGCACGACCTCGATGCGCAGCCCGTGCGGGAAGCTCGCGGTCGCGTGCACCGCTGCGACGCTCGGGAACGCGCGCACCGCCGCCTGCAGCCGCGCGGTGCTGAGCTCCAGCGTGCTCATGCCGTGCGCCGCGCCGGCGAGCGCCGCGTCGATCGCGCGGGCCTGCGGCCCACTCGCGCCCGTGACCGTTACGTGCTCCACGCCGACGAACGCGGAGCCGCGGAACCACATCCATCCACCGGCCAGCAGCGGCGCGCAGATCACGGCGCAGAGCAGCGCGATCCGCAGCCGGCGGCGGGGGCGGATCGCGGCCAGCGGCGCGCGCAGCGCCTCGGCGCAGGCGAGCGCGGCCCGGCGCCCGGCCCCGCGTGCGGGGCGGGCGCCACGGGCACGGCGGGCCCCGTGGGCGCGGCGCGAGGTCGCCCGAGGCGAGTGGCGCGGGAGCGGGAGTGCGAACGGGCGCGCCATGCGCGCGACTAGAGGGCGATCCATCGCCCTCACAGATTCGCGCTCCGTTCCCGAACCCCTACCAGGGGAAGCGCACGGGCCCGAGCGTCTGCACCTCGGGCTCCAGCTCGACGCCGAAGCGCTCCAGCACGAGACGCCGGCCCTGCGCCATCAGCGCGACGATGTCCGCGGTGCTCGCCGCGCCGGTGTTCTCGATGAAGTTGGCGTGCTTGGGCGCGAAGCGCGCGCCGCCGACCGCCAGGCCGCCCGCGCCCGCCTCGGCGAGCAGCAGGCCCGCGGTGCGCCCCTTTGCCCGTGCGTCGTCGGGGTTCTTGAACGTCGAGCCGAACGTCTTGATCCCCTGCGGCTGTGCCTCGTGGCGCATGCGCCGGAGCTCCTCCAGCGCGGCCTTGACCTCCTCGGCGGGCCGCTCCCGGAGCGCGAAGCCGGCGCGCGCGACGACCTCGCCGTCGCGCAGCGCGGAGCTGCGATACCGCAGCCCCAGCTCCTCGGGGGCGCGCCGCGCGAGCCCGCGCGCCGTCGCCACGTCGACCCACTCCAGCGCGCGCGCCAGCTCGCCGCCGTACGCGTTCGCGTTCATCCGCACCGCGCCCCCGACCGTGCCGGGGATGTTCACCCCGAACTCGATCCCCGAGAGCCCCGCCCGCGCGCATGCCGCCGCGACCGCCGGCAGGCGCGCGCCGCCCCCGCAGCGCACGCGCTGCCGATCGAGCTCGATGTCCGCGAGCGCGCCCGCGAGCTTCAGCACCAGTCCCGGGACGCCCTCGTCCGCGACGAGCAGGTTCGAACCGGAGCCCACCACGTTCACGGCGACGCCGGCGGCGGCGGCCCACGCGAGCAGCTCGCACAGGCGCTCGTCGTCCTCCACGCGCGCGAACAGCTCCGCCGCCCCCCCGGTGCGCACGGTCGCGAGCCGGTCCAGCGGAGCCTCGCGCTGCACGCCCGCGGGGAGCTCGCCGTGCCCGCCCGGCGCGCTCACGCGGCGAGCTTCCCGGTGAGCGCGTCGACGTCCCCCGCCCCCATCACCACGCACACGTCGCCCGCGCGCAGCAGCGGCGGCAGGGCCGCGGCGGCATCCTCGATCCGCGGCAGCCACAGCACCGGGCGCCCGGCCATCGCGTCTGCCGCAGCCTCGGCGATCAGCAGCCCGGTGACGCCGGGGTGGTCCTCGGCGCGCTCGCGCGCGGGGTACACGTCGAGCACGGCCGCCGCGTCCGCGAGCGCGAGCGCGCGCCCGAAGTCCGGTGCGAGCAGGGCGGTGCGCGAGAACAGGTGGGGCTGGAAGACGGCCACGAGGCGCTCGTGCTGGAGCGTCCGCGCCGCGCCCAGCGTGGCGGCCACCTCGGTCGGGTGATGCGCGTAGTCGTCGTACAGGAGCGCCCCCGACGCACTGCGGCCGGCCGGCTGGAAGCGCCTGCCGGCGCCGTGGAACCCCTGCAGCGCCGCCGCCGCGGCGTGCGGATCGGCGCCGGCGATGCGCGCCGCGGTGAGCGCACCGGCGGCGTTCAGCGCGTTGTGCTCGCCGGGCACGACGAGGCGCACGCGCACCCCCTCCCATGTCTGCTCCGAGCCGCCGGCGCCGAGCTCGAGCTCGGACAGGCCGTAGGTCACCGGCGGGCGCCCGGCGAGCACCACCAGCTCCGGGCGCCCGCAGACGACCGCTGTCTGCGCGCGGTCGAGGAACTGCGCGAACACCGCCCGCAGCTCCTGGAGCGAGCCGTACGCGGCGTGGTGGTCGAGCTCGGCGTTGGTGAGCACGGCGATCTCCACGTGCAGGCTCAGCAGCGAGCGATCCGACTCGTCCGCCTCGACGACGAGCCAGTCCCCGCCGCTCCAGCGAGCGTTGGGGAGGCCGTCGCCGACCGATCCGCCCACGAGCCAGCCGGGGTCCATGCCCGCGCCGCGCAGCGCGTGCACGATCATCGCGGCGGTCGTCGTCTTGCCGTGGCTGCCCGCCACGGCGATCGTGCGGCGCAGCGCGCTGAGCTCCCCGAGCAGGTCCGCGCGTGGGCGGTCTGGCACGCCGCGCTCGCGCGCCGCCTCGCGCTCGGGGTTGCCGACCGGGATCGCGGAGGAGTGGAACAGCTCCACCCCCTCGCCCGCCGGGAGGTTGCGCGCATGGTGGCCGATCGTCACCTCGGCCACGCCGTCGGCCTGCAGCGCGTCGGAGTACGGCGAGGCGGCGGCGTCGGAGCCCGTCACCACCGCGCCGAGCGCGTGGGCTGCACGCGCGTAGGCGCTCATCCCGGCGCCGCCCACCCCCACGAGGTGGATCCGCCTGCCGCTCCACGGGCGCGCCGGCGCATCGGTCATCGCTCTCGGGCCTCCGCCGCGGCGAGCAGCTCGCGTGCCACCTCGAGCGCGGCGTCCGGGCGGGCGAGCCCCCGGGCGGCGCGCGCCATCCGCCCGAGGCGCTCGGGGTCGGCGAGCAGCGCGTCGACCTCGGCGGCGAGGCGGGGCGCGTCCAGCGCGTCGTCGGCGATCACCGCCGCCGCGCCCGCGTCGGCCATCCACGCGGCGTTGCCGAGCTGGTGGTCGGCGGCGGCGTGGGGGTACGGGACGAGGATCGCCGGCACCCCGCTCGCGGCGATCTCGAACACCGAGCCGCCCGCGCGCGCGACGACGAGATCGGCGGCGAGCAGCGCCGCGGCGAAGCGCTCCGGCGGCAGCGAGGAGATCAGCTCGTAGCCCTCGCGCAGCTCGCGCGCCGCCAGGGCGGAGTGGTCGCGCGCGCCGCATACGTGCAGCACGCGGAACGGGGACCGCGCGAACGCGTCGAGCGCGGCGTGGTTGATCGAGCGCGCGCCGAGCGAGCCGCCGAACACGAGCACGCACTGCTCGCGCGGGCCGATGCCGAACGATGCGCGGGCCACGTCGCGGTCCTCGGGGATCGCCGCGATCGGGCGGCCCGTCACGCGGTAGCGACCGCCGGCGCGTCCTGCGATCGGAAACGACAGGCACACGCGGCGCGCGAACGGCGCGAGCGCGCGGTTGGCGAGGCCGAGATGGCTGTCGGCCTCGGTGAGCACGAGCGGGATGCGCAGCGTCGCCGCGGCGAGCCCGACCGGCGCAGCGACGTAGCCGCCGCCGCCGAGCACCGCGTCGGCGGCGCTCGCCGCGAGCAGCGCCCGCGCGCGCGGGACCGCCGCAGCAGCCATTCCCAGAGCCGTCAGGGCGGCGAGCGGGTTCGTGCGCGAGATCCCGCGCCCCGCGATCCTGCTGAGCTCGTAGCCCGCGGCCGGGACGAGCGCCGCCTCGGCGCGGTCGCCCCCGATGAAGGCGACCGCGGCGCCCTCACCCTGCAGCGCTTGCGCGACCGCGAGCGCCGGCACGACGTGACCCGCCGTCCCTCCCGCGGCGATCACGATCCTTCTCGGGGCTCCGCTCACCGTCCCATCGTCCCGATTCGCGTGAGCGCGCGTCGGCCGCGCTTCGGCGCGAGGTGGGCACCGAGCGGACGTGCCCGGTCGCCCCCGACGCGACGTTCATCAGCAGGCCCATCCCCGCGAGCATCACGATCATGCTGCTCGATCCGTAGGAGACGAACGGGAGCGGCACCCCGGTGAGCGGCGCCAGCCCGAGCACCGCGAACACGTTCAGGAGGGCCTGGGAGACGATCAGCGCAGTGACGCCCACGGCGATCAGCGCGCTGTAGAGGCTGCGCGCCTTCTGCGCCGTGCGCAGCCCCGCGTAGGCGATCAGCCCGTAGAGGAACAGCAGCCCGAACACCCCCACGACGCCGAGCTCCTCGGCGATCACCGCGAGGATGAAGTCGGTGGGCGCCTCGGGGAGGTAGAAGATCTTCTGCACCGACTCGCCCGGCCCGACGCCGAACATCCCGCCTGACCCGATCGCGATCTGACCCTGCACGGCCTGGAAGCCGCTCGAGGACGCGTGCGCCCACGGGTCCAGGAACGATGTCAGCCGGGCGCGGGCATACGGCCGCGCGAGCGCGTAGAGCAGCACCACGCCGAGCACGATGCCGACGATCGTCGCGAGCCTGCGCGGAGGGATGCCCGCCGCCACGAGCATCGCGCCGACGGTGAACGCGATCACCATCGCCGTGCCGAGGTCCGGCTGGGAGAAGACCAGCAGGCACGCCGCGCCCACGACGATCAGCAGCGGTCTTGCGAGCTCGCGCAGGTCGTGCACGCGCGCGGGGCGCCTCGCGACGAGCGTCGCCGCGTACAGCACGAGCGCGAGCTTCAGCAGCTCGGAAGGCTGGAACTGCAGCGGGCCCGACCCGATCCAGCGACGCGCGCCGTTGACGCTCACCCCGAGGTGCGGCACGTGGACGGCGAGCACCAGCACGAACGACGTGACCAGCAGCGGCGCCGTGATCGAGTGCACCCGGGCGATCCCGTCGCGCGCGAGCACGCGCATCACCAACAGCCCCAGCGCACCGTAGATCACGAACCTGATGAGGTCGCCGCTGCCCGTCCCGCCGCCCTGCAGCAGCGTGGTCGCCGAGGAGGCGCTGTAGACCATCACCGCCCCGAACGCGAGCAGGCACAGCGTCGCGGTGAGCAGCAGCCGCTGCTCGAGCGATTGGCCGCGCGCGGCGCCGGCGGAGCCGGCTCCGCGGCCGCGCGAACGGCGCGAAGCCTCCTTGCGTCGAGTACGCCGGGGCGCGGCTTTGGGCATCCCCGCTCACTTCGACGCGCGCCGCCGGATGCCTTTCAGCTGGACTGCGCCGTTTTCGCGTGGCCGCGGACGCCTCACAGCCCGCGGCTCTGTCGGTAGATCGTGAACCCGATCGCCCCGCAGATCGACGCGACGATCCAGAAGCGCAGGATGATCTTGGTCTCCGACCAGGCCTTCAGCTCGAAATGGTGATGGATCGGCGCCATCAGGAACACCCGCCGCCGGGTCGTCTGGAAGGAGATCACCTGGATCAGCACCGACAGCGCCTCGATCACGAAGATCCCGCCGAGCAGGATCAGCAGCACCTCGGTCTTGGTCATCACGGCGAGGCCCGCGATCGCGCCCCCCAACCCGAGCGACCCCGTGTCCCCCATGAACACCGTCGCGGGGAACGCGTTGTACCAGAGGAACCCGATGCAGGCCCCCACGAGGGAGCCCGCGAGCATCGCGAGGTCGGAGTCGTTGGCGAGGAACGTGATCCCGATGTAGGCGAGCAGCACGATCGCCGCGCAGCCCGCCGCGAGCCCATCGAGCCCGTCGGTGAGGTTCACCGCGCTCGTCGTCCCCGCCACCACGAGGTAGATCAGGACCGGGTAGAACGGCCCGAGGTCGATGTGGTAGTCGACGAAGCGGAGCTGCAGGGTCGAGGGCAGGTGGGCGAGCTTCGTCGCCACGAGCCACAGGCCCACGGAGATCGCGACCGTCACCACGAGCTTCGTACGCCCGCGGAGCCCGAGCGAGCGCCGCTTGACGAGCTTCGTGTAGTCGTCCGCGAACCCCAGCAGCGCGCAGGCGATCGCCGCCCCGAACACCCCCACCGAGCGCCATTCGTAGTTGCTCAGGATCAGGAACGCCACCGAGACGGCGATGAAGATGATGATCCCGCCCATCGTGGGGGTGCCCGCCTTCTGATGGTGCCCGGCGGGGCCGTCCTCGCGGATGTGCTGCCCGAACTCGCGGTTGCGCAGGAACTCGATGAACTTGGGGCTGAGGAATATGCAGATGAGCAGGGCGGCGGTGCCCCCGAACAGGATCCGGCCCATTCAGCGCCGTCCGCCGCCGCTCAGCGCTGGCGAATGCGCGAGCCGCTCGACCACGCGCTCCAGCCCCACGCCCCGCGAGGCCTTCACGAGCACGGTGTCGCCGGGCGCCACGAGCTCGGCCGCCAGGGTGGCGGCGGCGGCAGCGTCGGGCGCCAGGTGCAGCTCGCCCCCGTAGCCCGCGCCCAGCTCGGTCGCGAGCCCGCCCACGGCGATCAGCACGTCCACGCCCGCCGCGGCCGCGTGGGCACCGATCTCGCGGTGCAGCGCGGGCGCGTCCCGGCCGAGCTCGAGCATGTCCCCGAGCACCGCCACGCGCCGCCGCGCGGGCGCCCTCGCGAGCTCGTCGATCGCCGCGCGCATTGACATCGGGTTGGCGTTGTAGCAGTCGTCGATCACGGCAACCCCGTCGGCGAGCTCGAGCAGCTGGCCGCGCCCGGGCGAGAACTCCACGTTCAGGTCGCCCCCGGGGCGCACCCCGAGGGTCCCCGCGGCGGCCACCGCCGCGAGCAGGTTGCCGAGGTTGTGGGTCTGGGAGAAGGACGGGCGCAGCTCGACCTGGCCCGCGCCCGCGTCCACCGCGATCCGCACGCGCCCGCCCGCCTCGCGCGCGAGCAGCCACACGTCCGCGCCGTCTCCCGTCGCGCTCGGCTCCGGTGCGCCGAACGTGATCGTGCGCACGTCCTCGCGCAGGTGCGGCGCCAGCAGCGGCTCGCCCGCGGGCACCACCGCCGCCGCGCCCGGGCGGAGGCCGGCGATCAGCTCCGCCTTCGCGGCGGCGATCGCCTCGCGCGTGCCGAGCAGCTCCAGGTGCGCGGTGCCGACGTTGACGATCACGCCCACGTCGGGCTCGGCGATCGCGGTCAGCTCGGCGATCTGCCCCGGCCCGCGCATCGCCAGCTCGAGCACGAGGCACTCGGTGTCGGCGGGGGCCGACAGGACCGTGAGCGGGAGGCCGATCTCGGTGTTGAGGTTCGCGGGCGTCGCCGCGGTGCGCAGCGAGGTGCGGAGCATCGCCGCGAGGATGTCCTTCGTGGAGGTCTTGCCGGTGGAGCCGGTGATCGCCACCACGCGCGCGCCACCCGCACCCAGCTCGCGCCGCCACTCGCGGGCGAGCTGCCCGAGCGCGGCCAGCGGCTCCTCGTGCACGAGCACCGCAGCGCCCTGCGGTACGTCCTCGCCGGCGGGCGCCGAGTCGGGCGCGACCAGCACGCCCCACGCGCCCGCCGCGAGCGCAGCCGCCGCGTAGGCGCCGCCGTCGGTCCGCTCGCCGCGCAGCCCCACGAACAGCTCGCCCGGCGCGATCGCGCGAGAGTCGATCGACACCCCCCGCGGCCCGGCCTGGGCGGTGCGGGCGTCCTGCGCGCGCGGCGCGAGGCGCACGTCTGCGCCCGCAGCGGCGGCGAGACGCTCGGGGCCCCAGGCTCTCATGCCGCCCCGCGCGCGCCGAGCAGCTCGCGCGCGACGGTGACGTCGTCGAAGGGGATCTTCACCCCGCCGGCCAGCTCCTGCCCCTGCTCGTGGCCCTTGCCCGCGATCACGACGATGTCGCCCGCGCGGGCCTGATCGAGCGCGACGTCGATCGCAGCCCGCCGATCGCTGCAGGCGGTCACCCGAGCCCGCGGGGCAGCGGCCGCGGACCCCCCCTCTCCCGGGACCCCCCTCATTATCTCCTCGATTATCAGCTCGGGGTCCTCCGACCGGGGGTTGTCCGACGTCACCACCACGGCGTCGGCGAGGCGTGCCGCGATCTCGCCCATCAGCGGGCGCTTGCCGCGGTCGCGGTCGCCGCCCGCGCCGAACACGCAGATCACCCTTCCCCGTGGCGCGCCGGCTCGAGCGCCGTTGCCCGCTCCCCGCTCGTCGTGGGCCTCGATCAGCTCGCGCGCCGCGCCGAGCACGTTCTCGAGCGAGTCCGGCGTGTGCGCGTAGTCGACGAGAACGGCGAAGTCCTGGCCGGTGGGGACCGGCTCGAAGCGCCCGGGGACGTGGACGCCCGCTTCGAGCGCCGCCACGAGCACGTCGAGGTCCGCCCCGAGCGTGTGTGCGGCCGCGAGCGCGGCGAGTGCGTTGGCGACGTTGAACCGGCCCGGCATCGGCAGCGACACGTCCCGCTCCCCCGCCGGTGTGTGCAGCGTGAACTCGCACCCCCGAAAGCTCACGCGCACGCCGCTTGCGCGGTAGTGCGCGTCCTCCTGCAGGGCGTAGGTGGTCGCGTCCCCGAGCTCGTCCGCCAGCCGCCTGCCGTAGGGATCGTCGACGTTGACCACGCTCGCCCTCGGCGGCGTGGGCGCGCCGAGGAACAGCAGTCGCTTCGCCGCGAAGTAGTCCTCCATCGTGTCGTGGAAGTCGAGGTGGTCCTGGGTGAGGTTGGTGAACACGGCCGCCGCGAACGGGATCGCGTCGGCCCGCCCGAGCTCCAGGGCGTGCGAGGACACCTCGATCGCGCACGCCACGTCCCCGCCGTCGACCATCGCGCGCAGGTCCGCCTGCAGGTCGATCGCCTCGGGAGTGGTGCGCGCGACCTCCCGCTCGACCCCGCCCACCACCGACTTCACCGTCCCGAGCAGGCCGCACCGGCGCCCGTCCGCTTCGAGCAGCGCGCGCACGAGATAGCTGGTGGTGGTCTTGCCGTTGGTGCCAGTCACGCCCACCACGTCCAGCGCGCTCGCGGGGTGCCCGTAGAACGCCGCCGCGATCGGCGCCATCGCGGCGCGCACCGATGGCACGCGCACCTCCGGCACGCCAAGGCGCAGCTCGCGCTCGACGACGAGCGCCGAGGCCCCCGCGGCGATCGCGGCGGGGGCGTGGTCGTGCCCGTCCACGCGGAAGCCCGGCACGCAGAAGAAGAGCGAGCCCGCCTCGGCCGCGCGGCTGTCGTAGGCGAGCGAGGTGATGCGCACGCCCTCGCCCGCTGCGCTCGAAGCGGTGCGCGGGACCTCCGCGGCGTCGAGCAGCTCGTGCAGCGTGGTCGCCCGCTCGCTTGTCCGTGCTCCACGAGGACCCCGCACCGGCATGGCCTGAGTCTAGTTTCCGCCCCCGCCGGAGCGGCCTGCGCGGCCTCTATTCGGGCGGGATGCCCATGTAGGACAGGGCGAAGCTCATGATCTGGCCGAACGCGGGCGCGGCGACCTCGCCGCCGAAGATCGAGCCGGTCTGGGGTTCGTCGACGACGACCGCGCACAGCAGCTTCGGGTGCGCGGCGGGGACGAACCCGATGAACGATGCCACGTAGGCGGATTTCGAGTATTCGCCTGTCGCGGGGTCGATCTTCGACGCGGTGCCCGTCTTGCCGGCGAGCGCGTAGCCAGGGATCGAGACCTCGCTCGCGGTGCCGCCCGCCTTCAGCACGCCTTCGAGCATCTCGCGCAGCGACGCGGCGGTGGACGGCGAGATCACGCGCCTGCCCGCGGGGTCGGGCTGCGCCTTGTCGCCGACGCGCTCGACGATGTGCGGCGGGCGCAGCACCCCGCCGTTGGCGATCGCCGCGTAGGCGGAGGCCATCTGCATGGGCGTCACCAACTCGCCCTGGCCGATCGGGAGGTTGCCCATCGAGGAGCCCGAGTAGTGGCTCAGGGGCAGCGTGAGGCCGCGTTCCTCGCTGGGGAGGTCGACGCCCGTGCGCGCGCCGAAGCCGAACCGGTGCACCCAGCTGTTGAAGCGCGAGGACCCCTCGAGCATGCCGATCTTGATCGCACCCACGTTGCTCGAGCGCGCGAGGATCTGCGCCGTGCTGAGCGTTTCTTCGGCGTGTTCGGTGTCGTCGTGGATCGTGCGGTCGGCGACCTGGATCTGGGCGGGGATGTTGAACCCGCTCTCGGGCGTGACGAGGTGTTCCTGCAGCGCACCGGCCACCGTCACCGCCTTGAACGTCGAGCCCGGTTCGTAGTCGAAGCTGACCGCCCTGTCGGAGAGCGCGCCCGCGGGTGCCGCGGCGACGTCGTTGGGGTTCACCTGGGGCCAGTTGGCCACCGCCAGCAGCGCACCGCTGCGCGGGTCCATCACGATCGCGGTCGCGTCCTTGGGCTGGAACACGCGCGCCACGGCCGAGAGCACGTCTTCGGAGCGCTGCTGGATGTTCGCGTCGAGCGTGAGCTCGAGCGGTTCGCCGGAGACCTCGGGGCTCGATTCGGTGATCGACACGGGCTGGCCGATCGCATCGCTGACGGTGCGCCGGTCCCCAGCGTGCCCCGCGAGCTGGGTGTTGCGCGAGTACTCCAGGCCGTTCAGGCCGTGGCCTTCGGTACCCACGAGGCCCAGCACCTGTGATGCGAGTTGCCCGCGCGGGTACACGCGCCGCATCACCGGCGTGCCGGAGACCCCTGGGAGCTTGAGCGCCATCACGCGCGTCGCGCGGTCGCCGGGCAGCGCACGGGCGAGGTAGACGAAGCCGGAGCGCTCGGTCAGCTTGCGCAGCACGTCCGCTTCGCTCTGCCCGAGCAGCGGCGCGAGCCTGCGCGCCGCCGAGAGCGGGTCATCGAGGAGGTAGGGATCCGCAGCGATGTCGCGGGCCGGTTCGGACACAGCCAGCTGCACCCCGTTGCGGTCCGTGATCGTGCCGCGCGGCGAGCTGACCTTTTCGTCTGTCACCTGCTGCGTGCTCGCGGCTTTGCGCAGCGCTCCCGAGCGGATCACGCCGAGGTACGCGGTGCGTGCCGCAGCGATCACGAGGAGCCCGAGGAACAGGGCGAAGATCCAGCCCGTGCGCTGCTGGACGGCGCTCACGTGGAGGGGCCCGCCCCCCCGGCCCCCGTGCCGCCCGACTGGGCAGCACCTGCGGCCGCTTCGGAGGACGCCGATTCGGAGCTTCTCGACGACGACGGTTCCCCGCCTGCTTCGGCCCCGCTCGCGTGCGACGTTTCGCCCGCAGCGGGCGAGCTCGCTTCGGATGCCGCCTGCGTTTCTTCGGAGCTGTGGCCTTCGGTGCCGCCGGATTCCGAGGAGCCCGACGAGGATTCCGCGGCCGCTTCACCGGAGGATGACGCTTCCCCGGACGACGACGATTCACCGCTGCCCGTCTGCGTGGCTTCCGCTTCCGTGCTCGCGGGATGCGTGACCGGCGCCGCGCTCGCGAGCGCGCCTGCCGCGTGGACGATGTCGGCGTGCGGGCTCGACCGCAGGAAGCGGAGCGCGCCTGCGGGCACCAGGCGCATTCCGAGCGCGTGCGCCCCCGCCTCGACGGTTTCGCCCGCAGCGAGTTCGGAGTTCTGGATGCTCAGCGCGGCGTTTTCGCGCTCGAGCTTGCCCTGGCGCTCCAGCTCGCGTCCGATGTGGGTGTTGAGCTTCAGCAGCCCGAGCTGCAGCGTCACGATCCCGATCAGCGCGAACGCGACGAGGCCGATCCACACCTTGCCCGCGATCAGCCGGTCGACCAAGGGGTGATCGGCGAGCCGCACGAGCGCCCGTTGCAGCGCGGGAACGAGGCCCGCGCGACGGGAGCCTCGGGCGGGGCGCGCGGAGGACGCAGGGCGGGTCGGGCCCGAGACCCTGCGCGGCGGCGCGGCGCGCAGGGGGCGCCGCGGTGCGCTCTGGCGCCGTGGCGGCGCGTAGGCGCCGGCCGTCTCGGCGGCGGCGGGCGGCGGCGTCACCCGGTCTCCTCCTCGCGCAGCTTGCGCGCGACGCGCAGGCGCGCGGAGGCAGCCCGCGGGTTGGCGGCGAGCTCCTCTGGCGAGGGCGTGACCGAGCGGCGCGTGAGGAGCTCCGCCTCGGGCTCGCGCCCGCACACGCACACGGGCAGCTCGGGTGGGCACACGCAGCCCTGCGCGCGGCCTGCGAGGAAGCGCTTGACGCGACGGTCCTCGAGCGAGTGGAACGAGATCGCAGCGATCGAGCCGCCCACGCCGAGCAGCGACCATGCAAGGGGGAGCGCCCTGTCGAGCTGCCCGAGCTCGTCGTTTACCGCGATCCGCAGCGCCTGGAACGAGCGCTTGGCGGGGTGCCCGCCCGCGAAGCGCGCGGGGGCGGGGATCGCGCCGGTGATCGTCTCGACGAGGTCGAGCGTCGTCTCGATCGGCCGCTCGGAGCGGCGCCGGACGATCGCGCGCGCGATCGCGCCCGCGTGGCGCTCCTCGCCGTAGTCGCGCAGCACGCGCGCGAGCGTGCGCTCGTCCCACTCGGCCACCGCCTCGCGCGCGCTGCGCTCCTCGGTGGGATCCATGCGCATGTCCAGCGGCGCGTCGTAGGAGTAGGAGAACCCGCGGTCGCGAGCGTCCACCTGCATCGAGGACATCCCGAGGTCGAAGTACACCGCCGCGGCGCGCACGCCCTCGGCGCCGAGCGCCTCCAGCGCCTCCGCGTAGCCGGAGCGGATGAAGCGCACCGCGCAGGGGACCTCCGCGGCGAGCGCGTCGAAGCGCGCCTGCGCGTGCGGGTCGCGGTCGATCGCCACGAGCGTTCCGCCTGCGCCGAGCCGTTCGGCCACCAGCCGTGCGTGCCCGCCATCGCCGAACGTGCAGTCGACCACGGTCTGGCCGGGCGCGGGCGCGAGCAGGTCGAGCAGCTCCGCGGCCAGCACGGGCGTGTGACCGGTCGCGATGCCCTTGGGCGCCGTGCTCCGTGCGGGCTCCCGCGCCGCCCGGGCGCCGGCGCCGTCCGCGCGCGGCACTCCCGGGGCAGGGGCCGGCGGGCGCGGTGTCGCTCCGCCGCCGCGCCGGCGCTTGGCCAGCGCGGTGGCCGGAGGCACCGCGTCGATCAGCTCAGCGGGGTCGAGCCCGGGGTCGGCGGGCTGCGGGTCCGCAGGGAGGGCGGGCATCGCGCGCGGGGGCCTGCGAGGCGCGCGGGGCTTGCGGCGCACGGGCGGCTCCTCGCCGTCCTGCGGTCGAGCGGGCGCCGTCACGACGGCCCTAGCCAGCATCGTCGACACGCGCGGTCACCTCCGCGACGCCGCTGAGCAGCGTCGATCGATGCTCGTTCCAGGTCTGCTTGTCCCACAGCTCCAGTCTGTCGCCTACGCCCACCACGATCACGTCCTTCTGCAGCCTCGCGCTCTCGCGCAGCGAGATCGGCACCATGATCCGGCCCGCCGCGTCGAGCTCCGCGTCGTGGGAGCTGCCGTAGAAGAAGCGCTCCAGTTCGGTGAGACGCGTCGACAGGGGCGGCAGCTCCGCGAGCGCCCGGCTGGTGTAGGCGGCGTACTCCTCGGGCCGCCAAACGCCCACGCACGGCTTGAGGTCGACGGGCATCGCGAGCACCACGCCCTCCGCGAGCGCCGCGCGGTAGCGCGCTGGCACCGTGAGGCGGTTCTTCGCGTCGAGCGTGTGGTCGAAGGTGCCACGGAACGGAACCACTGCCAACTCCAGAGCTTGATTTCGAGCCGAGGTGGAGGAGTGGGAGGAGCCCCTCCACCCCGGCTCGCTGGCGCGAACATACCCCACTCTCTCCCACAATGCAACCCCTTTTGCACAACTTCTCCCACTTGCCCTTCCCGGGACCCTCCATCCGACCGTTCTGGCCCGCGTAGATTGAGAGAAAGGACGTGGATGGCCGCGTGGTGGGAGACGCTCGCGTTCGCAAGTCCCGTTGCACGCGCGCGTTCTGCAGGAGGCGTTGCAGCCCGGCCGCTGCACCGGTTCCGCGCAGACCGCGGGTACGATCAGCGCCTTGCGCCTGCCTGCCCTCAACCCTGGCCCGCGCCGTTCGCGCGCCGCCGGCGCGCGCCTCGCCCACAACGCCCCCCGGCGCTCGTCCCGCGCCGCCGCGCTGGTCGCGGGATCCGCGCTCGCCGCGACGCTCGCGCTGGCCGGGTGCGGCTCGGTGGGATCGTCGGGCACCACGGTCGACCCCGCGAGCGTGGTCCCCGCCTCAGCGCCGGTGTTCCTCGGCGCGGACGTGCGCCCCACCGGGTCCGAGAAGACCTACGCCCTGGCGGTGGGATCGGCGCTCACCCACAGGCAGGATCCCTACAAGCAGCTCGCCGCGGTGCTGCAGACGCCCGGGTCGCCCGCGATCGACTACTCCCGCGACGTGGCGCCGTGGCTCGGTCCCCGCGCGGGCCTGTTCGTGACCTCGGCCTCGGGCGCCAGCGCCCTGCTGGGGATCGCCGAGCAGGGGCTGCTCGGGACGGGCTCCACCGGCGCGGAGTTCCCGTTCGGCCCCGGGGGCGCCCAGGGTGCGGTGGTGCTCGACACCAGCGACGCGGGGAAGGCGAAGTCGTTCGTCGAATCGCAGGCATCCCATGCGGGTGCCGCACGGGCGCGGTACCGCGGGATCTCCTACAGGCGCACCACCGGCGGCGTGGCGTTCGCGATGGTCGAGCGGTTCGCCGTGCTCGGCAGCGACGCGGGCGTGCGTGCGGTGATCGACACCGCTGCGGGCGGCAGCTCGCTGCGCGCCGCCCCTGACTACTCGCGCCTGCTGGCGCACAGCCCGCCGGGGACGCTCGCCCACCTGTTCGCCAACCCGACCGCGCTCGGCAGGCAGGCGGGCAAGGGCGGTCAGGGGGGCGGCGGCGCTCCCGCCACCGGCGCCGCCGCGGGCGCGGGCGTGGTGTCGCTGTTCGCGGGCGCGCGCGAGGCCAACATCTCCGTCGTGCCCGGCTCGAACGTCCTCTCGATCTACACGGACAGCCGTGCGTCGGGCGCGACCGGGGCTCCCGGCGGCCTGCTCGCGTCGGGAACCTCGGGCGCGAGCGCACTCGAGGCCCTGCCGGGCGACTCGTGGCTGGCGCTCGGCCTCGGCAACCTCGGGCAGACGCTGGGCGCGGACATCTCCGGTCTCGGCGAACTCGCCGGCGCGGTGGGTGGGGCGGTCGGGTCCGGCGAACAGCAGTCGGGGACGATCAGCGTCGGCGGCCTGATCGAAGGGCTGCTCGCGCCGCTGAAGGCGATGACCTCGCCGGGTGCGCAGGCACGCCGCGACTTCACGAGCTGGATGGGCTCGGGGGGTGTGTTCGCGAGCGGCACCGGCCTGCTCGAACTGAAGGGCGCCGTGGTGATCGAATCACGCAACCCCGCCGCGTCCCGCGCGGCGGTGGGCAAGCTCGCAGCGCTGCTCGCGCGCACGGGCGACTCGACCAGGGCGGTCTCGATCCCGGGGACCGAAGCGGCGGCGCAGGTGCAGGTCCGCGGCCTCCCGGTGCAGCTCGACATCGCCAGCGGGCGCACGACCGCGGGCGGGACGCTGTTCGTGCTCGGACTCGGGCAGGCATCGGTGACCGATGCGCTGCACCCGGCGAGCGCGCTCGTGAGCTCGCCCACGAAGACGTTCGCCGAGCAGCGGATCGGCGAAGGCATCGCGCCGAGCCTCATCTTCAACGTCAGCACGCTCGTCGGCCTGCTCGAAGGCGTCGGCCTGACGGAAGACCCCGCGTTCGCGAAGATCGCCCCCTACGCGCACGCGATCACGACCGCGGTCGGCGGCGGCCACCCGATCGGCGGCGAAGTGGAACGCTTCAAGCTGGTCGTCGTGCTGCGTCCGGCGAACGGCTGAGGCCCGCTCAGGGCACCGCGTCGGCTCAGGGCCCCGCGTCGGCTCAGGATCCCGCGTCGAGCATCCGGTCGAAGACCGGCATGCCGCGAACGATGCGGTCCACCGCGAAGCGCGAGAACGAGGTTTCACCGTTCGGCTCGATCGCGAACCGACCGAGCACGGAGTTGCGCGATCGCGTGTCGAGCAGGCGCGCGGTGACGGTGCGCCGGTCGTTGCCGTGGGCGCCCGCCCGCCTGATCGCCGCCAGCACGAGGCTCATCGCTTCGTAGCCGTACAGCGCGTAGCCGTCGCCGGGGCTCTTGAACTCGCGGGCGTACTCGGCCAGCACCCGCCGGCCCGCGGGCGGGTACATCGTCGCGGGCATCACCGGCGTGGTGAGGTACGTGGAGGGCCCCGCCGGCCCCAGCTCCGCCGTGAACGATTCGGAGAGCGCGGCGCTGCCGGCGAGCAGGCGCAGGCGCGGTTCGGCGGTGTGGAGCTCCTGCCACAGCGTTGCCGCGCCGCCCGTGCCCGCGCCGGAGTAGAAGACCGCGTCGGCGCCGCTCTGGGCGACCTTCCTCGCCTCGCCTTCGTAGACCCCGCCCGTCACGAGCGCGACGCCTTCGTGCGCGATCACGCGGATCCCCGCCTGCTGGGCGTCGGCGGCGACGAGCTCTGCGAGCGGCAGCGAGAACGGGTCTTCGGCGTCGTCGAGCACGTACAGCTCGCGCACGCCGAGCGACCTCATCAGCGAGACCTGCGCGCGCGCCTGCACCTGGTCGCCCGGGACGAGCCGCAGGAACGTCCGCTGGCCGGAGGGGTAGAAGCGTTCGGGCTCGTCCTGCCCGGCATCGAGCGAGCTCGTCAGGCCCACGTAAGGGCTGGCCGGGCTGACCTGCGCGATCCCCGCCGCGTTGATCAGCGGCAGGGAGATCGCGGTGGCGGGCGATTCGAGGTCGCCGATGTAGGCGATCGTGCTGGTGTCCTCGGCAGCGGTCTTGGCGTTCTGCGCCGTCACGCCCGGGTTCCAGCGGCCCGTCGTCGGGTCCGAGTCGTCGAGCGAGTTGTAGCCCACGCGGAACATCCCCGCACGCCCGCCCGCGTCGGCGAGCGCGAGCTTCTCGCCGTTGACGAGCTGGGTGGAGCCGGCTGCGGCGGAGCCCTGCAGCGGCAGGCTGGAGTAGACGGCGAGCACGCTGCCGGTCGCGTCGTAGCTCGTCGCAGCGCCGCCGCCCGCGCATCCGCCGAGCGCTGCGGCCGCGGCGGCAAGAGCGGCTAGGCGCAGCGAGCGCGCGCGCACGGCGCGGCTAGGTGCGACGGCCTGGCAGGTAGCCGGAGAGGATCCTCAACGACGCGCCAACCAGGATGATCGCTGCGGAGAGCAGGAACGCGTCAACGCCCTTGGCGCCGAGCGCCCAGAGCACGATCCAGACGACGAGCCCCGCGGTGACGGTGAGGATCAGTCCCATGCGCGCGGAATCCTAGCGGGCCGCGTCCAGGCCCGCGGCGAGTTCCGCGACGAGCGCCCCGACGGCGCCCGCTGGGTCGGCGCCCTCTCCCGCCGCGCGCACCAGGCGCGTTCCGACGATCACCCCGTCGGCGCCGGCGTCGGCCGCCTGCGCGGCGTGCTCGGGCGTGCTGATGCCGAAGCCGAGCGCGACCGGCACCTGGGTGCTGGCGCGCGTACGCGCGATCACCTCGGCGAAGTGCTCGCTGAGGGCGCGACGCTCCCCGGTGGTCCCCACGACCGACACGGTGTACACGAACCCCATCGCGTCCGCGCCGATCTGCGCGAGGCGCTCGGGGGTCGTGGTGGGCGCGACGAGCGGCACCTGGGCGATCCCCGCGCGCTCGCAGGCCTCGCGCACCTCGGGCGCCTCGCCGTGCGGCAGGTCGGGGACGATCAGCCCGCTCACGCCCGCGCGGGCGGCGCGCTCGAGGAACGCGTCCACGCCGGGGGCGAACACCATGTTCGAGTAGCACATCAGCACGACCGGAACGCCCTCCGAGACGGCGCGCGCCACCTCGAGCACGCCCGCGAGGTTCGCGCCCGCGGCGAGGGCGGCGGTGCCTGCGGCGTGGATCACGGGGCCGTCGGCGAGCGGGTCGGAGTAGGGGACTCCCAGCTCGATCACGTCCGCGCCGGCCTGCACGCAGGCCTCCCCGATCCGCATCGAGTCGGCGAGCGTGGGGAACCCGCCCATCAGGTACGGCATCAGCGCCGCGCGGCCGCTCGCGCCGGCGAACGCCTCGCGGATGCGCTGCTCGCCGCTGACGGGTGGAGCGCTCAATCGCCGCCCATCCCCAGCACCTCCGCGAGATCCTTGTCGCCGCGGCCCGAGAGGCACACGATGTCCAGCTCGCCGCCCGGTGCCGACAGCAGCCACGCGAGCGCGTGCGCGGTCTCCAGCGCGGGGATGATCCCCTCCAGGCGGGTCACCGCCTTGAACGCGTCGAGCGCCTCGGCGTCGCTGACCGCGACGTAGCGTGCGCGGCCGGTGTCGCGCAGGTGTGCGTGCTCGGGCCCCGCGCCGGGGTAGTCCAGGCCGGCGGAGATGGAGTGCGCCTCGAGGATCTGGCCCTCCTCGTCCTGCATGATCGCCGAGCGCGAGCCGTGCAGCACGCCTGCGCGCGAGTTGACGGTGAGCGGGGCGCCGTGGCGCGGCGTGTCGATGCCGTCTCCCCCGGCCTCCACGCCGATCAGCTCGACCTGCTCATCCGGGACGAACGCGGCGAACGCGCCGATCGCGTTGGAGCCGCCGCCCACGCACGCGATCACGCGCGCGGGCAGCCGGCCCTCGCGCTCGAGGATCTGCGCCCGCGCCTCCTCGCCGATCACGCGCTGCAGCTCACGCACGAGCGCGGGGTACGGGGCCGGGCCGACGACGGAGCCGATCACGTAGTGGGTGCTCTCGACGTTCGTCACCCAGTCCCGGATCGCCTCCGAGGTCGCCTCCTTGAGCGTGCGCGCCCCGGCGTCCACCGGCTCGACCCTCGCGCCGAGCAGCTGCATCCGCTGCACGTTGGGCTGCTGGCGCTTGGTGTCCTGCGTGCCCATGTAGACGACGCATTCCATGCCGAGCAGGGCGCACACCGTTGCGGTGGCGACGCCGTGCTGGCCGGCGCCGGTCTCGGCGATGATCCTGCGCTTGCCCATCCGCCGGGCGAGGAGCACCTGCCCGAGCGCGTTGTTGAGCTTGTGCGACCCCGTGTGGTTGAGGTCCTCGCGCTTGAGGTACACCGGATGCCCCACACGCTCGGAGAGCCGTTGCGCGTGGTAGAGCGGTGTGGGTCGGCCGCTGAAGTCGCGCCGCAGCGAGTCGAGCTCCTGCAGGTAGTCGGGGTCGGCGCGCGCCTGCAGCCACGCCTGCTCGAGCTCCGCGAGCGCGGGCATGAGCGTCTCGGGGACGTACTGCCCGCCGTACTCGCCGAACCGGTGCTCGACGCCGCCCTCCCGCGACGGCGCGCTCACGCCGCGGAGCCGATCTCGCGCGCGGACTCGTTCGCGTCGTGGACCGCCGCGAACAGCGCACGCATGCGCTCGGGGTCCTTGTGCCCCGGCGCGGACTCCGTTCCGCTCGCGGTGTCGATCGCGTAGGGCCGGGTCGCGGCGATCGCATCCCCCACGTTGCCCGCGTGCAGGCCTCCGCTGAGGATCAACGGCACCTTGGAGCGCCGCGCGGCCACGAGCGACCAGTCGAACGTCTCCCCCGTGCCGCCACGCAGCCCCGCGTGCTCGGCGCGGCGCGGGCGCGCGTCGAGCATGTGGAAGTCCGTGTGGAAGCGCTCGATCGCGCGCACGTCGCCGGCGTCGGAGACCTGCGCCGCCTTGATCACGCGAGCGCCGGTGCGCCGCGCGACCTCGGTGCAGAACGAGGGGCCCTCGTCGCCGTGGAGCTGCACGAGCGCGAGGCCCAGCCGGTCTGCGTCGCTCTCGATCGTCTCGAGCGCCGCGTTCACGTACACCCCGCAGAGCTTCACGCGGCGCCGCAGCGCGCCGGCGATCGCCGCGGCGTGCTCCTGCGAGCAGCTCCGCGGGCTCGAGCCGTGGAAGATCATCCCCACGGCCCAGGCGCCCAGCTCGACGGCGAGCTGCGCGTCCTCGAGGTTGGTCACGCCACAGATCTTCACCCGCACGCGGTGCTCCATCGCTCAACCGTAGCGGGCGACCGCCCGCCTGTCCCTGCTTGCCAAGGGCGGCCGAGGTCAGCCTCCGGGCGTGTTGTTCAGGCCTTCGGGCGCCGTGCTCGGCCGGCTCGCGAGCGTGACGCCCACGGTCTTCTTGCCCCAGTGGCCGTGCCCGTCGGGGCGCAGCAGTTCGACGGTCACCTTGTCGCCCGGCTTGTGCGAGGCGACGTCGTTGGCGACGTCTTCGGAGCTCGCGACCTTCTTGCCGTTGATGCCGACGATGATGTCGCCGCCGACGGCGACTTCGCCCGATTCGCTGGAGGCGGCCGAGCCGCCTTTGATCCCCGCCTTGTTGGCGGGCGTCCCCGGCTGCACGCTCAGCACGAGCGCGCCGTTCTGGACGGGCAGGTTCAGCGCGCTGAGCGAGCCGTCGACCGTGCGGGTCACGAGCCCGAGGTAGGCCGCGGCGACCGTGCCGCCTTTCTCGAGCTGGCGGATCTCGGACTTGGCGGTGTTGATCGGGACCGCGAAGCCGATCCCCACGCTGCCGTTGCCGCTGCCGCCGGTCTCGATCTGGGAGTTGATGCCGATCACGCGACCGCTCGAGTTCAGCAGCGGTCCGCCGGAGTTGCCCGGGTTGATCGGCGCATCGGTCTGGAGGACGTTGTTGATCTGGAACCCGTTGGGCGCGGTGAGGTGGCGCTGCAGCGCGGAGATCACGCCGGTGGTGAGCGTCCGTTCGAGGTCGAACGGGTTGCCGATCGCGTACGCCGGGTCGCCGACCTGGACGCCGTTGGAGTCGCCCAGCGCGATCGGGTGCAGCGTGACGCCTTCGGGGTTCACGCGCAGCACGGCGAGGTCGTTCGACGGGTCCTTGCCCACGACGTGCGCTTCGAGCGTCTTGCCCTTTTCGAAGCTCACCGTCACCTTCGCCGTGTTCTCGATCACGTGGTAGTTGGTGAGGATCGTGCCTTTGGTGTCGATCACGATCCCCGAGCCGGTGTCGACCCCCTGGCGCTGCGATTCACCGCCGCCGAAGAGGTTGAACGGCGATTCGCTGCGCTGCACGACCGTGGAGGTCACGAAGGCCACCCCCGGGGCGGCGCGCTTGTAGATCTCGCCGGGGGTCAGGCCCCCGGCCGGGGCGGATGCGTTGCTCGGCGCGGCGGGCGCCGCCTGCACGGTGGTGACCGTGGTGCCGCCCTTGGACAGCCCGCCGGCGGCCGCAACGACGGCGACCACGACGCCGCCACCGAGCAGCGCGCAGACGAACGGGATCAGGAGGGAGCGTTTCATCGGAGGACAGGATGCAGCGTCGCACTCAAGCAGATCTAAAGTGCGCCCCCTGCCCCGCTAAATGTTCGCAGGCGGACCAGCGCCGCAGCCGGATCGGGCGCGCGCATCAGCGTCTCCCCCACCAGAACCGCCGCCACGTCGAGGTCCTGCAGGCGCGCGAGCTGCTCCGCGCTGCCGATCCCGGACTCCGAGACGAGGAGCACCTCGGCGGGGATCGACGCGCGCAGCCGCTCGGTCCGCGCGACGTCCACGCTGAAGTCGCGCAGGTCGCGGTTGTTGACCCCCACGATCGCCGCGCCCGCCTGCAGCGCGGCCTCGACCTCGCGCTCGTCGTGCACCTCCACGAGCACGTCGAGCCCGAGCGCCTGCGCCTCGGCGTGCAGCGCCGTGAGCTCGCGCGGCTCCAGCGCGGCGGCGATCAGCAGCACCGCATCGGCAGCGGCCGCGCGCGCCTCGTGCAGCTGGTAGGGGTCCACGATGAAGTCCTTGCGCAGCACCGGCAGCGCGCTGGTTGCCCGCGCGCGCTGCAGGTCCGCGAGCGAGCCCCCGAAGTTGGGCCCCTCCGTGAGGATCGAGAGGGCCACCGCGCCGCCGCGCCCGTAGGCGCGGACGATCTCGTCGATGTCGGGCTCCTCGCGCAGCGCACCCGCGGAGGGCGAGCGGCGCTTGAACTCCGCGATCACACCGATCCCGGGCGCCTCCAGCGCCGCCCGGAAGCGGCGGGGTGCGGGCGCCGCAGGGGCGTCCACCGCGCTGAGCGGGGTGGAGGCGATCCGCCGTGCGACCTCCTCGCGGGTTTCGGCGAGGATCCGGTCGAGCACCGTGCCGGTGGGGACGCTCACTTCAGCGCCTCGGCGGGCGCGAGCCGGTTGCTCGCCTCCACGTAGCGCTCGAGGACCGTCTGCGCAGCGCCGTCGACGAGCGCCTCGCGCGCGAGCGTCACGCCGTCGGCGAGCGTGTCTGCTGCGCCGGCGACGTAGACCGCTGCGCCGGCATTGGCGAGCGCGAGCGCGGCGCCCGGCGCGCCGGCGCCGTCCCGCGCGAGGATCGCGCGCGTGACGGCGGCGTTCTGCTCGGGCGTACCTCCGTCCACGAACGCGCCGCCCTCGGGGAGGCCCAGCGCGGCGGGCTCGATCGTGTACGAGCGCAGCTCCTCGCCGTTCACCTCGACCGCGCGCGTGGGCGCGGTCGCGGAGACCTCGTCGAGCCCGTCCTCGCTGGAGACCACGAGCGCGCGTGCGACCCCGAGCTGCGCGAGCGCGCCGGCGATCGTCTGCAGGAACGATGGGTCCGAGACGCCGATCAGCTGGCGGCTCGCCCCTGCGGGGTTGGTGAGCGGGCCGAGCATGTTGAAGATCGTGCGCACGGCGAGCTCCCGCCGCACCGGCACGACGAAACGCGTGGCGTGGTGGTGGGCGGGCGCGAACATGAAGCCGAAGCCCGTCTGCGAGATGCAGCCCGCAACCGCATCCGGGCCGAGGTCGATGCGCGCGCCGAGCGCCTCGAGCAGGTCCGCGGATCCCGACCGGCTCGTGGCGGACCGGTTGCCGTGCTTGGCGACCGCGCACCCCGCACCCGCGGCGATCAGGGCTGCGGTGGTGGACACGTTGAACGTGCTGCTGCCGCCGCCCGTCCCCGCCGTGTCGAGCAGGTCCGCGCGGTCGGTGGGGACGTGCGCTGCGAGCGCGCGCATCGTGCGCGCGAGCCCTGCGAGCTCCGCGACGGTCTCGCCCTTGGTGCGCAGCGCGATCAGAAAGCCCGCGATCTGCACCTCGGAGACGTCGCCGTGCATGATCTCGGCGAGCACCTCCCCCGTCTGCTCGGCGCTCAGGTCGCGGCGTGCTGCGAGCGCGTCGATCGCGCTGGTCAGGATCGCGTTTGGCATCGCGCCGCCATTCTGGTGGTTGGGAGCGCCGGGCGCCCGGCGCTCACGCCGCGGCGCCGACCCAGCTCGCCTGCAGGAAGTTCGAGAGCAGCTTGCGGCCTTCCTCGGTGAGCACGGACTCGGGGTGGAACTGAACGCCCTCGGCCGGGAGCTCGCGGTGACGCAACGCCATCAGCACGTCCCCGGCGTTCGCGGTCTCCTGCAGGCAGTCGGGGAGCTCGCGGTCGACCACCAGCGAGTGGTAGCGGCCGACGTTCAGCGGCGAGGGCAGCCCGTCGAAGATCGTGCGGCCGTCGTGCTCGACGACGGCGGCCTTGCCGTGCACGGGTGGGTTCAGCACGACGCGCCCGCCGAACGCCTGCGCGAGCGCCTGGTGGCCGAGGCACACACCGAGCGTGGGAACCCCCGCCTCCGGCATCCGGCGCACCACCTCGAGACTGATGCCCGCCTCGTTGGGCGTGCACGGCCCGGGCGAGACCACGCAGCGGTCGAAGCCTCCGGCGAGGAGCCCATCGGGCTCTGCACGGTCGTTGCGCACGACCGTGATGTCCGCGCCGAGCTCGCCCAGGTACTGCACGAGGTTGTACGTGAACGAGTCGTAGTTGTCGATCACGAGGACCCTCACGGCCACTCGCTCTCGCATGCGAGCCTGACGGCGCGCAGCGCGGCGCCCGACTTGGCGACCGCCTCCTCGTACTCGTAGGCGGGCTTGGCATCGGCGACGGTGCCGCCACCGGCCTGGACGTGCGCGACGCCGTCCTTGAGCACCACGGTGCGGATGTGGATCGCGGTGTCGAGGTCGCCCCCGTAGCTGAGGTAGCCGATCGCGCCGCCGTAGCCCCCACGCTTGACCGGCTCGAGCTCGTCGATGATCTGCATCGCGCGCACCTTCGGGGCCCCGGAGAGCGTGCCCGCGGGGAGCACCGAGCGCAGCGCGTCCACCGCGCCCACGCCGTCGCGCAGCGTCCCGGACACGCTCGAGACGATGTGCATCACGTGGCTGTAGGTCTCGATCTCCATCAGTTCGTCCACCTGGACCGTGCCGTACTCGCACACCCGCCCGAGGTCGTTGCGGCCCAGGTCGACGAGCATCACGTGCTCGGCGCGCTCCTTCTCGTCCGCGAGCAGCTCGGCGGCGATGCGCCGGTCCTCCTCCGCGCTCGCGCCGCGCGGGCGCGTCCCGGCGATCGGCTTCGTGCTCACCCGCCGCCCGCTGACCGTCAGCAGCGGCTCGGGGCTCGCGCCCGCGATCTGGAAGTCGCCGAAGTCGAGGAAGTACATGTAGGGGCTGGGGTTCACCGCGCGCAGGCCGCGGTAGATCGAGAACGGCTCAACGGGGACGGCGGCCGACCAGCGCATCGACGGGACGACCTGGAAGGCGTCGCCGGCGAAGACGTAGCGGACGATCCGCTCGACCATCGCCTCGAACTGCTCGCGCGGCATGTTGGGCTCGAACTCCGGCACCTCGCGCCGCCCGGGCGAGGGTGCGCGCGGCACCGGCCCCGCGAGCGCTTCTCGGACCTCGGCGATCGCGTCGGCCGCAGCCGCGTACGCGCGCCCGACGTCCGGCTCCGCGTCGAGGTTGGCGTTTACGAGGATCGTGATCGTGTGCTTGAGATGGTCGAAAGCGAGCAGGCCGTCGGTGAGCATCAGCGCCATGTCGGGGAGCCCCAGGGGGTCGGGATTGGGCTCGGCCAGCGGCTCGACCGCGCGCACGAGGTCATAGCCGAACAGGCCCACCGCGCCGCCGGTGAACGGCGGCGGGTCCTGCATCGGCGCCTGGCTGAGGCGCGCCAGCCGCTCCCCGGCGAGCTCATAGGGATCGCCGCCCTCCGCCAGCGACCAGCGCAGGACGCCGTGAGGCTGGAACCCGATGAAGGACCAGCGCCCCACGCGCTGTCCCTGCTCTGCGGACTCGAGCAGGAAGGCGGGGTCGAAGGGGTGCAGTGCGCGCAGCTTCAGAAACGCGGAGACGGGGGTCTCGCAGTCGTCGACGAAGCTCGTGGTGAGGGGGATCAGGTTGTGCTCGCCAGCGAGCTCGCGCGCCTGCTCGAGCGAGGGCGACAGCTCACCGGCCCCCGTTCGCGGGCCCCTGGGTGGCTGCTCGCTAGGCGCGACGGCCATCGAGCACGCGCTCCGCGTCGGCGAGCGAGCGTCCGCGGCTGCGCATCAGCACGAGCAGGTGGTAGAGGACGTCGGCGGCCTCTTCATCGACCCGCGCGTCCGACTCCTCGCGGGCCGCGCGCGCGACCTCCTCGGCCTCCTCCATCACCTTCTCGCCGATCCGGTCGGGATCGCCGAGCAGCGCGACCGTGTAGGAGCCGGCGGGCCGCTCGTGCGCGCGTTGCGCGAGCGTGCGCTCGAGCTCCGGCAGCGTCTCGTGGGGGGCCGGCGCCTCGCGCTCCCCGCGGTGGAAGCAGGTGCGCTCGCCCGTGTGGCACGCCGGGCCGGCGGGCTCCACGAGCGCGAGCAGCGTGTCGCCGTCGCAGTCCAGGCGCAGCGCGCGCACCGCCTGGGTGTTGCCGCTCGTTTCGCCCTTGTGCCATTGCTCTCTGCGCGAGCGGCTGTAGAGATGGAGCTCGCCCGACTCGCACGTGCGCTGCAGCGCGAGCTCGTTCATGTACGCGAGCGTGAGGACCTCGCCGCTGTGCCAGTCCTGGACCACGCACGGCACGAGGCCTTCCTCGTCGAAGGCGACCAGCTCCAAGAGCGCAGCGCGATCGGTCGTGGCGTTGTCCATCGTCCGATTGTAGGTGCGCCGGGTGCGAGACTGCCCGTCGATGGAAGGCCTGCTCGAGCGCGATCTGGTCGTGGTCACCGGCAAGGGCGGCGTCGGCAAGACGACGCTCGCCGCCTCGCTGGCGCTGCTCGCGAGCGAACGCGGCGCACGCACGATCGTGGTCGAGGTCGGCGACCAGCGGCGCGTGCCGGAGCTGTTCGGGGTGGCGCCCGACGGAGAGCCCGGCGCCGAGGTGGAGCTCGCCGAGCGGCTGTGGGCGACGACGATCGACCCCGACCGCGTGCTGCTGGAGTGGGTGCAGGAGCTGGGCGGCCGGATCCCCGGCAAAGTGCTCGCCGGGAGCTCCACGTTCCAGTACTTCGCGGCCGCCGCGCCGGGCGCCAAGGAGCTGTTCGCGATGGTGAAGGTCTGGGAGCTCACCCAGGGCAAGCGCTGGAAGCGGCGCGCGCGGGGATACGACCTCGTGATCCTCGACGCGCCCGCCACGGGCCACGCGCTCGGACTGCTGCGCTCCCCGCAGACGTTCGGGGCGATCGCCCGTGTGGGCCCCGTGGCGGCGCAGGCGGACCGCGTGCAGGATCTGCTCGGCGACCGGCGCCGCAGCGCGCACGTGGCCGTCTCACACGCCAGCGAGATGGCGGTCAGCGAGGCGATCGAGCTCGACGGGGCGCTGCGCGAGGCGCTCGGCCGCGGCCTCGACGCGGTCCTCGTCAACGCGGTGCTCCCCCGCCGCTTCAGCGCCCAGGAGATGGCCCGGATCGCGAAGCTCGACGGCGCGGACGGCTCGCGCTCCGGCGGGCGGCGCACCGCACGATCCGATCGCGAGCTGCTGCGCGCGGCGGCGCACGCTGCGCACTCGGTGCACGAGCGCGCGCGCCTGCAGCAGAACCAGGTTGCGCGCCTGCGCCGCCACGAGCTCGAGGTCGTGAGCGTGCCGTTCCTGTGGGGCGCTGCGCTCGATCGCGCCGCCCTCGCGAGGCTCGCCGGGCAGCTCGACCCGCGCGTGTAGCGGCGACTACTCGATCCCCAGGCGGTCGAGCAGCGCCTCATCGCCCCGCCAGTCGCGCCGTACGCGCACGGAGAGGTCGAGGTGCACGGCGGTGCCGAGGGCGGCTTCGAGCTCGCGCCGGGCGGCGGTCCCGATCGCCTTCACCATCCGGCCCCGCGCCCCGATCAGGATCCCCTTCTGCGACTCGCTCTCGACCCAGATCAGCGCGCGCACGCGGGTGAGTCCCTCGCGTGGCTCCTCGATCTCGTCCACGACCACCTCGACGGCATGCGGGAGCTCGCGGAACGTGCGCCGCACCGCAGCCTCGCGGATCAGCTCCGCGACCAGCTGCTCGCGCGGCTGGTCGGAGGTGGCACCCGCCTCGTACATGAAAGGGGCCTCGGGCAACAGCTCGGCGAGGTGCGCGAGCAGCTCGGGCACGCCGTCGCCGGTGCGCGCGGAGATCGGGAACACCTCGTCCCCCACCCCCAGCTCCGCCGCCTCGGTCAGGGTGGCGAGCAGCGCGGACCGAGCGAGCCGGTCGATCTTGTTCACCGCGATCGTGACGGGCAGCTCGCCGGCGGCGAGCTCGCGCGCGATGAAGCGGTCGCCCGGGCCCACACCCTGGTCGCCGCCGAGCATCAGCAGCGCCGCGTCGGCACCGTCCAGCTCGTGCGTCACGCGCCTCGCCATCCGCGCGGTGAGGGCGTCGCGCGGCCGCTGCACGCCCGGCAGGTCGACGAGGACCAGCTCGCGGTCGCCGTCGTGACGCACCCCGCGGATCGCACGTCGCGTGGTCTGCGGCCGGTCGGAGACGATCGCGACCTTCTCGCCGACGACGGCGTTCACGAACGTCGACTTGCCCACGTTGGGGCGCCCGGCGAGCGCGACGAAGCCGCTGCGGGTCACGGGCGCCGTGCGGCGAGCAGCTCGTCCTGGAGCGCGAGCATCTCGCCGTCGTCGCGCTCGTGGTCCATGCCGAGGAGGTGCAGCATCCCGTGGACGACGGCCTCCCGCACGTCGGCGGTGTGCTCCGGGCAGATCACCACGTCCCCGAGCTCTCGCGGCGGGGGCCCCTGGGGCCCGTCGACGGGGAACGAGAGCACGTCGGTCGCCGTGGAACGACCCCGATGCGCGGCGTTCAGGGCGGCGATCCGCTCGGCGTCGACGAACTCGACCGCCACATGGCCGTCGCCGACGGCAAAGCGCTCCGCGGCGGCGCGGCACAGCTCGCGGATCTCCGCGCGCGTGGGCGCACCGGCGGAGCGCGGCGCGCGCAGGACCTCCACCTCGAGCATCCCGCTAGGCGCTGCGGATCGAGCGCTTCGCGCTGCGTGAGAGCGCGCGCTGTGCCTCGGCTGCGGTGGCCGGGGCGTCGAGCGGGCGTTTGGAGTGATCGTCGTAGGCCTCGACGATGCGCTGCACGAGCTTGTGCCGGACCACGTCCTCTCCGCCGAAGCGAACGAAGTCGATCCCCTCGATGTTCTGCAGGACCTCGGCGACCGCGATCAGCCCCGACTGCTGCTCGCGAGGGAGGTCGACCTGCGTGATGTCACCGGTGACGACCATCCGCGAGCCGAACCCGAGCCTCGTGAGGAACATCTTCATCTGCTCGGGCGTCGTGTTCTGCGCCTCGTCGAGGATCACGAAAGAGTCGTTGAGCGTCCTGCCGCGCATGAACGCGAGCGGCGCGATCTCGATCACCCCGCGGTCGATGTACTGGGACACCTTCTCCGGGTCGAGCATGTCGTGCAGCGCGTCGAACAGCGGGCGCAGGTAGGGGTCGACCTTCGCCATCAGGTCCCCCGGCAGGAACCCGAGGCGCTCTCCCGCCTCGACGGCGGGGCGCGTGAGGATGATCCTGTTGACCTCGTGGCGCGAGAGCGCCGCGGCGGCCATCGCGACGGCGAGGAAGGTCTTGCCCGTCCCGGCGGGGCCCACGCCGAACGTGACCGTGCTGGAGCGCACCGAGTCCACGTAGCGCTTCTGGTTGACGGTCTTCGGCGCGACGCGCAGGCTGCGGTGGCTCCAGACGATGTCCTCCAGGACCCGGGCGGGGGATTCGTGCGCGTCGAGCGCCCCTGTCACCGCGGTGATCGTCCCGGGCCCGATCTGGTGACCGCGGGCGATCAGGTCGGCAAGCTCGCGCACGACCCGCTCACCGGTGAGCACATCGTTCTCCTCGCCCTCGAGCGTGATCAGGTTCCCGCGCAGGTAGACCTTGCAGTCGAGGTGCTCCTCGAGCGCGCGCAGCACGGCGTCCTGGCTGCCGGCCAGCTCCGCGGCGACTTCGTTGGAGAGCTCCAGCTGCGTCCTCATGCCTGCAGCGCCGCGCGGACGAGCCCCGATACTCGCTTGCCGTCGGCGCGCCCGTCCACGGCCGCCATGGCGTGCTTCATCGCGACCCCCATCTCCTTGGCCGAGCTGGCGCCGCTGTTGCGAACGGCGTCCTGCACGATCGCGGCGAGCTCCTCGTCGGACAGCTCCGCGGGCAGGTAGGAGCCGATCAGCTCCGCCTCGTGCTGCTCGCCGTCGGCGAGGTCGTCGCGACCCGCCTCGCGGTAGGCGCCGGCGGCCTCGAGCCGGCGCTTGCGCTCGCGCCGAAGCACGGCGAGCTCGTCGTCGCTCCCCTCCTTGGCGGCCTTCTGCAGCTCCGAGAGCACGAGCCGCAAAGCCCCCACGCGCTGCCGCTCGCCCGCGCGCATCGCGCCCTGGAGGTCCGTCTTGATCTGCTCGGCTATCGCCACCCGAGTCAGGATACGCCGCGACCCGTCAAACCGCGGGTGGCGCCGCGTGGGTCGCCGCCAGGCTCCCGTTGCGCTGGTCTTCGTGGCCGAGCGGCGTGGTGCTCCCGAGGCGTCCCGGCGAGGAGGCGTCGCGGCCGAACACCAGCGCCACGTTCCAGTCGACGAGCAGGCGCAGCCGCCGTCCGACGCCGGGCATCAGCAGCAGGTGGTAGGTGCGCGCGATCAGCCACGCCGGAAGCCCCCGCCAGCGGATCCCGAGCGTGATCGCGACGGCCTTGTTGCGCCCGAGCTCGGCCACGACGCCTTTGGTGCGGTAGCGGAACGGTCGCCCCGATCGTCCCGCCAGCGAGGCGACGACGTTGCGCGCGACGAGGCGCCCCTGGCGGATGGCGTGCTGCGCGGTGGGAGGGCACGCGAGTCCGGGGCGGGCGCTGTCGGGCACCGCAGCGCAGTCGCCGATCGCCCACTCCCGGCCGGGCCCGGGCGCGCCGATCACGGCCATCGTGCTGTCCACGACCACCCGTCCGCCCTCGTCGAGCGGGAGCCCGAGGCGCGCGACGACGGGGCTCGGCTTCACGCCGGCCGTCCACACGAGCGTGCGGGCGGCGATCGTCTCACCGTCGGAGAGCCTCGCGCTGCGCGCGCCCGCCTCGGCGAGCGTGGTGGAGGTGCGCACCTCGATCCCGCGCCCGCAGAGCTCGTGCTCGGCGAAGCGCGAGAGGCTCGGCGGCACCTCGCCCATGATCCGCTCGGCGGCGTCGACGAGCACCCACCGCATCCCCTGCGCGCGGCAGCGCGGGTACAGCTCGATCGCCTGCACCGCGAAGTCCTGCAGCTCCGCGAGCCCCTCCACGCCGGCGTAGCCGGCGCCGACGAACACGAAGCCGAGGTACTCGGCGCGCTCGGCGGGGTCTTCGAGCGACTCGGCGATGTCGAAGCACGTCAGCACCTGGTTGCGCAGCGCCGTGGCGTCCGAGAGCGATTTCAGGCCCACCCCGTGCTCGGCGAGCCCGGGCACGGGCAGGGTGCGCGACACCGAGCCGAGCGCGATGATCAGCTGGTCGTAGGCGAGCTCCACCCTGTCGCCGTCGATGCGGTCGACACCCAGCACCGCCCGCGAGGGATCCGCGCCGCTGACCGACCCGATGACGACGTCGGTGCGGCGCAGCTCGGCGCGCAGCGGCACCACGACGTGGCGCGGGTCGAGCGTCGCCCCCGCCGCACCGGGGAGCAGCGGCGTGTAGAGCAGGAAGTTGGCGGAGTTCACGAGCGTGACGTGCGCGCTCTGCGCGGGGAGCATGCGCTCGAGCGCTCGCGCGGCGTAGAAGCCGCCGAAGCCGCCGCCCGCGATCACGACCTGCCAGGCCATGGGGACAGAATAGGGTGCAGGCCATGGATCAATCCCTTTACGAGAGCGCCCTCGCGCCGTTCCTGGCCGAGGTCGCACAGCTGCGCCCGCCGGACACCGAAGTGATCGACGCCCACACCCACCTCGGGCTCGACGAGGACGGCCGCTCGCTCGCGCTGGAGCAGCTGCTGGCGATGCTCGACGCCGCGGAGGCGCGGCGCGCGTGCGTGTTTCCGCTGCACGACCCCGAGCGGCGGCCGTCCTACAGCCTGCCCAACGACCGCGTGCTGGAGTGGGCGGGCGAAAGCGACGGCCGCCTCGTGCCGTTCTGCCGGCTGGACCCCTCCGAAGGCGCGCTCGCCGAGGCCGAACGCTCGCTCGGGCGCGGCGCGCGCGGGATCAAGCTCCACCCCCGCGCCCAGGATTTCGTCTTCGACGGCGGCGACATGGACGACGTGTGGGCGCTCGCGGAATCCGCGAAGGTGCCGATCCTGATCCACGCGGGCCGCGGTCTTCCCCCGCTGGCGGACGGCCTCGCGGACCTCGCGCTGCGCCACCCCGGCGCGGTTCTGATCCTCGCGCACGGCGCGATCTGCGACCAGGGCATCCTCACCACGCGGCTCGCGGACCATCCGGGCGTGCTCTACGACATCTCGTGCTTCTTCCCGATCGACGTGATCGAGCTGTTCGCGCGCGTGCCGGTCGAGCGGATCGTGTTCGCGTCGGACCCTCCCTACGGCATGCCGATGACGACGCTGTACATGGCGCTGCGCGTGGCCAAGCAGGCCGGGCTCGACGACGCTGCGGTGCGCGCGGTGCTCGGCGGCACGATGGCAGGGCTGCTCGACGGCGAGGGCCTGCCCCCGGCGACGGCCCCCCGCCGCGCTGAAACGATCGCGCTCTCGGGGCGGCTGGCGCGCGTCTACAACTACGGCAGCCTCGTCGGGCCCGCGCTGTTCCAGGGTGCGCTGGAGCCGGCGCAGGCGATGCTCGACATGGCCGTCGCAGCGTGCCGCGACAGGGATCCCGGGAGCTTCGGCGAGGCGCTCGAGAAGATCGGCGCGGCCCTGTCGGCGGCGCAGTCTCTGCTGGGCGACGAGAACGGCGTGCGTCCGGCGATCGACCTGATCTACCGCGCCAACGTGTGCGCGGCGACGGAGCTCGCGGACGGCTGACCAGGACGGGCGAGCCACAGCGCCGCCCACCCCCCCTCCTCGCGACTGCGCACGACTTCCATCCCGGCGGCCTGGGCGAAGGCGCGCGCCACGGCGGGCGCCTCGTGGTCGAGCAGCCCGCCCGCAACCAGATCGCCGGGAAGCGCCGGCCCGTCGGCGAGCGTGGATGCGAGCAGCTCGAGCAACGGTGCGAGCAGGTTGGCGAGCACCAGCGTGGGCGCGGTCGGCTCCTCGCCGACCCAACGCAGCGGATCGCTGCGCAGGTCGAGCCGGCGCACCTCGACGGTGGCGCCGTTGACGCGGGCGTTCTCGCAAGCGGCGTTGACGCTCTCGGGCTCGTTGTCGAGCGCGAGCACGGGGGCGTAGCCGAGCCTGGAGGCGGCGATCGCGAGCACTCCGGAGCCCGTGCCGACGTCGAGCACCGCGCCGCGCGCCCCGCGCAGGCCGGCGTGGGCGAGCAGCAGCTCCAGGCACAGCCGCGTGGTGGCGTGGCCGCCGGTGCCGAAGGCCTGCCCGGGGTCGATCTCGATCTCGATGCCGTCCGCGGCGCCCCGCGGCGGCTCCCACGGCGGCCGCACGTACACGGCGGGGACGCCGGTGGAGCCCGCGGGCGCCGGGATCAGGACGGGCCGGTGGAACTGCTTCCAGCGCTCCGACCAGTCCTCGGCGACCTCGGTGGTGCGCACCTCGACGAGCGCGTCGCCTGCGACCGCGTGCAGGTCCGGCAGGCTCGGAAGCTCGCCGGGCGCACCGTAGACGGCGTACTCGATCACGCCGGGGGCGAGCTCGGCCTCCTCGACGCCGGCTGGGCACAGCGTGAGCAGCTCCGCCAGCACGAGCTCCGCGTGCTCGCTGCTGACGCGCACCGCGAGCCGGATCACGCCGCCTGGCTGCCGAGCGCCCGGCGCAGCTTGGCGAACACCGACTCGTGCGAGCGCAGGTTCTCCTCCGTGAGGGTCTCGTTGAGGCGTTCGGCCAGGTCGCGCTGCTCGGGCGTGAGCCGGCGCGGCACGATCACGTTGACGACGACCTTCAGGTCACCCGTGCGGCCGTGGCGCAGCGAGGGCATCCCCTCGCGCCGCAGGGTGAGGACGTCGCCGGGCTGGCTGCCCGCGGGCAGCTCCACCTCGGTGCTCCCCTCGAGCGTGGGGACCTCGAGCGTGGCGCCGAGCGCCGCGAGGGGCGCGGGCACGTCGAGCGCGGTGATCAGGTCGTCGCCCTCGCGCACGAAGCGCGGGTCCTCGCGCACGCGCACGAGCACGTACAGGTCGCCCGCGGGCGCGCCCGCGTCGCCAACATGGCCGTCGCCCGAGAGCCGCACGCGCTGTCCGTCGGCGATCCCCGCAGGGATCTCCACCTCGATCTTGCGCGCGCGCCTGATCCGACCCCGGCCGTGGCACTCGCTGCACGGCTCGCGCGGGACGCGGCCGTCGCCTTCGCACGTGTCGCACACCATCGTGCGCATCATCTGCCCGAACGGGGTGCGCGTGACCGCCTGGAGCTGCCCCGCGCCGCCGCAGCGCTCGCACGTCTCGATCGGCGTGCCGGGCTCCGCTCCGTTGCCGTGGCAGCGCTCGCAGCGGTCGATCGCCTCGAAGGCCACCTCGCTGGTGACGCCGTGGGCGGCGTCGAGCAGGTCGATGTCGACCCGCACCGCCACATCGCCGCCCTGGGCCGGGCCGGTGCGCATCCCACCACCGCCGAAGAACGCGTTGAACAGGTCGCCGATCGAGGAGAACGCGTCGAAGTTGGGCGCGTAGCCGCCGGAGCGCAGGCCCTCGTGCCCGTAGCGGTCGTATGTGGCGCGGCGGTCCGCGTCGGAGAGGATCTCGTACGCCTCCGCAGCCTCCTTGAACTTCTCCTCGGCCTGCGGGTCGTGCGCGTTCACATCGGGGTGGAGCTCGCGCGCGAGCACGCGGAACGCCTTCTTGATCTCCTGCTCGCCGGCCTCACGGCCCACGCCGAGCACCTCGTAGGGATCCCGCGGCATTCAGTTGACGGGGCCGCTCATCAATTGTCGGCGTAGGCGTCCTGGACGAACGCCGAGAGCTCCTGTGCAGCGTCCCGCACGGTGGCGATCGCGGCCGCGTAGTCCATTCGCACGGGGCCGATCAGCGACACGGTGCCGAGCTTGCGCTGGGCGATCCCGTAGCCGCTCGCCACGACGGCGAGCGACTGCATCGCCGGCAGCTCGTTCTCGCTGCCGATCCGGACGTACACCCCGTCCTCTCCGAGCGCCGAGCGCAGGATCTGCAGGAGGGTCACGCGGCGCTCGAGCAGCTCGATCAGCTCGTTCATCTCGGCGACGTCGTCGATCCGCGCCGTCTCGAACAGGCGCGCCGTGCCGTCCACGTACAGCTCTTCGTCGGCGTCCTGAGCGAGCCCGCCGAACGCTGGCGACAGGCGCGAGAGGAACGCGAGCTCCACCGGCGAGAGGCTCGGGTCGAACAGCCGCTGCTGGAGCATGCGCGCGCCCAGCTCGCGGCCCACGAGCCGGTCGTTGAGGTACTCGCCCGCCCACGTGAGCAGCCCCTGGTCGACGCTGTGATCGAACGTGGCGAGCATCTTCGACACGCCGCCGGTCGACGTGATGATCACGACCATCACGACCTGCGGCTGCAGCGCGAGCACCTCGACGTGGCGAACGGTCGCCGCCTTGATCGACGGCGCGGACACCACCGCGAGCAGGTTGGTCACCTGTGAGAGCGTCTCGGTCGTCGCGCGCATCACCTGGTCGACCTCGCGGCGGATCAGCGAGAGCTCCAGGCGTCGCCGCGGCGCGTGCACGATCCCGCCGGAGCTGAGCATGCGATCCACCACGTAGCGCTGCCCCGCGTCGGTGGGCACGCGCCCCGCTGAGACGTGCGGGTGCGTGAGCAGGCCCATCTCCTCCAGCACCGCGAGTTCGTTGCGCACGGTGGAGGGGCTG
Organism: Solirubrobacteraceae bacterium; assembly: GCA_025934395.1. GTDB lineage: Bacteria > Actinomycetota > Thermoleophilia > Solirubrobacterales > Solirubrobacteraceae > Palsa-744. The sequence continues at coordinate 32,367 of JAICYC010000007.1, read as the reverse complement.
CACTCGAGCGCGGGGTCTGCGGCGATCGTGCGCGAGGGCACCGGCGCTCCGGAGCGCAGGTAGTCGTCGACCACCTTGCTCAGGATCTGCTCCTGGCGTGCGGTGAGCATGCGTCTGATTGTAGGCCGCGCCCTGGCGCCGGCGGACCGGCTCAGATGCTGAGCTCGGCCTCCGCGTTGCGGATGATCTGGCTGCCGCCCTGCTCGGCGACGGTGTCGACGATCGCCTTCGACCCGTCGACCTCGCGCACCGTTCCCGTGACGAGCACCTCCTGCTCGGGCATCCCCATGCCGCGGAACTGCACCGACAGGCGCTTGAGGTGCTGAGGGCCGCCCGCGGCATCGGTCTGCGCCCGCGCCACCTGCGCCATCGTCCACAGGCCGTGAAGGATCCGCCCGGGCAGACCGACGGCTTTGGCGAACTCCTCGTCGATGTGGATCGGGTTGAAGTCACCCGAGGCGCCCGCATAGCGGACGGTGAGGAACTTGTCGGGCGTCACCCGCAGCTCCGGGATCTGGGCTCCTGCCTGAAGCTCGCTCACCGGCTCACACTCCTCGCACGATGTTCGTCCACGTCCCGCGGCAGACCTGCTCGCCGCGCTGGTTGGTCGAGATCGACTCGAACACGTAGTAGCCCCGACCGTCCGCTTCGTGGATGTCCTTGACGCTCGCCACGGTGTCGATCTCGTCGCCCGCGACGACCGGCTCGCCCCACACGAACTCCTGGCCCCCATGGACCATCATCGCGAAGTTGAGCTCGATCTCGGGATCGAAGATCGGCGGGCCCACCGCCGGGGCCGAGTACACGACCGCGAACATCGGCGGTGCCACGAGGTCCGCGTACCCCGCCGCGCGCGCTGCATCGAGCTCGAGGTGCACGGGGTTCGTCTCCCCCACCGCACGCGCGTACTCGCGGATCTTCTCGCGGCCCACCGCGTAGTTGACGGGGTCGTAGGTCTTGCCGACCGCTTGCGTGTTCACTGGCATCTCGAAGGCTCCTTGGTCGTGCGGCGCGCCAGTTTACGCGGCGCAGGGCGCTGCCGGAACCGCGGGCGCCGCCGGACCCGCGGGCGCCGCAGCCCCGCAGCGCGCCGCCGCCCCGGGGGCGGCCCCGCAGCGCGCCGCCGCCCCGGGCAGCGCGCTGCGGTGCTCCCTCAGAATGCGACCGCGCCGTCGTCGGCGCCCACGCCTGCGAGCTCGGGGTCCTCCCCGCCCTCGCCCTCCTCCCCGCGGCCGCCCGGACGGTCGAGGAACTGGACCCTGTCGGCGACGATGCTCACCGCCTGGCGGCGACCGTGCTCGGTGTCCCACTCGCGCCATTCGAGCCGGCCGTCGACCGCGACGAGGCTGCCGCGCTCCATGTGGCGGTCGACGTTCTCGCCCTGCGGGCCGAACACGCTCACGTCGAAGTAGTTGGGCCGCTCCTCATAGGCGCCGTCGGGCGTCCGCCGCGACCCGTTGCAGGCGAGCCGCAGCGAGCACACCGACGAGCCCGACGACAGCGCGCGGAGCTCGGGATCGCGGGTGAGCCGACCCACCACAACCACTCTGTTGACCATGTCGTATGCCATGCATGCCTCCACTGCTCGTTGTTGGTCCCCCGCCGCGGACGCTAGGCGCCTCTTGGGACGGTTCCCCTCAGTGGGGTCGCTCGGCGACGCCGAGCGCGGCCAGCCGCACGATCGCGATTCGCGATCCGGCGTGCTCGCGGGCGACGGCGCGCGCGACCGGCTGCTGCGCGGAGGCGGAGACCACGTAGAGCACGCCGGAGACCGTGCTGCAGCGCGCCCACGCCCGGCAGATCCGGGCCAGGCGCGCGGGCGCCTTCGCGGTCAGCTCGACCTCGACGACTAGCGGCGGCTCGCCGATCACCGCGAGGTCGGCCCGGTGCGTCACGTGGCGCCCGTCGGCGGTGAGCGTGCCGGCCAGGCAGCTCAACGAAGGTACGCCGTCGCGTTCGCGCGCGCGGATCGCGTGCTCTCCGATCACCTCCAGCTCGGGCCAGCGCGCTTGGAGGCGGACGGCGACCTCGGCGCATGCGATCGCGTGCGCGGCGGCGGCGGCGCTCACCGGGGCGGGCGCGACGCCCCGGGTGCCGGCCGTGCGCAGCCCGTGCGGGGAGATCGTGTACAGCGGCGGGGCGTCGCGCAGCGGCGCGCTCCGCCGGACGAGCCCCGCGCGCGCGAGCGCGGCGAGGTGCGACCGTGCGGAGGCAAGACCGCAACCTTCGCGCACCGCCAGCGCGCCGGCCGTGACGGGACCGGTGCGGGCGATCCAACCGAGCGTTGCCGCGCGCCGCTGGGCTCGGATCGTGCGGCTCATCTGGACACCTCCACGCCCGCGGGGTCGACCCGCACGACCTCGGCACCGCCCCCGTGCAGGCGCAGCACCGCTGCACGCCCCGTATCGAGCCGCGCCACCTGCTCGGGCACGAGCACCCGCTCCTGCGCACGGGTGCGCGTGTGCCGGCCGTCGCTGTGCCTGCTCACCCGCCATGTGCCGCGGCTGCCGGCGATCGCGGAGATCAGCTCCGCGGACCCCGGCACCACCTGGCGGTGGGCGATCAGCACGGACAGGTTCCCGAGCACCTGGTCGAGCACCTGCTCGCCGTCGCGCAACCGCAGGTCGGCGAGCTCCTGGGTGCCCAGCAGCAGGCTGAAGCCGGCCGAGCGCGCCCGGGCGAACAGCCGCACCACGTGGCGGGCGGCGATCGCGGAGAACTCGTCCACCATCACGAGCGCCGGGACGGGCTGCGACTGCAGCGACGCCACGGTGGCGAGCAGGTCCTGGACGATCGCGGCGCCGAGCATCTCGCTGAGGAGCGGGCGGCGGTCGGCTTCGAGCGTGAAGCACACGGTCGCGCCGGCGCGCACGGCCGCCTCGAGCTCGAACCGCGGCGCGGCGTCGTTGCGCGGGTCCAGCCAGCGCCCGACGTCGGACTCCGCGACGAGCGCGAGGCGGTCCCGCACCCCCGACAGGTCCGCACGCTGGCGGGGGGTGAGCGCGTCCAGGTAGTCGTGCGTGGCGCGTCCGCCCTCCCCCAGCTCGCGCGCGAGCAGCTCCAGACGAACGGGTTCGAGATGCTCGGCGATCGTGCGCAGGCACACGTCCTCGCCCGCGGCGCGAAGGGCGCTCACCACGTGCGCGATGTAGCGCTGCGCCTGGCGCAGGTAGTGCGGCTCGCTGAACGGCTCCGCCGCGAGCAGCCGGTCGGCGATCTCGCTGCTGCCGCCCCTCTCATATGGGTTGTACACGGCGCCGCCCTGGGGCGACCAGGACAGGAACCGGCGACCGGCGCTCGCGGCAGCCGAGGCGAGCGCCTCCCGGAGGTCGCGATCGCCCTTCGGGTCGATCGCGATCGCAGCGGCGCCCCGCTCGATCGCGTGGACCGCGATCGAGGCCTGCGTGACCGTCTTGCCCGAGCCGGTGGCGCCGACCACGAGCGTGTGGCGCCCGCCGCCGACGGCGATCCGCACCGCACGCCCGCGATCGTCGCGACCGAGCGTCATCGCCTCACGCGACGCGCCGGCGGGCGCTCCGCTGCGACCGAGCGTGTCGCCCAGCGCGACGCGCAGCGCGTCACCGGGGCTCCGTCGTGCATGCGCAGCGCGCGCGAGGTCCCCGCCGTCCATCAGGTCCTCTCGGTGCAGGCGCCTTCCGGTCCGCGCCGCGACCGCCGCGGCGAGCGCGACCGTCAGCTCGGGGGCGCCGAGCGCCGAGGCGGGCGGAATCGCGGGGAGCGCTGCGAGCGCCCAGCTCCAGTGCAGCCCGCGAGCCCGCAGCGAGCGCGCGAGGAGCGCCCCTGCTGCGAGGCCGAGCACGAGGTGGAGCGCCTCGGTGATGAGCCATGTGAAGGCCTGCCTGACATGCAGGCCGGGGTTGCCGCCGATCGCGGCGGCGAGATGCGTGGGGTGCATCGTCCCTCCTTGTGTGAGCCGGCGACGCCGGCTGGTTGCTGTGGATGCGCGCGGGCGGCGCCGGTCGCCCGGCTCGCACGCCCGCGCCTTCGGTCACGCCGGCGGACTGGCCCGCGCGGCGCGTTGCGACGGACGCGTCGCGGCGCCGTCGTGGAGATGTGCGCGGCCGCCGCGAGCGCGGCGCGGCTCGCAGCTCAGATCAGCCGGTAGCCGACCCCCCACACGGTGACCACCCAGGGGTCTGTGTGGTGCCGGCGCAGCTCGCGGCGGAGGCGCAGCGCGTGGCTGTCGACGGTTCGCGTCCGCGCGGTGCTTCGGTAGCCCCACACCGCGGCGAGCAGCTCGTGTTTGCCGAACACCCGGTGCGGGGCGCGGGCGAGATGTGCGAGCAGCTCGAACTCGAGGTTCCGCAGAGCGACGGGCTCGCCGCCGAGCATCACCGTGCGCGCGCCCCTGTCGATCGCGAGCGCGCCGACCTCGAGCCGTGTGGCGTGTGCATGCGCGGCGGCGAGCTCGCGCAGGCGCGCTCGCAGCCGGGCGCTCAGCTCTGTGTATGAGGAGTCGCGCACGAGCGCGTCGTCGGCGCCGGCGTCGAGCGCGCGCACGAGCTCGCCCTCCTCACGGACGCACCCGAGCACGATCGCCGAGGGGGGACGCACGCGGCCGTTGATCGTGGGCACCTCCGCGAGCATCTCCAGCGAGACGGCCGGGCCGCCGAGATGGCCCAGCAGGAGCGCGTGCGGGGGGCGTCGCCTCGCGATCGCGCGCGCCTGGACGAGGCCGTGCGCGACCGCGACGTCGTATCCGTCTGCGGCCAGGAGCGCGAGCAGCTCTGCGGTGCGCAACGCGGTGCGAGGGCCGTGGCGTTCGAGCACCACCAGCACTCGCGCGGCGCTCAGAGCTCTACCTCGCGGGGGCTGAGCGCCAGGCCGCGACGCGCGATCAGCGCGAGCACGTCGGTGTGGATCCAGGGCGTCGGGCGCGCGGCCCCGCCCTCCGCGAGCAGGCCGATGCGGCGCGCCAGCCAGCTCGTCTCCCCGCTGACGTTGCCGCGGCGATCGCGCTTGACCCGCCCGCAGCGGATCGCGATCTCGCTCATGCTCGTGTCACCGCGTGCGAGCGCGGCGAGCACCGCCTCGCGCAGGCCGCGGTTGAGCACGATCGGGCTGGAGCACACGCGCGCGTGCTCCTGGCGCAGCACCGAGCAGGAGTGCGCATCGCCGCCGACCGCGCCGGCTGCGGTCGCGCGGGCACCCGCGAGCGCGCCGGCGGTGATGCGCAGCGCGGGCTCGTAGGCCTCCACGGAGGCGATCACCTCGCGCAGGCTCACCACGGTCGCCTCCGCTGCGAGGCCACCCCGATCGACCGCGGTCCAGCGGAGCTCGGGGATCGACATCGCGCCGTCGAGGAGGCCGAGGCGAAATGCGCGCGCGGCGCCCCGGCAGCGGATCACCGATGCCCCCGGCAGAAAGGGCTGCGGCTCGCACTCGCCTTCGGGACGCGCGTCCCTGTCGGCTTGCAGGACGCGCCGCGGGCGGCCCGCGCGGGGGCCGTCCTGCGCGTAGCAGCGCGCGGCCAGCACGGCGTTCTCGAACGGCTCATCGGGGGCGAGGTGGGCGAGCAGGCGCTCGTCGCCTCCACCGGGCTCGGCGCGATCGATCACGAGCATCCCGCCTGAGGCCAGGCGCTGTGCGACCACCTCGCGGGCGCCGCCGCCCTGGTCCGCGAAGCGCAGTAGCACGCGCGTGCGATCGGCTGGGCGGGTCCTCTGGCGACGCGGCGCGTGCTCGCTGCGCGCGGGCGTGATGGCGCTGTTGATGCTGCTCGGCATGACGTCCTCCTGTGGCCGCTGGCGTTGCTGGCTTCCACACCGACCGCCGGGACAGATGGCGAACGGCCGCGATCGGGAGGAGAAGAAGAGGAGGAGCAGGAGGGAGGAGACCGAGGGCGGGCGAGCGTACGGGACGCTTGCGAGACCCGCGCTCGCCCGCCCGGTCGCGCGCGCGACCGTGGAGGCGGCGGGGCGACTGCGCGCCACGGTGGTGCCCCGCGGGGGCGACTGCAGCAGGGGACAGCGCGACTGCGCCGGGGCCGGGGGCGGTTGCGCGCCGCGGGGCGCCTGCGCCAGCCACCTTCCGACGTCGTCAGCCCCGATTCTTAGGAATCTCTTCGGCTTTCCTTATCCGGGTATCGCGAAACGCCATCACGCTAGCCTGAGAACCGGTTCTCTCCCGATGACCAGGTTCTCCGTGCGGCGGCCCCGGAAGGCGACGCCGGGGCCGCCGAGCACGGCTCGATCAATGGCAGAGCAGGCACGCATACTCGTTGTTGACGACGAGCCAGCCGTCCAGAACGCCTTGTCGCGCGCGCTCTCGCTGGAGCGGTATGACGTCGCGCGCGCCTCGGACGGCGAGGAGGCGCTCGCGCGGCTCGGAGCGTCGCCCTACGAGGCGGTGATCCTCGACATCGCGATGCCACGCGTGGACGGCCTGGAGGTATGCCGGCGGCTGCGGGCGAGCGGGGATCGCACGCCGGTTCTGATGCTCACCGCCCGCGGAGACGTGGACGACCGCGTGGCGGGGCTCGACGCGGGGGCGGACGACTACCTCGTGAAGCCGTTCGCCCTGCGCGAGCTGCTCGCCCGCGTGCGGGCGCTGCTGCGGCGCACCGGCGAGGACGACGAGCCGGAGCACGTGCTCGAGTTCGAGGATCTGCGCATGGACGTGCACTCCCACGAAGCGTGGCGCGGCGGGCGCGCGCTGTCGCTCACCCGCACCGAGTTCCTGCTGCTGGAGATGTTCCTCCGACACCCGCGCAAGGTGCTGACGCGCTCGGCGATCTTCGAGCACGTGTGGGGCTATGACTTCGGGTCGAGCTCCAACTCGCTCGGCGTGTACATCGGCTACCTGCGCCGCAAGACCGAGGCCGGCGGCGAGCCGCGCCTGGTGCACACGGTTCGCGGCGTCGGCTACGCGCTCAGGCGCGCGCGATGAGCTTCCGGCGACGCCTGACGATCGTGGCAGCGGCGGCCGTGGCGATCGCGATCGTGCTCGCGTCGATTCTCGTCTACCTGCTCACCTCCAACCAGCTCCACAGCCAGGTGGACTCGCAGCTCCGGGAGCGCGCGCACGGCGCCAACCGGCTGCTGCACCTGCTCGAATCGGTGCCGAACGGGACCGCGGTGGTGGACGCTGCGCTGGGGGTGCCGGGAGCGAAGGCGCCCCACATCGCGGGCTCGGGCGCGGGCGGGAAAGCGGCCCAGCCGTCCTCGCTGACCGCGCGCCAGCTGCGCCGCCTCGCGACGGGGCGAACGAACTTCTTCGGCCGGTTCGCGCCGGGCCCGGACCAGGTGCGCGGCTACCAGCAGGTGTACGCGGGCGGCAAGGTGCTGCTGCGCTCCAACTCCCACTTCCTGCTCCCTGTGGACGGCGCGACGAGGAAGCTCGCGCTGCACGGCGGGCCCTCGCACTTCACCGACGCGCGCGTGCGGGGCCTGCACCTGCGCGTGCTCTCCGAGCCGTTCGGCAGCGGTCGCGTCCTGCAGCTCGCCCAGCCGCTCACCGAAGTGGACAGCCTGCTGCGGCGGCTGCGCCTGATCCTCGTGCTGCTCGACGTGGGCGGGATCGCCCTGGCAGCGCTGCTGGGCAGGATCGTGGCGGGGGCGGCGGTCAAGCCGCTGCGCGCCCTGTCGAGGACGACCGAGCACGTGGCGCTCACGCGCGACCTCTCGCAGCGCATCGAGCAGCCGGGCAGCGACGAGGTGGGGCAGCTGGCGGCGAACTTCAACGCGATGCTCGACGCGCTCGGCCGATCGATGGACGCGCTCGATGCCTCTGTGCACGCCCAGCGCCAGCTCGTGGCGGACGCGTCGCACGAGCTGCGAACGCCGATCACGAGCGTGCGCACCAACATCGAGATCCTGCAGGCGCAGGGGACGCAGATGAGCAGCTCCGACCAGCAGCAGATGTTCGCCGAGGTGGTGCAGCAGATCGAGGAGCTCACGATGCTGATGAACGACCTGATCGAGCTCGCGCGCGGCGATGAGCCGCGCGCTGCCTCCGAGGAGGTGCGGCTGGACCTGCTCGTGGAAGACGTGCTCGAGCGCACGCGTCGCCATTCGCCGAGCACGCCGATCGAGCGCGACCTGGCGCCGACGATGATCGCGTGCGTACCGGGACGCCTGGAGCGGGCGGTGGCGAACCTGCTCGACAACGCGGTCAAGCACAGCCCTCCGGGCGCAGCGGTGCGGGTGGAGCTGCACGGGGGCGAGCTGACCGTGCGCGACCATGGCGGGGGGATCGCCGAGCAGGACCTCCCGCACGTGTTCGATCGCTTCTACCGCGGGGCCGAGGCGCGCGGCAGGCCAGGCTCGGGGCTCGGCCTGGCGATCGTGCGTCAGGTGGCAGACCAGCTGGGAGGGAGCATCACAGCCGAGCCCGCGCCGGGGGGCGGCACGATCATGCGCCTGACGCTCCCCACGGCGGACGCGCTGCCCGAGCAGGAGCGGGCGCCCGCGCCGTCCGACGCGGTCCGCTCAACCGTCTGAAGCGCCCCCGCAGGCCCTCAGCGCATGGCCAGCTCCCGCGCGCTGCTCTCCGCGGAGGAGACGTAGCCGCCCCCGAACAGCGCGGCGTGCACCAGCAGCGGCAGCAGCTGGTAGAGCGCAACCCGCTCCGCCCATCCGTCGGCCAGCGGCGACACCTCCTCGTATGCGTCGAACGTCTGCTGCGGCGGGGCTCCGAACAGACGCAGCATCGCGAGGTCCACCTCTCGGTGACCCCCGTGCGCGCAGGGGTCGATCAACCACGGCCGGCCGTGGTGGTCGGCGAGCACGTTCCCGCTCCACAGGTCGCCGTGGATCCGCGCGGGGGGCTCGGCGGGACCTGCGAGCTCCTCGATCCGCCCACACACCCCCTCGACGTGGGCGACGGCCTGCGCGGACAACCGGCCGCGAGCGCCCGCCTCGTGCGCCAGCGGCAGCAGCCGGCACTCGGCGTAGAAGCGAGGCCAGTCCTGGGACCGGTCGTTGGGGAGCTGCAGCGTTCCGAGCCGCGCGGGCCCGATGAACCCGGGGTCGCCGAAGCACGGAGCGCCTGCTGCGTGGACGAGCGCGAGCCCGCGCCCGAGCTCCGCGGCGCCGTCTGCGGAGAGTGAGCCGACCTGCAGCCACTCGAGCGCGAGGTAGGAGTCGGAGACCTCGAGCACCGCGGGGGTGCGCAGCCCGCCCGCCTCGCCGAGCCAGCGCAGCCCCTCGGCCTCGGCGCGGTACTCCCCGGGCTGCGGCGCGGCACGCGTCTTGACGAACGCGGTCTCGCCGCCGGCGAGCTCGACGCGGAAGGCCTCGTTGATGTAGCCGCCCCCCACCGGCCGCGCATCGCGCGAGCGCGGCGGCAGCGTCACGGCAGGCGTCCTGCGCGGATCTCCTCCAGCAGGCCCTCGCAGCCCGCGGCGACGATCTCGAGCACCTCCTCGAAGTGCTCGCCGCCGCCGTAGTAGGGGTCGGGCACGTCGAGCTCGCTGAGCTCCCCGCTGCTGAGGTCGAACTCGCGCAGCAGCCGCACCTTCTCGCGTGCCTCGGCGTCGGGGGCGAGCTCGAGCAGGTCGCGCTGGTTGGAGCGGTCCATCGCCACGATCAGGTCGAAGGCCTCGAAGTCCTCCGCTCGCGCCTGCCGCGCGATGCCCGACAGCGCGACCCCGCGTCCCCGCGCGGCCGAGGCGGCGCGCGGATCGGGCGCGCTGCCCACGTGCCAGGAGCCGGTGCCGGCGGAGTCGAGCTGGATCTCCGCCTCCATCCCCTCGCGCGCGATCAGCGAGCGCATCACGCCCTCGGCCGTAGGGGAGCGGCAGATGTTGCCCAGGCACACGAACAGCACGCGCACCGGGCGTCCCGCGGCGGCGGCCGCCATCAGCCCTCGCCGAGCTCCAGGACGGCGAGGAACGCCTCCTGCGGCACCTCGACGCGTCCCACCTGCTTCATCCGGCGCTTGCCCTCCTTCTGCTTCTCGAGCAGCTTTTTCTTGCGGGTGATGTCCCCGCCATAGCACTTCGCGATCACGTCCTTGCGGTACGCCTTCACCGTCTCGCGCGCGATCACGTGCGAGCCGATGGCGGCCTGGATCGGCACGTCGTACTGCTGGCGCGGGATGCGCTTGCGCAGCTTCTCGGTGAGCGCGCGGCCGACCTCGTAGGCCTTGTCGCGGTGCACCACCATCGACAGCGCGTCGACGGGATCGCCCGCGAGCAGGACGTCGAGCTTGACGAGGTCTGACGGCTTCATCCCGCCCAGCTCGTAGTCGAGCGACGCGTAGCCGCGCGTGCGTGACTTCAGCTGGTCGAAGAAGTCGAGGACGATTTCCGCGAGCGGCAGGTCGTAGGTCATCTGCACGCGCTCGGGCGAGAGGTAGTGCATCCCCGTGTGCTCCCCGCGCCGCTCCTGACACAGCTCCATCACCGCGCCGACGAACTCTTTGGGAGCGATCACCGAGGCCTTGATGAACGGCTCGCGGATCTCCGCGATGCGGCCGGGGTCGGGCATGTCGGAGGGGTTGTGCACCTCGAGCTCCTCGTCGCTCGTGAGCGTGACGTCGAACTCCACGGAGGGCATCGTGGCGAGCAGTTCCAGGTCGTACTCGCGCTCCAGCCGCTCACGCACGATGTCCATGTGCAGAAGCCCGAGGAAGCCGCACCTGAAGCCGAACCCGAGCGCGTCGCTCGTCTCGGGCTCCCATGAGAGCGCCGCGTCGTTGAGCACGAGCTTCTCGAGCGCGTCGCGCAGGTCGGGGTAGTCGTCGGAGTCGATCGGGAACAGGCCGCAGAACACCATCGGCTTGACCTCGCGATAGCCCGGCAGCGGCTCCGTGGCGGCGGCACGGCGTTCGCCCGCGCGCGAGCGCGTCGTGAGCGTGTCGCCGACACGCAGCTGGGTGACGTCCTTCAGTCCGGTGATCAGGTAGCCCACCTCGCCGGCTGCGAGCTGGTCGGTGGGCATCATCTGCGGGCTGAAGCATCCGATGTCGTCGATCTCCGCCTCGGTGCCCGCTGCCATCGCGCGGATCGGCTCGCCCTTGCGGAAGGCGCCGTCGACGACGCGGATGTAGGCGATCACGCCGCGGTACTGGTCGAACTCGCTGTCGAAGATCAACGCGCGCGGCGGCGCCTCGGGGTCGCCCGCGGGGGGCGGCACGCGCGCGATCAGCTCCTCCAGGACCTCCTGCACCCCCTCCCCGGTCTTGCCGCTGATGCGCAGGATCGAGTCGGGCTGCTCGCCGATCAGCTCGCCCACTTCGCCGGCGACCCGCTCGGGCTCGGCGCCGGGCAGGTCGATCTTGTTCAGGCACGGGATCAGCTCGAGGTTCGAGTCGACGGCGAGGTAGGTGTTGGCCACCGTCTGCGCCTCAACGCCCTGCGCGGCGTCGACGACGAGCAGCGCGCCCTCGCACGCGGCCAGCGAGCGCGAGACCTCGTAGGTGAAGTCCACGTGCCCGGGGGTGTCGATCAGGTGCAGCTGGTAGGTCTCGCCGTCCTGCGCTGTGAAGAACACGCGCACGGCCTGCGCCTTGATCGTGATCCCGCGCTCGCGCTCGAGGTCCATCGAGTCGAGCACCTGCGCGCGCATTTCCCGCGCGGAGACGGTGTGCGTGAGCTCGAGGATGCGGTCCGCGAGCGTCGACTTGCCGTGGTCGATGTGCGCGATGATCGAGAAGTTGCGGATGTGTGCCTGGTCCATGGGGCCGCCGTCACGATAGATGGTGGCTCGGGGCGCACGGGCGGGCCGAAGAGGGCCGGGCGGGCTTTTGGCCCACCCGGCCGACCCGAACATGGATCGCCGCTGTACTGCTATGTCCCAGGACTTGTGTCTGGTGCCTGGGCAACTGACACTCCCGACCACCTGGACAGGCCGCCCGAAGGCGCGTTGCCGCGGCTGACCCGAAGGCCTCGGCCGAGTGGACGATCCGCCGGTCCGGCAAGGCTAGAGCATCCGCGCGCCCGTCTGGGGAGGTCGCCTCCGGCGGGGCGGAGAGAGAAGTCTCAGGCCCGGCCGAGCTGCGCGCGGATCAGCCGCGCCACCTGGTGCGCCTCCGGGACGCGCATCGCGAGCACCGCGCGCGCGTAGACGAACACGCCCGCGGCACCGGCGAGGCCGATGCTCACGATCTCGGCGGGCAGCGTCTGCCCGAGAAGGTCCGCGAGCAGCCTCCACACGACCCACGACACGCCCGCGAGCAGCGCGGAGGCGAGGAGGATGCGCGCGGTGATCATCGTGGTCTGCGCACCTTCGAGGCGCCCGTTGAAGCCTTCGCGCAGGCGCAGGAGCTGGAGGCCCGTCATCACGGCGTTCGCGACGACGGTGCCGATGATCAGCCCGGCGATCCCGAAGGGCTTGTACAGGCCGATGCTCACGATCACGTCAACGACGATGTTCATCGCGGCCAGCCGCGTGGGTATCCAGGGGCGCTGCACCGCGAAGAACGTGCGCGTGAGCAGCAGGTTCACCCCCGCGAACGGGAGGCTGAACGCGAACCAGAACAGCGCTTCGGCGACCAGGCTCGTCGATTGGGAGTTGAACTGCCCCCGTTCGAACACCAGCCGCACGATCGGGGTCGTGAGAACCGCGATGAAGGCCGTGGACGGGATCAGCAGCAGGTTGATCTGGCGCATGCCGATCCCCACCGCGCGGCGCATCGACCGCGCGTCCCGGATCGCGGCCATCCGGCTGAGCGTGGGGAACAGCACCGTGGCGACAGACACGCTGAACAGCCCCTGCGGCAGCATGTAGATCCGGAACGCGTTGTCGATCGCGCGCGGCGCTTCCTTGTCGACGAGCGTGCCGAACACCGAGTTGATGAGCTGGTCGAGGTTGACGATGCCCAAACCGATCGTCACGGGCAGCATCAGCACGAACACCTGCCGGATGCGCGGGTCCCCCCAGTCGATCGACATCTGCAGCCGGAAGTCGATCCTTCCGAGCGCCGCGAACGCCATCCCGAGCTGCACGAACGTGGCGGCGAGCAGCGCGATCGAGAGCGCGTAGACCTTCTCGCCGTCTTCGTAGCCGCCGTGGAAGTGCGGTTTCAGGAGGACCATCAGGACGATGATCACCACGTTCCACACCGCGGGCGAGATCGCGGGGATCGTGAAGTGTTCGTAGGACTGCAGCACCCCCACGAGCAGCCCGTTCAGCCCGATCAGCATCACGATCGGGAACAGGATCCGCGAGAAGCTGACGGTGAAGTGGTCGAGCGCGGACCCGAACGTGGGCCCGGTGAACAGCGGCATGATCAGCCCCGCGCCCAGGATGAACACCGCTGTGATCGCACCGAGGCCGATCAGCAGCAGCCAGAAAAGCGTCGAGGCGAGCCTCACCGCCTCTTTGCGGCGCCCCTGCTGGAGCAGTTCGGTGAACACAGGCACGAACGCCGCCGAGAGCGCCGCGTTCGCGAACAGGTTCGCGACGAGGTTGGGCACCTGAGAGGCGATCGTGTACGCGGACGCCGGGCCGCGCGTGCCGAAGAAGCCGGCCGCGAGGATTTCCCGGCCGAGGCCCGCCACGCGCGAGATCCCGGTCGCGATCGAGAAGATCGCTGTGTTGCGCGCGACCCTGCCGCCGCCGGGCGGCGCCGGAGGCGGAGGTTCCTCGGCGAAGGCTTCGGCGCTGGACGACAAGGCCGCTATAGTACGGCGCTGCTCGGCGCGGGAGCAGGGGTTTTGCACGCGCGCGGGCCGTCGAAGATGGCCAACATCCACTCACAGAAGAAGCGCATCCTCCGCTCCGAGCGCGAGCGGATCGAGAACCGTCGCTACACCTCGGCGATCAAGACCCACTTCCGCCGTCTCGAAGGCCTCGCGGCGGGCAGCGAGCGCGGTGAGGCCGATGCGGCCCACCGCGAGCTCGTCAGCACGATCGACAAGGCGGTCAAGAGCGGCGCGCTCCATCGGAACACGGGCGCGCGCAAGAAGTCCCGTGCCGCGCGCGTGCTGGCCGGCTCGGGCGGCGACGCCCCCTCCTCCTAGCAGCGGCCTCGTCCCCGCGCTCGCTCGGCCCCCGCGCGCTGGCTGTCGGCGTCGGACCCAGCTGCGACCGCTTCGATCGCGCGCACGGCGAGCGTGTCCTCGTCGCCCCCTGCGAGCGTGCGGCGGGCGGCCCGAACGGGCGCCCCGCCGCGCGTGTCGAGCTCGAGATCCGCGAGCGTCACGAGCGCTGCGCGGAGGTGCTCGGGGTCGGTGGCGACCACGTCCGCGATCAGCCGGTCGGCGGCGCGCGAGGGCATCCGCAGGCCGCGCTTGACCTCGGCGCGCGACTCGCCCGCCTGCAGGCGCAGCGCGATCGCGAGCGCTTCTCGCAGGCGCGATGCCATCACGTACGTCAGCCCGGTGAGGCGCTCCCCCTGCTCGCGCAGCTGCAGGTATGCGGAGAGCGCCTCGCCACGCGCACCGCCCACGAGCGCGTCGGCGAGCGCGTATGCGCGGCGCTCGGAGGAGTGCGCAGCACGCTGCTCGATCTCCTCCTCGTCGACCGCTCGCTTCTGCGCCGCGCCTCCGGGCGCCGGGGGATCGCCTTCGAGCGCGAGCTTCTCGAGCTCGCGGAGCAGCCGCTGCTGGCGCTCGCCGACGATCGCCACGAGCGCTCTGGCTGCGGCGGCGTCGAGCGCGAGACCCAGCCGCTCCGCCTGCTCGCGCACCCACTTGGGGAGCTCCCACGGCTTCACCGTTGCGTGCTGAACCACCTGCCCACCGGCGCCCTCGATCGCGTCGTGCAGGGCGCGGGGCGCCTTCGCACGCTGGTCCTCGCGGGCGAACACCGCGAGCGTGGTGTCGGGTGGCATGTCCGCGATCACCGGCACGAGCAGCTTGGCGACGTCGTCCTCGCGCCAGCGCTCGGCGCCGTCGGCGATGATCACGCGCCGGCCCACCGCGAGCGTCATCGCGCACAGCGCGGAGGCGACCTCGCCGGGGCCACCACGCTCGCCCTCGAGCAGCTCGACGCTCGCCGCCCCGCCCTCCAGCCGCTCGGCGAGCGCGCGCAGCCCGGCGCGCCGCTCCGCGATCGCGCCGTGGTCGTCGCCGTGGATCAGGTATGCGGGCTTCAGCGCGGGCGACGGCACCGCACGAGTCTATGATCCGGGCGGGTCGGGGCGGCTCTGAGCCCTACCGCACGACGAGGTTGACGAGCTTGCCGGGAACGACGATCTCCTTGACGATCTCCCGCCCGTCGACGTGCGCCTTGACGTTGGGCGCGGCGCGGCACAGCGCGCCGAGCGCACCGGGGTCGGCGTCGGCGCTGGCGCGCACGCGATCGCGGACCTTGCCGTTGACCTGGCAGACGAGCTCGTAGGAGTCGCTCTCGAGCATCGACTCGTCGGCCTCGGGCCACGGCTGCTCCCACACGCGCTCGCCGGTGAGGAGGCTGTAGGTGTCCGCGCACACGTGCGGGGCGAAGGGGAACAGGAGCGAGCCGGCGGTGGCGAGCGAGAACCGCAGGGTCTCGAGCTGCACCTCCTCGCGCAGCCGCGAGCAGTCGTTCAGCAGCTCCATGACGGCAGCGATGGCGGTGTTGAACGCGAACCGCCGCAGGTCGCCGCTGACCTTGTCGATCGCCCAGTGCGTCTTGCGCACGAGCGCGAGGTCCGCGCCCTCGCCGTGCTCGGGGGCGAGCGGTTCGGCGACGGGCGTGCCGGCCCGCTCGGCGGTCTCGGCGGACAGCCGCCACAGGCGCGAGAGGAACCGATGCACGCCCTCGACGCCCTCATCCGCCCAGTCCGCGTCCTGGTCGGGCGGGCCCACGAACAGGATGTACGCGCGCGCGGTGTCCGATCCCACGCGCTCCACGATCGCGGCGGGAGAGACGACGTTGTCACGCGACTTGCTCATCTTCGAGCCGTCCTTGGTGACCATGCCCTGGGTGAAGAGCGCCCTGAACGGCTCCTGGAAGTCGAGATGGCCGAGGTCGGCGAGCGCCTTGCAGAAGAAGCGCGCGTACATCAGGTGCAGGATCGCGTGCTCCACGCCGCCGATGTACTGATCGACGGGCATCCACTCGCGCAGCACCGCGGGGTCCCACGCAGCAGCCTCGTTGCTCGCGTCGCAGTAGCGCAGGAAGTACCAGGACGAGTCGACGAAGGTGTCCATCGTGTCGGTCTCGCGGCGCGCAGCGCCGCCGCACTCCGGGCACGCTGTCGCCACCCAGTCCTCGGCGGCAGCCAGCGGCGAGCGGCCCTTCGGCGTGTAGTCGTCGATCTCGGGCAGCCGCACGGGCAGCTCCAGGTCGGGCACGGGCACCATCCCGCAGCGATCGCAGTAGACGATCGGGATCGGGCAGCCCCAGTAGCGCTGGCGCGAGACGAGCCAGTCGCGCAGGCGGTAGTTGACGGACGCGTGCCCCTTGCCCTCGCGGTCGAGCCAGGCGACGATCTCGGCGAGCGCGGCGCGGTTGGGCTTGCCGTCGAAGTCCGGGTGCGAGCCCACCAGCACGCCGTCTGCAGTGAACGGAAGCTGGCCATCCTGAGCGTCGCCGGCCCGGGCGGTGCCCCCGTCGCCGTCCTCCGGCGGGTGCCCGTCCCCGGCGGCGCCCGCCCCGCCGCCCTCCGGCGCTTCCGCGGCCTCGCGCGGCGCGATCACCTGGCGCACGGGCAGGTCGAACGCCTGCGCGAACGCGAAGTCGCGCTCGTCGTGGGCGGGCACGGCCATGATCGCCCCCGTGCCGTACTCCATCAGCACGTAGTCGGCGACGTACATGGGCAGCTGCTCGCCGTTGACGGGGTTGGTGACGGTGCGCCCGAGCGGCACGCCGGTCTTGGGCTTCTCCGCGTTGCCGCGCTCCTCGTTGGTCTCCGTGAGCGCTTTGTTGACGTACGCACGCACCTCCATCTCGTTGGGCGTGCCCTCGGCGAGGCGCAGCACGTCGGGGTGCTCGGGCGCCATCACGAAGAAGGTGGCCCCGAACAGCGTGTCGGGCCGCGTGGTGAACACGGGGTAGTCGATGCTGAGCTCCTCGCAGCGAAACGTCACCTCGGCGCCCTCGCTGCGCCCGATCCAGTTGCGCTGCATCGTCTTGACGTGCTCGGGCCAGTCGATCCCGTCCAGGTCGCCCAGCAGCCGCTCGGCGTAGTCGGTGATGCGCAGGAACCACTGCTCGAGCTGACGCACCTCCACGAGCGCCCCGCAGCGCTCGCAGCGGCCGTCGGCGTCGACCTGCTCGTTGGCGAGCACGGTCTGGTCGTGCGGGCACCACTTCACCGCTGCCTCCTTGCGGTAGGCGAGGCCCGCCCGGAACAGCTCGAGGAAGATCCACTGCGTCCAGCGGTAGTAGCTCGGTTCGTGGGTGGCGAGCTCGCGCGACCAGTCGATCGAGATGCCCCACGAGTGGAACTGACGCTGGAAGGAGGAGATCGACGCGGCGGTGGAGTCGCGCGGGTGCTCGCCCGTCCTGATCGCGTGGTTCTCCGCGGGCAGCCCGAACGCGTCATAGCCCATCGGGTGCAGCACACGCCGCCCGAGGCGCCGGTGGAAATGCGCGATCGCGTCGCCCACCGAGTAGCACTTCAGGTGTCCGATGTGCGGCTCCCCGCTCGGGTAGGGGAGCATCTCCAGCACGTAGGAGCTGGGCGCAGAGGGGCCCGGCGCACCGTCGCGGCCGGCGTCGCCTGCGGGGTCGTTGCTGACCTCCCAGGTGCGCTCGCTGGCCCACACCTGCTGCCAGCGCGGCTCGATCTCACGGGGGTCGTAGCGTTTTTCCGCCATCCCGCCGCAGATTATCGGGAGCCCCGCGCCCCGGGGCAGCGCGCGCGAGGTCAGGCGGGCTGCGCCTCGCCGGTGGTGAAGCGGCTGTTCGAGCGCAGCAGCTGCACGATCTCGGCGGGCGCCTTCTCGGGCGAGCCCGCGTCGAACGGAGGCTGCGGGTCGTACTCCACGCCGAGCTGGATCGCCTGCGCGACCTCCGCACCGGCGATCCGCTCGGAGAGCGCGAGGGCCATGTCGATCCCGGCCGACACGCCCGCCGCGGTGACGATCTTGCCGTCGAACACCACCCGCTGGAGCGTGGGCTCGGCGCCGAGCTCCCGTAGGGCGTCGAGCGCGAGCCAGTGCGAGGTGGCGGGGCGCCCCTCGAGCAGGCCCGCGGCGGCGAGGATCAGCGAGCCGGTGCACACGGACGTGGTCCACGTGGACGTCTCGTGCACGGTGCGCAGCCACTCCAGCACGCTCTCGCCCGCCCGCGCGGCGACCTCGCCGGGACCGCCCGGCACCAGCACGATCTCGGGCGCCCGCACCTCCGCGATCGAGCGCTCGGCCAGGAGCGTGAGCATGCCGCTGTCGGTGCGCACGGGCCCCGCCTCGGCGGCCACGAACGTCACGCGGGCGCCGGGAAGCCGGCTCAGCACCTCGTAGGGGCCGATCGCGTCGAGCGCGGTCACACGGTCGTACAGCAGGATTGCGATGTCCATCGGGCGGTCCTCCTTCTTTCTTGTTCTGTTGGCTGGTGCTGGGACGGCGTGCGGCTCACGCAGCCCGCTCGCCTGCATTGCCTGCGGCGTGGAAGCGGCGGCGGTACTCCGCTGGGCCGACCGCGAGCGCGCGCAGGAACACGCGGCGCATCGTCTCGGCGGAGCCGAAGCCGCACGCGGCGGCGACGGCGCCGAGCGGCTGCGAGCCGTCCTCGAGCATGCGGCGCGCCGCCTCGAGGCGCACGCGTTCGACGAACCGCCCCGGCGTGGAGCCGGTCTCGGCGCGGAACGCGCGCGCGAAGTGCCGCGGGCTCATGTGCGCGCGCGCCGCCATCGCCTCCACGGTGTGATCGCCCGCGACGTCCTCGACGACGAGCCGCTGGGCCTCGCGCAGCGGCTCGCGCTCGGGCTGCTGGCAGGCGAGCGTTGCGCTGAACTGCGCCTGGCTGCCCGGGCGGCGCAGGAACATCACGAGCTGGCGCGCGATCTGCAACGCGGTGGCGCGGTCGGTGTCGTCCTCCACCAGCGCCAGCGCCAGGTCGATTCCCGCGGTGACGCCCGCGGATGTCCACACGTCGCCGTCACGGATGAAGATCGGCTCGGGGTCCACCACAACGGCGGGGTGTTCGCGCTGCATGCGCTCCGCCCACGCCCAATGCGTGGTGGCGCGGCGGCCGTCGAGCAGGCCCGCTCGCGCGAGCACGAACGCGCCGGTGCAGACCGAGGCTGTGCGGCGGGCGCGCGCGCAGGAGCGCTCGATCCAGCGCATCGTGCGCGCATCCCGCCCCACCTCCCTGTGCCCGCTCCCGCCGGGGACGATCAACGTGTCGATCGGGCCGCTGACCCGGTCGAGCGTGGCGTCGGGAACGACCTGCAGACCGCTGCTCGTGCGCAGCGGCGCAGCGGCGGCTCCGAGCAGCGCGACCTCGTACCCGCGATCGCTGCTGCCCGCGTGCGCGAGCAGCTGGTGGGCGGTGTGGAACACCTCCAGCGGCCCCGTCACGTCGAGGCTCTGCACACCCGGGTAGAGCAGGATCGCGATCTGGCGCGGCTTCGGTGCTGGGCTCATGCGGCGATCATGGCCCATCCGCAGCACGTCCGCAAGGACGAGAATCCCACATTTTCTGCCATGGGTCTCGATCGTACGGCTTACCGCCGCCCGTCCGGTTTACGATTGCTCGATGGAGGACGCCTACTACGAGGAGCAGGACCTGGACTCGCTCCTCGCCGAGGGCGATCCCGAGGCGCTGCGGGCCACCGCGGAGCATGTGTCTAGCATCGTGGGCGCTGCGGAGCGCACCGCCGAACGGATGCGCGAAACAGCTGAGGCGCGCGCTCAGGAACGGATCGCGGAGGCCGATCGGGCGGTCGAGATCCGCGTGCACGCCGCCGAAGAGGAGGCGGAGGAGATCCTCGCCGGCGCGCGCGCGCAGGCGGAGAGCACGCGCAACGATGCACTCGCGTCCGTTACGAAGCTGCACAACGACGCGGAGCTCTCCCGCGACGAGGCGGCCGCGCTGCTGGAGGCCGCGCGCGAGGAAGCGCACACCCTGCTCGAGTCCGCCCGCGCCGAGGCCGAGCACACCCGCGCGAGCACGCGCGAGGAGACCGAGCGCCTGCGCGCGGAGGCGCTCGCGCTCGGCGAGCACGTCCGCAGCTCCAGCGAGGCCGAGGCCCACCAGCTTCGCGAAGGCGTCCAGCGCGAAGGCGAGCGCCTGCGCGCGGGGGCCGAGTCGGATGCCGCACGGATCCTCGACGCCGCACGCGCGGAGTCCGCGCGCATGACCGAGGAGGCCAGGGAGACCGCCGACCAGCTGCTCGGCGAACGGCAGGCCGACATCGAGCGGATGCTGATCGACGCGGAGGCGAAGGCGCGCGAGGTCAAAGCGCGCGCGCGCGACCAGGCGCGGGAGATCACGAGCGAGGCCCACGTGGTCGCGCGCGAGATCCTCACCGAGGGCGGCGAGATGTCGCGCAACCTGCGTGAGCTGTCCGCGTCGCTGCGCAACAACGCCGAGCGGCTGCTGCGCGATGTGCGCCTCGCACACGGCGGCATGACCGCCCGGCTCGACCAGGCCGGCGGGGGCCCGCCGGATCCGGGGCCCGACGATCAGAGCTCACGCCGGCGCCGATTCACCCGGCGCACGGAGCGGCGCGAGGACGCCGTCGGGCGCTACGAGGACTTCGACGACGAGCTCGAAGTCCCGTCGTTCGTGCCGCGCTCCTGACGGCGGGCGTCGCGGGCGCGGGCGCGCGGGTGGCCGTTAGACTTGGAGGCTGACCAGGGGCTATAGCTCAGCTGGGAGAGCGTCGCGCTGGCAGCGCGAAGGTCGTCGGTTCGAGCCCGACTAGCTCCATCCTGGAACGTGACGGCCGGTACATCGGCCCCTCCTGGCCGCCGCCGGCCGCGCGTCGTCTCGGGTGACCACCGCAGTGCATGGACGGTTGTGTGGTGCGAGACGCGCCGCAGTGGGTAGCCTTTATGGATGAGGCGCCCGGCTTGGCCGGGCGCGGGCCCAGAGCCACGGTTGGCGGGCGACCGCAGGCGCCGCTTCGCTCGTCGCGTGGCGCACCGAAGGGAGTTGGTTTTATGAGAACGGTCGCAACCGAACGGCGCGCCGGGACACGCCGCGCCAGACGACGGGCCCTGAGCCTGATGGCGATCCTCCTGGCGATCGCCGCCGCGGTCCTGCTGCCCGCTGCCGCGAGCGCAGGCCACGGGAACGGGAACGCGAACGCGAACGGTCACGGCAACGGACACGCCAACAGGGTCAGCAGCCTCTCGGGCGCGTCGTACGTCGCGATGGGAGACTCCTACACCGCAGCACCGGGAGTGCTGCCGCCATCCCCCACCGCCCCTGCTGACTGTGCGCAGTCGGCGGCGAACTACCCGCACCTGGTCGCCGCAGCGTTCGGCCTGTCGCTGACGGACGTGAGCTGCAGCGGCGCGAAGACCGAAAACTTCACCGTCGCCCAGTTCCCCGACCAGCCGCCGCAGTTCGACGCGCTGACCCCCTCCACCGAAATCGTGACGGTGGGTATGGGCGGCAACGACCACAACCTGTTCGGCACGCTGGTCGCGGGCTGCACCGCACTCGATGCGGGCCAGCCGAACGTGGGTGCGCCGTGCCGTGAACACTTCAACAGCTTCGTCCGGACGACATTCAGGGAAGACCAGCGTCCCGCCGAAGAAGCACTCGAAGAGATCCACGCGCTGTCGCCGAACGCGAAGATCTTCGTGGTCGGATACCCCGACATCACCCCCGCGCACGGCTACTGCCCGAGCGCGATGCCGTGGACGACCGGTGATCTCCGCTGGTTCCGCAACAACGTGCAGATCGCGGGCGCCGCGATGGCCAGGCGCGAGGCGCACAAACAGCACGCAACGTTCGTGAACACGTTCCCGGCGAGCATCGGGCACGACGTCTGCCAGCCTCCGGGCGTGCGCTGGATCGAACCGCTCATCGGCTCGCTGACGGGCGTACCGGTCCACCCGAACGCGCTCGGCGAGGAACACGACGCGATCGCCGTCGAGAAGGCGATCTCCCACCACGCCTAGCTCCACTCGACCCGCCCGGCGTGTCCCCGAAGGCTGAGGGCACGCTCGGCGGGGAGACTGCAACGGCCCCGGGTGCGCACCCGGGGCCGTCTGCTGTCCCACCTGTGGGCACTCGACGAACGGCCGTCGCGTTCGCGCCGTCCGGTGCGACCTCGAGGAGGCGGCCAGTTGCCCCGGCGCTCTACGCTTGGCCGGTGGCCGGCACGGGATCCACGACCCTGCGCCCCGCGGGCGCCGATGACGCGCCCGCGATCGCGCGCCTGCTGGTGGACTTCAACAACGAGTTCGACGCCTCCGCGCCGCCCGTGGACGAGCTCACGGTCCGCGTGGCGGAGCTGCTCCGCGGTGGCGACACGGTGATCGCGCTGGCAGGCGAGCCGCCATGCGGGTTGGCGGCGATGCGCTTTCGCACCTCGATCTGGACGCCGCGCGAGGAGTGCTACCTGGCCGAGCTCTACGTCGCGCCGGGCGAGCGCGGGAGGGGCATCGGCCGGGCGCTGCTCACCTACGCGCTCGAGCTCGCCCGCGCCCGGGGCGCAGACTACGTCGACCTCAACACCGCCGAGACCGACACCGCCGCACGTGCGCTCTACGAGAGCATGGGCTTCAGCAGCACCGAGCACAAGCCCGGCGGCCCGGTGAACATCTACTACGAGCGCGAGCTGTAGCCAGCCGCGTCCGCAGCGCTAGTCGCTCGTGAAGCCGAGCACCAGCTGCGCGGTCTCGAGCGGCACGTCGAGCTGCGGCAGGTGGCCGACGCCGTCCAGGATCACCCAGTCTGCGTGGGGGAGCAGCTCCTCCCGGTAGCGCGCAGCTGCGCCCGGCCAGCCCAGGATCGCGTCGGCGGTCCCCCACACCACGCGTACCGGGCACCCGATCGCGGCTCCGTCGAGCGGCCACCCGTCCGCGAGCGCGAGCTCGGTGAGCGCCGCGAGCGCGTCGCAGGCGGCCGCGCCCCGGAGCTGATGGGCGAGCAGCCCCGCGGGGATGTGCTCGTAGCTGACCGCCGTGAACTGCGTTGCGCGGCGACGGCCGTCCTCGCTTGCCATCAGCGCGTCGGCGTGCGGCGCCGCGGCGCGCACCAGCGGGGCGGTGCTCGCGAAGTACTCGAGCGCCTCCTTGAACGACTCGTCGCCCTCCGCCCAGCCGCCCGCCGGCGCGAGCGCGACCACCGTGCGCGCCCGCCCGCGCGCGGCGAGCTGCAGGGCCACGTAGCCGCCGAGGGAGTTGCCGACGATGTGCGCGGTCTCGAAGCCCGCGTCGTCCATCGCCCGCTCGACCGCGTCCGCGAGCGTCGCGCCCGTGAACGCACCGGCCACCGCAGGCCCGCCGGCGTGTCCCGCAAGCGTCGGCGCGAGGACGTCGTGCTGCGCTTCGAGCGCCGGCAGCACGAGCTCCCACGTGCGCCAGGTGTCGGTGATGCCGTGCAGGCACACCATCGGCGAGCCCGAGCCGCCGCGGTGCTGCGGCGTGAAGTGCGCGTGCGTGAGGTCGAGCTCGCTCACGCCCGCAACCCTAACCGTCAGCCCTTCGCGCCCGCGCGCGCGGGAGACCGGCGCCCGCCGCCCTTGCCGCCGCCGCCCAGCATCCCGTCGAGCGACGCATGCGCGAGCAGGCCGACGGGGGCGGGGACGACGAAGCTCACGAGGCGGTAGGCCACGACGCTCAGCAGCGCTTGAGCTCCGCCCACGTGCACCCAGACGAGCGCGAGCGTCAGCAGCGCCTCGGTGATGCCCGCGCCCCCGAGCGGCAGCGAGCGCCTGCTCGCTGCGTAGCCGGTGGCGTAGGCCACCACGAGCGCGGGCACCCCGAGCTCGACGTGAAAGCAGTCGAGCGCGAACCCGAGGCACGCGATCTCTGCCGCCCAGTAGAAGCCCATCCCCACCAGCGCCGAGGGATGCTCGAGCGGGCGCCGCACGACATCGCGCAGGATCGCGGCGCCGTGCAGGACCTCTGCGAGCGCCCGGGCGGCTCCCCAGCGGGAGCGCTCCAGGCGGCGGACGCGGTCTGCTCGCGTCGCCCACCACGCCAGCGCGAATCCCGGCGGCACGGCGAACACCCACGGAAGCGTGAGCGCGAGCGACGCGTGCCTGGACTGCAGCAGCAGGATCAGAGCGCACACGCACGCGGCGGGCGCCAGCAGCAGGTACTCGACCACGCCGAGCGCGAGCACCTTGCGGCGCGCGTCGCGCCGGCTTCGGTGCACCGCCGCGAGCGCCCGGCGGTCGAACGAGAACCCGCCGAGCGGGACGAACGGCCCGAACCCGGCCACGACGAGCCGCACCGCGAGCAGAAGTTCGAGCGGGGGGCTCCCGGGTGGCGAGATCGTGGCGCGATAGGCGAGCACGTATCCCACGTAGGCGACGATCTGAGCGCCGAACGCGGCGAGCAGCCACAGCGGCTCCATGTGCGTGACCCCGTGCCACAGCGCAGCGGGCCGGTCGGTCGCGGCGACCGCAGCGACCGTGCCCGCCGCCACCGCCAGTGAGAGCACCAGCGAGGCGTGGGGGCGGCGGTGCAGCGGTTTCAGGCCCGCCTCGGCCACTGGTCGTCTCCCATGTGCCCAACTGCACTACCCGCCGCAGGCCAAAGCGCACCCCTGGCGCGTACCGGGCTGCCTCCGCGCGGGCGTCCGTGCTCAGGGGGCAGGGGCCAGGCGATCGGGCAACGTCGCCATCATCTCGCGCGCCTGGGGGTCGCTTTCGGCCGCACGCACGAGCGACGCGAGCGCCACCCCCATCAGCGCGGGCGGCACCGGCTCGGGGTCGATCAGGCGCAGCATCGCGATCCCGATCCCGAGCGCCGTGATCAGCGTGGCGAAGTGCTCCGCCACGTGCGCCGGCTGCTCGATGCCCGAGTTCGCCGCGCCGGCTTCCGCAAAGCGCGTGTGCACGTCGCGCAGCGCGAGCAGCCCGTTCGCGAGCCGCTCACGCAGCCGCTCGTCGCGTTGCGCCTGCACCCACAGCTCGACGAACAGGCGGAACGCGTCGGGGTTCTCGCTCAGCCGGTCCATCCAGTGCGCGCTGCCGATCTGCTGGCGCTCGACCGCATCGCGCTCCAGGTCGAAGAGATCCAGCTCTTCGGCGATCTGCGTGGCGAGGTGCTCGTGCAGCAGCGCTATCAGGAGGTTGTCCTTGCTCCCGAACTGGCTGTACACCGCGCCCTTCGTGAAGCCCGCCTCGGCGGCCACCTCGTCCAGCGTCGCGCCGCTGACCCCGCGGCGCGCGTAGACGGCGGCTGCCGCCTGGAGCAGGCGCTCGCGGGTCTGCGCGTTGCGCGCGCTGCGGTCGAAGTCACCGCGCGGCATCGAGCGCGCCCATTGACAGATACTCATCAGTAGATATACTCACCGGTATCAATCATAGCGGCCTGGTCCGCTACTGACGAGAGCGAGGGTCCGATGACCGACAGCCTTCCCCCCGGCCCGCGCACGCCGGTGCTCCTGCAGACGCTCGCCAACTGGAGCCGCCCGACGTCGTTCATCGAGCGTGCCCGCGCGCGCTACGGGCGGCGCTTCACCGTGCGGATGCTCGGCCAGCCGCCGATGGTGATGGTCTCCGACCCGGAGGAGATCAAGCAGGTCCTGACCGCTCCGCCCGATGTGCTGCACCCCGGCGAGGGCGCCTTCATCCTCGAGCCGGTGGTCGGCCCCAACTCGGTGATCCTGCTCGACGAGGACCCCCACCTGCGCCAGCGCAAACTGCTGCTGCCCGCGTTCCACGGCGAGCGCATGCAGGCGCTCTACGGGTTGATGGAGGAGCTCACACGCAAGGAGCTCGAGTCGTGGCCGACCGGCGAGGAGGTGGAGCTGCACCCGCGCTTTCAGCGACTGACGCTCGAGATCATCCTGCGCGCCGTGTTCGGCCTTGAACGGGGGGCGCAGCTCGCCGAGCTGCGCGCCCTGCTCACCGAGCTGCTCACGTTCAGCGAGAACCCGCTCTCGCTCCTGCCGCCGCTCCCAGGCGTGCTCGCCCGGGTCGGGCCGCCGGCGCGGATGCGCAAGGTCGGCGAGCGGGTCGACGAGCTGATCTACGAGCTGATCGACGAGCGCCGCGCCGCGCCCGAGGAGGGCGCGGACGTGCTTGCGCTCCTGCTCTCCGCGCGCGACGAGGACGGGAACCCGATGAGCCCACAGGAACTGCGCGACGAGCTGGTCACCGCGCTCGTCGCCGGCCACGAGACGACCGCCTCGCAGCTCGCTTGGACGTTCGTGGCGCTCGCGCGCGCGCCGCGCGTGCAGGCGCGCCTGCGCGCGGAGATCGATGCCCTCGCAAAGCCGGGAGCAGCCGGCGCGGGCGAGGACTACCTGAACGCGACCATCACCGAGGCGATGCGCCTGCACCCCGTGATCCCCAACGCGGAGCCCCGCCACGTCAAGCAGCCGTTCGAAGCGGGAGGCGTCACCTACCCGCCCGGCGTGACGATCTTCGTGAGCGCCTACCTCGTCCACCACGACCCGGACGTGTATCCCGAGCCCTACGCGTTCCGTCCCGAGCGCTTCCTGGAGAGCGGGCCCGGGACGTACACATGGCTGCCCTTCGGAGGCGGTCGCAGGCGCTGCCTCGGCGCGGCGTTCGCGCAGCAGGAGATGCGGATCGTGGTCCGCGAGATGCTCACCCGCTACGAGGTGAGCGCGCTCCGGGGCGGGGGCGAACGCACACGGCGGCGCTCGATCACGTTCAGCCCCGCGCGAGGCGCGCGCGTGATGCTCACCGCCCGCGCAGCGGCCGCCTCGGACGCGCAGGCGCGCGAGGCGCGCGCGCTCGCAGCCGCCGCCTGACGGTCTCCCGAGCACGCGCCCGGGACGCGCGAGCACATCTCGCGCGTCAGGCGGTGCGCAACAATCTCTGCCGATGCTGCTGGTCACAAAGCTGCTGCTCGCACCGAGCTTCGTCGTCGCCGCGTCGCTGACGGCGCGCCGCTTCGGGCCGCGCGTGGGCGGCCTGATCGCGGGGCTGCCGGTGGTGGCGGGCCCGATCCTGCTCGCCTACGCGCTCGCCCACGGCAAGGGCTTCGCCGCGGGCGCCGCGCTCGGCACGCTGCTCGGGCTGGTCTCGCTCGCAGCGTTCGTGGTCGTCTACGCGCGCCTCTCCGAGCGCGTCTTCTGGGGTGCCGCGATGCTCGGAGGATGGCTCGCGTTCGCGCTCGCCACCGCCGCTTTCAGCGAGCTCACAGTGCCCGCAGGCGCGGCGCTGGCGATCTGCGCCGCGGGTCTCGCGCTGGGCCTGGCGCTCACCCCGCGCACCGGGCAGGACTCCGACTCCCCGCCCTCTACGCCCCCTTCCTGGGATCTGCCGATGCGCGCGGTCTGCGCGCTCGCGCTGGTGCTCGCGCTCACCGGGGTCGCCGGCTGGCTGGGGCCGCGGCTCAGCGGCCTGCTCGCGCCGTTCCCGATCATCGCCACCGTGCTCGCAACGTTCACCCACGCCCAGCACGGCACCGCCGAAGCGCAGCGCCTGCTGCGCTGGCTGCTGAGCGGCTACGGCGCCTTCGCGCTGTTCTGCTTCACCCTCGCGATCACGTTGCGCCCCTTGGGAACAGGGGCGGCGTTCGCGCTGGCCACCGCCGTCGCGCTGCTAACGCAGGGCGCGATCATCGCCCTCCTGCGCCAGCTCCCCACAACCCCCCCAACCCCCCAGCTCGCCCCAGCAACACGCGGGCGCTGACCGCGCCACAGCAGAGGCCACAACCACCCGGCGCGATCGCCCATGGGCGAGCGAGCGGCCCGACGTAACACACCGGGCCTGCGAGCAACGTCAGGCCTCACCGGCGGCGCGCGCGGGCGCCTCTCCCCACAGCTGCTCCAGGCGGTAGAAGTCGCGCGTCTCCGGCGTGAAGATGTGCACGACCACGTCGAGGTAGTCCATCAGGATCCAGCCGGCCGCTGCTGTGCCCTCGACCTTGCGCGGCAGCATCCCGTGCTCGCGCTTGAGCCCCTCGAGAATGCCGTCGTGGATCGCCTTCGCCTGCCTGCCGGTGTTCCCGGAGCACACGACGAAGTAGTCGGTGTACCCCAGCACGCCGCGCAGGTCGAGCTCGACCATGTCGATCGCCTTCTTGTCGGCGGCGTAGCGCTCGATCTCGCTGAGCAGCTGCTGCGGGCTCACGCCGGCCGCCCGCCGTCGCGGTAGAGGCGGTGCTCGGCGATGTACGCCGCCACCGGCTCGCCCACCAGCGCCGCGAGCTGCTCGCCGCGCGCCGCGGCCGCGCGCGCCGCCGAGGAGGACACCGCCACGGGGCGCATCTCCAGGTAGCGCACATCCGCCGCGTCGCCCGCCTGCTCGAGGAGCGGGGCGAGCCGCCGCCGCACCTGCTCGATGTGCGTGCCGTCGCGCGCCACCACCGCCAGCCGCGCGAGCTCCAGCACCGCACGCGGCTCGCGCCACGTGGGCAGCGTGCTCGCGGTGTCGGCGCCGACGATGAACGTCAGCTCGCCGCTGGGATTACGTTCGCGGAGCAGGGCAAGCGTCTCGGCGGTGTAGGACGGGCCCTCGCGGCCGGCCTCCGCTGCGCACACGCCGAGGCCGGGCTCCGCGCCGACGGCCAGGCGGCACATCTGAAGGCGAGCCTCCACGCCGGGGTCGTGCTCGTCGTCGAGCTTGTGCGGCGAGGCGTGCGCGGGCATCAGGAGCACCCGCTCGAGCCCCAGCTCGGCGCGCGCATGGCGGGCGGCGGCGAGATGGCCGAGATGGGGCGGGTTGAACGTGCCGCCGAGGAGCCCGGTGCCGCGTGCAGGGGAGACCGGCACAGGCGGCTCAGCTGCGCACCTGCCCGTCGCCCTCGACGAGGTACTTGAAGGTGCACAGCTCGCGCAGCCCGATCGGCCCGCGCGCGTGCAGCTTCTGGGTGGAGTTGCCGATCTCCGCGCCCATCCCGAACTCGCCGCCGTCGGTGAAGCGTGTGGACGCGTTCACGTACACGCACGCCGCGTCCACCCCGAGCTGGAACGCCCGCGCGCTCCGCGCGTCGGCGGTGACGATCGCCTCGGAGTGCCCGCTGCCGTACCGGCCGATGTGCTCGATCGCGTCCTCCACCGAGGGGACGACGCGCACCGCGAGCACGAGGTCCAGGTACTCGGTCGCCCAGTCCGACTCGGTCGCGGGCTCGACGTGCGCCTCGGGGCCCGCGAGCGCGCGGGTGCGCTCGTCGCCGCGCAGCTGCACGCCCGCGTGCTCCAGGAGCGGCAGCAGCCGCGGCAGCAGCTCACCGGCGCAGCGCTCGTGCACGAGCAGCGTCTCGGCGGCGTTGCAGACGCCCGGCCGCTGCGTCTTGGCGTTGATCGCGATCGCCTCCGCCATCCCGAGGTCGGCGGAGGCGTCCACGAACACGTGGCAGTTCCCGGAGGCCGCGTAGATCACGGGGACGGTGGCAACCGCCTGCAGCGCGTCCTTCAGGCCCTCCCCGCCGCGCGGGATGATCAGGTCGACGCTCTCGCGCGCGGTGGCGAGCTCTGCGAGCTCCTCGCGCCCGCCACCGGCGACGAGGCTCACGCAGCTCTCCGGGAGCCCGCAGGAGGCGACCGCATCCGCGGCAACCCGCGCGAGCGCCGCGTTCGAGTGCGCAGCGGTGCTCGAGCCGCGCAGCACGATCGCGTTGCCCGACTTCAGACACAGGGCGGTCGCGTCGATCGTGACGTTCGGGCGCGCCTCGTAGACGACGGCGACCACGCCCAGCGGCACGCGCACGCGCCGCACGTCGAGGCCGTTGGGCAGGCGATGTCCGTCGATCACCTCGCCGACCGGGTCCGGGAGCGCCACGATCTCGCGCACCGCCTGCGCGATCGCCTCCAGGCGCCGCTCGTCGAGCAGCAGCCTGTCCAGCAGCGCCGAGCCGATGTCCGCCTCGGCGCCCGCCTGCATGTCGAGCTCGTTCGCGGCGAGGATCTCGCCGCTGCGCTCGGTCAGGGACTGCGCGATCGCTCGCAGCGCCGCGTCGCGCAGGGCGCTGTCCGCGCGAGCGAGCGTGCGCGAGGCGCTCTTCGCCGCGCTGCAGACCTCCGCCACGGATGCGGTTGCGCTCGCCATCGGCCCTACAGCCTAGTGTCCCGCGGGCGCTCAGCCGAGCACGAGGTAGTCCCGGTGAACCGCCTCCTCGGTCGCCCGCGGGAGGACCTCGCGCACGTCCGCGGACTTCAGCCCCGCCACCCGGCGCAGCTCCGGGGCCGAGTAGTTGCAGATCCCCTTCGCGAGCGTGGGCCCGGGCCCGGCGGACCCGCCTCCCTCGTCGTCCTCGCGCTGGGCGGCGATCTCGACCGCGTCGCCCGCGTCGAAGTCGCCGAGCACGTCGACCACGCCCACCGGCAGCAGGCTCGCGCTGCCGTCACGCACGGCGCGCGCTGCGCCGCTGTCCACCACCAGCGTGCCGCGCGAGGGCTTCGCGTACTTCAGCCACAGCTTGAAGCTGCTGTATCGCGCCTGGCGTGCAGCAAAGCGCGTGCCCCCGCCCTCGCCCGAGAGGACCGCGCGCAGAGACGCCGTTTGCAACCCGTTGCAGATCACGGTCTCGATCCCCGCCGCGGTGGCCATCTCGGCGGCGACGACCTTGGAGCGCATCCCGCCCGAGCCGAGCGGCGAGGTCGTGTGCCCGATCTCCAGCTCCTCGAGCTGGGCGAAGTCGTCGACCTCCGCGACGATTCGCGCGTCGGGGTGCACGCGCGGGTCGGCGGTGTAGAGGCCGTCGATGTCGGTCAGGAGCAGCAGCCTGTCTGCGGCGACGAGCACCGCCACCTGCGCGGCGAGGAAGTCGTTGTCGCCGAAGGAGATCTCGTCCGTCGCGGTCGTGTCGTTCTCGTTGATCACCGGCAGCACCCGCCACGCGAGCAGCGTGGTGAGCGTCTGTCGCGCGTTCAGGTAGTGGGTGCGGGCGCTCATGTCGAAGAACGTCAGCAGCACCTGCGCGCTCGTCACCCCGCGCTCGCGCAGCAGCTCGTCGTAGACGCGATAGAGCTTCCCCTGCCCCACCGCGCTCGCCGCCTGCAGGTCCGCGATCGTCGTGGGCCGCTGGTTCAGGCCCATCACGCGCACGCCGTGTGCGATCGCGCCGCTGCTCACCACGATCGCCTCCTCGCCCGCCCGGTGCAGCTCGGCGAGCACGTCGCAGACGCCCGCGAGCACGTCTGCGCGCGGGACGCCGCCGTCGTCGGCCACCACGCTCGATCCGAGCTTCAACACGACCCTGCTCATGGCGTGGAGCTTATTTGCCGCGGGCCGCCGTCCCGCGGCCCGCGATCGCGCCCCGCCGTGCGCGCTAGGCGGGCGGCTCGTCGGGGTCGAGCTCGAACGCCACGCCCCCGATCTGGATCTCGTCGCCGGGCTGGAAGCCCTCCGCCTCCAGAGCGCCGATCACGCCGATCCGTCGCAGCCGCCCCTCCAGGTAGGTCATCGCCTCGTCGTTGTCGACGTCGTGGCGCGCGAGCAGCTGCTCGATCCCGCGCCCCCGCACCGCGAACGACCGCGGCCCCAGCCGTTCGACGGCGAAGCCGCTGCGCGCGGCGGGACGGAACACCATGTGCTCCGCGAGCACGTCCCCTCCCTCCAGAGCGGGCGCGGAGAGCGCGTCGATGTCGGGCTCGGCGGCCGCGACTGCGCCGAGCAGCGCGCGCGCGAGCTCGTCGAGGCCCGCACCGGTTGCGCTCGAGGTGAGCAGCACCGGCACCTGCTCCCCGAGCCGCGCCCGCCATCGCTCGGCCTCGGCCCGTGCCTGGTCCTCGGGCACGAGGTCTGCCTTCGAGAGGGCGAGCACCCGCGGCAGGCGCGCCAGGCGCGGATCGTGCGCGGCGAGCTCGCGCTCGATCGTGCTGTGGTTGGCGACCGCGTCGGCGTCCTCGCCCTGGCTGAGCTCCGGCGCGAGGTCGAGCACGTGCACGAGCACGCGCGTGCGCTCGACGTGAGCGAGGAAGTCGTGCCCGAGCCCGGCTCCCTCGCTCGCCCCCTCGATCAGCCCCGGGATGTCCGCGACGACCAGCTGGCGCTCCTCGGTGTCGATCACGCCGAGCACCGGCGAGAGCGTCGTGAACGGGTAGCTCGCGATCTTCGGGGCGGCGCGCGTGAGGCGGGAGAGCAGCGAGGACTTACCCGCGTTGGGGAGCCCCACGAGCCCCACGTCGGCGATCAGCTTCAGCGCCAGCAGCAGCCAGCCCTCCTCGCCGGGCAGGCCGCGCTCGGCGAAGTGCGGCGCCTGACGCGTGGGGGTGGCGAACTGCTTGTTGCCGCGCCCGCCCGAGCCGCCGCGCGCGAGCACCGCGCGCTGCCCGTCGGCGAGTAGCTCGAAGCTGCGCCCGGACAGGTCGCCGCCGTCGTCCCCGTCGGCGGCGATCGTGGTGCCCGGCGGAACCCTCAGCAGCAGCGGCTCCCCGTCGGCGCCGTGGCGCAGCGCCCCCTCCCCCCGCCCGCCGTCCCCCGCGCGATAGCGTCCGCGGCGCCTGAAGCTCTGCAGGTCGCGCAGCGAAGCGTCGC